>CAZXHL010000028.1:0-25964 GCA_964640545.1 uncultured Bacteriovorax sp. | reverse complement strand
CCCCTCTGGCAAGCTGGCGCTTGCCATTCACCCCCATAGTCCTAATCGCAAACCAACTATTTAGAATGATTGAGGACTTATGCCACGGCATTTTGGGGTTTCAACTTTTTACCGCGCACAGTGAAATTTACTCTAGGCAGATGGTTTTGCTGTTGGCCGATAGGTAGAGAAACTCATTTTGGGCTGTGAAAAGTTGCAGGTAAGTGTTGATGATTCTTTCTTCAATATTCCAATAAGAGTTTCGAAAGTTTAGATAGCTTTCGATGTTCATGCGGCCATAATTCAAATCATTGGAGGCAAGAGTGAGTTGCTTTTGTGCGGAGCCTTGTTGGCTCTCATAGATGGCAATGCTCTCGCGTAGTGTTGTGATTCGAGTCTTTAGATTTAATAGTTTTTCTTGGATCTTTCTCGTTTTGAGTCTGTGGCTGGCGGAGGCCTTGAGTGCTGCGATCCTCGCCCTAGATGCTGCTGAATTTTTTCCTGGTGACCAAAAATTCCAAGACAATGTGGCTCCAAAGCTATGCTGGCTCGGCACTAGGCTTGTAATATCACCCTCAGACCTTGAAAAGGCAAGGTCGAAGCGCGGAGCTAAGTTGGATGAGGCTTCTTTGGATTGTGTTTCGTAAGCAAGGCGCGCTTCTTGGCTGGCCCTGAGCTCTGGATGTGTTTCAATTGAAAGCTCAGGAGAAAAAACATTCTCTTCGATCAACTCTGCTTTTATGAAGCGTTTCAAAGCATCGCTGTTCATGGTCTCAAGATTTTTTGAAATTTTTATCGCTATGTCATGAGCTTTGCCAAGGGGCTTAAGTTGATTGAGCTTGGTTTGCTTGTTTTCTTTGGTGCTTAAAAGTTCAACTTGAGTATTTGCAAGGTCTACCTCGGCGCCTCGATAGTCTATTTCCCGAATTTGTTTGCGTCTAAATTTTTCACGCAGTTGAGAAAAGACCTTTTCGGATTGTTTGCTTTTGGTTTGAGCAAGTTGCTGCTTGGCTGCGAGGTTCAAGACGTCGCCATAGTCCTGTCTTGCATTCATGCAACTCTCTAGTTTTGCGGCTTCATGGCTAGATTTCTGTGACTGCCAAAGATGATCTGCACTGTCCGCTTTTGTCCGGTCCACAGTCCCCAAAAAATTCGGCCAAAGATTGAGCCCTATGCCAAAGCTTTGTTCTTGCTCTGGAGATGAGACGTCGAGGTTACGGCTTAGTTCGTAATTCAAACTTAGGCCGTAGGGCAGAGTGTTCACCGAGTTTAGAGACCACCTTGGAAGAGATCGATCTGGAAAGTTTTGAACAGTGGGTTTAGCAAGTTCAGCCTCAGCATTAAGTGAGAAATGCTGACTCGCGTATTTGGCATCTAGTTCGGTGGACTCAGTCTCAAGCTCCGATATTTTGAAGGTGTCATCTTCTGAGACAACAGATGACACAAAGGCCCTAAGACTGTGCGTTTGTGGGGTATTTTTGATGGAAGCATCGATGGAGGCATTGGATGAAGCAATGGAGGATGAAGGTCGGGCTGCGGCGAGGAAAATTATCGCTAGCAGCAGGTAGAAGATTTTAGAGTTGTTACTCGCCATCAAACTTTTTGAAGACATAAAGAATGACTGCAACTCCCACTAAAGCGCAGATAGACATAGTGATTGCAGGGGTTGTGAAAAGCTCTTCCATACGAGAACTATTTTACACAAGAATAGGGTTTTGTCGAAGTCTTAGGAACGAAGAGAGTCGAGTTTCCAATGCGCTGAATGAGGCAGTAAGAGATCTTGGTTCCATCTGGGGTAAGAGCTTCAAACTCATTTATCTGTTCTGCAAGGCCGTCTGTTCTATGGGATGGGTCTACGAAGTGAAAGATGGCAGACCGGGGTCCGGGTAGTCTGAAGAGATTTTTGGGGCTCTGCTCCTCGAGCGGGATAGGGGCGGAGGTGTTGTAGCCACGTAAAAGCTCTTCTTTTAGATAATTGACTGGAAGGTCGGGATACCAACCAAACGGGGAAAGCGTGATGAAGGTGAGTGCCTTGCTTGGGCCGCTCACCAAAAGATGGTTGATAGATCCGGCTTTCTTTAGTTCGTCAGTAAATGGAGTGACGTCTGGGTATCTGGAGACGTGCGTTCGAAATGGCAGGTATTGGATCAGCAATACGATAGCGACCGCGATGATCTGTGTGTTTTTCGTCCATTTTGCAGGACTTATATTGCTGCCCCATTTTGAGGTGCTGAAAGCTCCTGAAAGCAGTATGGCGAGGGGCGGCATAAGGATGAGCCAATACTGGCCTCCAATTCGAGAAGCAGGGGCATACATCATGAGGCCTGTCGCAAAGAAGGTGAAGATGATCCAAGTTGGTGGGTGTTTGCGAACACGAAAAAGTGCTAGGGGGAGAAATAGTGTGAGCCAATGTGTATCTCTAGCAAGGCGTTTCCAGAAGCCGAAATCCCACAGCATGGACCAGTTCCATGCCTGCTGAAACCTATTTTCAAATTGTCTTTGGTGATAAATTTCAAGAAAATTTGGGACGGAGCTGTTTTTGATGGCTGCGTAATAAAGGGCTAAGCAGATTCCCAGTGCGGCCAGCGTCAGGCCCGATAGGCCAAGATGTTTTAGAATTTTTGATTTATTCGGTCGCTTGAAGTCGATTGTCGAGAGGAAGATGGCGGCAGCTGTTGGGCCAAAAACTAGAAACGTTAGACCTTTGGTCAGGGCAGCAAGTCCGAGCAGTGTTCCGGCAAGAGCGGCGTATCCCATGGTTTTCTTTTTTTGCGAGTAGAGGGCTTTGTAGTAAAAATATAGAAACCCGAGTCCAAAACTCAGTGTGGGACCATCGAGATAAAACGTGGAATGGAAGTTCGAGAAGACGGCCCAGCTCCACAGAAGTAAAACGCTAATGACTGCCGTCGTCTGATTGAAGAAATACTTCGCTATTTTAAAGACTAAGAACAGGTTGATAACGTAGCTGAGGTGCCCGAGTATTCTCACGCTCCAATCTGCTGCAGGTAAGACTTTGAAAATGAGTGCTTGAAGCCAAAAACCAAAATGAGTGTGCTCAGCAAAGGGGACGAAGTCAGGGACGTTCCCATACATGAAGAACCATTCACCAGTTCGGGCAATATTGCGAGCGATAGAGGCGTAAAGAGGGGCGTCGAGACTCAGTCCATCTTCAAAGTTTCTTGCTCCAACACTAACAAAGGCAAGACATATAATCCAAAGGAGGGCCTTGGCGTCTGAGATGGGTGATTCGGCATTGCCGAGTCTTCTATGTAGTTGGCTGGAGTCTTTAAATCGTGGTGACATTCTTGTGTTTGAAGGGCCGGAGCGACAGACTTGTCGCTCCGGCGAATAAACCTATTTAACTTTTAGTTCGCCAAGTTCTACGCTGGCCACTTTTGATACTCCTGGGTTTTCCATTGTGACACCGAAGAGTGCATCGGCTGATTCCATGGTGTGTTTATGGTGGGTGATCATGATAATTTGAGAAGTCTCACTCATCTTGCGAATCTGTTGGTTGAATCGTCCAACGTTAGCATCGTCCAGGGGAGCGTCGACTTCGTCGAGAACACAGAATGGGCTTGGCTTGATGCTGAAGATTCCGAAAATCAATGAAACGGCCGTAAGCGCTTTTTCACCACCCGACAGAAGTGTCACGGATTGTAGTTTTTTGCCTGGAGGCTGAGCTACAATTTCTACCCCGGTCTCAAGGAGGTTGTCTGGATCAGTCAACCTAAGCTCTGCAGTCCCTCCGCCGAATAGAATCGGGAAGGTGTCTTTGAAGGCTTGGTTGACGGCGTTGTAGGCTTCAGAGAAGCGCTCGCGAGATTCGCGGTCAATGCGGTCAATGGCGTCTTCAAGTTGCTGAACGCCGTCGAAGACGTCCTGGCGCTGGATGAATAAGAACTCAAAGCGCTGACTCTTCTCGTCGAACTCTTCCACGGCAACCATGTTGATCTTGCCGAGGCGGTCGATCTTCTGTCTCAAGGCGTCGGCTTGAGCGCGTGCTGCTGCTGGGTCGGCAAGTTCTTCCGTGTCTAGTGGAGTGGAGACTTCTCTAAGTTGTTCTTCCGTTAGGCTTTCAATTTGGATGTGATACTGGTCAGCAAGTTTTTGCGACAAGTTCTTGAGCTCCACATCGTGGATAGCCATTTGCTGCTGAAGGTCTCGGATGTCGTTTGAGATTCGCTGAGTTTCGCGGTTCTTCGTATCGAAGGCGATTTCATCTTCTTTTAGAGCTGACTTGGCGAGTTGAAACTTCTGAAGAAGTTCTGATTCCACGAGCTGTGCTTGTTGGAATCTCTCAGTTTGAATGGAGATTTCTTCGAGCTTCGCTTCAATATCTTGAACACAGTTGCGAATCTCTGCGTCGATCTCAATAAGTTGTTCTTCAATCACGCCTTTGCGGTGATTGGAGGTGTTTCTTTCGTGTTCGAGTGTGGCGCGCTTAGTTTCGGCAGCAGAGAGATCTCTCTCTGTCTGACGGTGCTCAGATTGTAGGTTAGAGAGCTCGAGTTCTTTTGTTTTGAGTTCGGAATTTATGCGATCTAACTCTTCCAGGGATTCAGCAGCTCTCTCTTCGGCAGCTGTCTTGTTGTCTTCGCTGCTTTCGAGGTCCGCTACGAGGATTTCGATGCGTCCAGAAATCGAGGCCATCTCGATCTCAATGTTCTTACGTTCTGCGGTAAGCATACTGACTTTCTCATGCAGGCGAGCGAGAGTCGCTTCGTCTTGTCTGAGAAGTGTCGAAAGATTTTCAACGTCTGGGTTTAGAGCCGCCAGTTGTGCTGTGAGCTCACGGAACTTGGTCTTAGCCTGGTTCCAAGAATTCTGACAATCATCCAGGAATTGTTGAGCCGAAGCTAACTCTTCCTGAAGTGTGCCTTCCTGAACTCTGAGTTCTTGGATCTCACGTTTTCTCTTCACAAGGCTAGTGTTTTGAACACTTTCACTTGTTGAAAGAGGGGCAAGATCCATGAAGCCAGTTTTCCAGAGCACGTCTCCATCAAGGCTGACTAAGTTTACGGGAAGGGCATCGACGTCTTTGAGGATCGCTGCAAAACTTTCTCTGCTTCTCACGAGCCAGAAGTCTTCAACGAGAACGAGCCAATCTTGAGTCGTGCCTTCGTTCTTAAGAACTTCGTTCATAGGGCCAATCACATCGCTGCGAGAAAGGAGGTAGTCGCGAAGAGTTTTGAGTCTTGGAGCAGAAGTTGTGGCTTCGAAGTCTTTGGAAAGATCTTCAGTCGTTCTTTCGAGCATCCCGTCTGGGCCTGGGCGCTCTGAGAAATGCTGAGTGGCAGCCCGTAGTGAATCGTCACTTTCGGAAGTAATTTCGGAGGTACTTTCGGAGATTTGGACAGCCCAATGCGAAAAAGAACTGTTGAATGTGGGAGTGTGTGATCCCTCGGGCGGAATGCTGTTTTGTGTGAGTTGGCTATCGAATCCATCGCTCACAAACATGCTATCGAGGCTGAGGTCGGTGCGGCTAGCTCTGCTGTTCTGAGCGGAAATTCCTGGGATCCAGAAGTGGGCCGCCTGAGATTTGATCTCGTCGTTTGATTCGATAAAGGCTTTGAGGTCTTCGATCTCGTAGAAGCTTTGAGTCTTAACACGCTCAAGGTTGTGGCCGAGAGCTGATTCAACTGCTTTTTCGAAGGTAGATGGCACGTTGATGGCGTCAAGAAGAAGAGAATCTTCTACGCCTTGCTCTCTCAGGTGGAGGGCAAGAGCTCTTGATGAGGCTTCAACGCCTTCAAGGTTTTTGTCTAAAGCTTCTAGTTGTTCTTTGCGAACGCGAACAACGGTTAGGTCTTCACGAACGGTGTCTCGAATCTGAGTGAGTTCTGTTCGTTTGTTCTCGAGATCTGAAAGGTCGGTGTCGACTTGATTCTTGAGTTCTTCAAGGTCAGTTCTTGTTGAGAATGCTTCTTCGAGCGCCGTAAGAGTTTCAGTTTTTGCTGATTCCTTGCCTTGGATCTCAGACTGAACGGAGGTGAGTTGCGTTTCGACAACTTCTTTGCGTTTGTTGAGGTTAGAAAGACTGTTCTGGAATCCTTGGATCTCCTGAGTAAGTCTTGTTTGGCTGAGCTCAATTTCGTGCAAGTCCTTGCGGCGAAGTTGAAGTTCTTCTGAAATTCGTTGGCTAGCTTCTTTGTCAATGCTGACGGCTTCAATGCGCGCTTCAACCTGGATAAAGGCATCCTCGTTCTTGAGAGAGAGTCTTTCTACTTCTTCGACAATCTCGGTGAGTTCAGACTCAAGGGTCGTGCTGCGGGTGGCGATTTCTTCAAGCGAAAGTTCGTGGGCATCCACTTGCTCTCTAAGAGAGTCTTTTCTGGTGTTGAGAGATCCCATGCGGCCCTCAAGTTCTTTAACTTGAACTTCGGCTTCGCGTGTTGTGATGCGTGATTGGTCGAGTTCTGTTTCCATCTCGACGAGGTTTAGCTCGGATTCTTCTAGGCGAGCTTTGAGTTCTTCGAGGGCATTTTCGTTGCTAGAAACTTCCGTGCGAAGTTTCTCGACAACTTGCGCGGCTTCAATTTTGTCACCTGTGCGGGTCATCCATTCTCGGCTAGCAAGGCGCAACTCAAGCGCGCGTAGCTCGTCAGAGTATGAACGATATTTCTCAGCCTTAGTAGCTTGTGCCTTTAAGGTTGAGAGTGATTTGCGCAAATCTTTGAGGATGTCGTCGATGCGCGTGAGGTTGGCGCGAGAGTTGGCAATTTTTCTTTCGGTCTCAGCCTTGCGAGCTTTGAACTTCATAATGCCGGCAACTTCTTCAATCACAGTTCGTCGATCTTCCGGTTTCTGAGTGACGAGACGCGCGATCGCGCCCTGCTCGATGATGGAGTATGCCTTTACGCCTACACCTGTATCCATGAAAAATTCCTGGATATCGCGAAGCCGACATTGAATGTTGTTGATCAAATATTCTGTGTCACCGCTGCGGAAGTAGCGGCGAGTGATTTTGATTTCGTTGTTTACTTGGAATTGTGTGGGAAGCTCAGGGTCTTTCTCGGGGTCTCGCTCTAGCACAAGAGAGACTTCTGCCATGTCTAGAGGCGCATGATCTCGGGAGCCTCCGAAGATGACATCGGACATTTTTGTTCCGCGCAAATGTTTCGCAGACATGTCACCCATGACCCAATAAAGGGCATCAATAACGTTTGATTTTCCGCATCCGTTAGATCCAACGATAGCTGTAATAAGCTGGTCGAATGAGATGATAGTTTTGTCTTTGAATGACTTAAAGCCGAATAGTTCGAGGCGAAGTATTTTCACAGTGATATAACCCTTCCATACGCTCCCCCAAGCTCTGGTAGTTCTAGAAGAGTTTGGGCTCCTTGTAAAATTTTTTCCAATATTTTGACGCTCGGAAGTCAGAATAAAAAGGTAGTAGTTTTCACTACTTATGCGCGGTTGCCGGGGGAGGGACCCCCTTTGTTGAAGAATTAGAGTACTAATTCTTTTTCAAGCTTGCGCGAATCGAAGCCTGGGCAGCAGCAAGCCTCGCTGTTGGCACGCGATATGGAGAGCAGCTCACGTAATCGAGCCCAATTTTGTCAAAAAACTCGATGGATCTGGGGTCTCCGCCATGTTCGCCGCAGACACCTGTTTTGAGATCACTTTTTGTGTCGCGGCCCTTTTTGACGGCCATTTCCACTAATTGGCCAACGCCTCTTTGGTCGAGACTCATAAATGGATCGTATTCGAGTAGCCCAAGATCCACATATTCCGGGAGGAACCTGTTGGAGTCGTCGCGAGAAATTCCTAGAGTCATTTGAGTGAGATCGTTAGTTCCGAAAGAAAAGAAATCTGCACAAGTGGCGATTTCATCGGCAAGAAGAGCGGCTCGAGGAATCTCAATCATGGTTCCAATCATGACGTTCTGGCCAAGGTCGGCTTCGTCCAGAATTTCATGAACGATTTTTTCAATTCGCTCGCGAAGAGACGAAAGTTCTTTCACTTCCATGACGAGAGGGATCATGATCTCGGCTTGCACAGCTTCTTGGCTTTTTTGGTGAGCCTCGACCATGGCTTCTGCAATAGCGCGAGCTTGCATTTCATAGATCTCGGGAAAACTAATTCCTAAACGGCAGCCACGATGCCCTAGCATGGGGTTGAACTCGTGAAGAGACTCAACCTTGTGGTTGAGTTGGTCTGGGGTGACATCAAGTTTGATGGCAAGAGCTTCAATGTCTTCCTTTTTCTTGGGAAGAAATTCGTGAAGGGGCGGGTCGAGGAGGCGGATGGTGACTGGAAGGCCTCTCATCTCGCGGAATATTCCTACGAAGTCGCCCCTTTGCATCGGTAGAATGCTTTCAAGAGCTTTGGCTCTTTCGCTTTGTGTGTTGGAGAGGATCATGGCTCGAACGGCTTCGATGCGATCTTCTTCAAAGAACATGTGTTCTGTGCGACAGAGTCCGATGCCTTCCGCCCCAAACTGTCTCGCTGTTCTCGCGTCGTGAGGTGTGTCGGCATTGGTTCGAATGCGAAGGCGACGGTGTTTGTCAGCCCAAGTCATCAGTACTTCAAAGTCTGCATTCAGTTCTGATGTCACAGTCGGGATGACGCCTTCAAAAACTTCTCCGGAGTTAGAGTCGAGAGTGATGACGTCGCCTTCTTTGAGAATAACTTTTCCGTTGAGTGTTTCAATCTCTACAAGTTGATCGGCGTATTTGATGCGAAGATCGGCACAGCCGACGATGCAGCTTTTACCCATTCCTCGCGCGACAACAGCGGCGTGTGATGTCATTCCACCGAGTGCCGTGAGAATTCCCGCAGAAGCGTCCATTCCTTGAATGTCCTCTGGTGAGGTTTCGTGTCTGACGAGAATAGCAGATTCATTCTTGTCTCTTAGGGCTTCAGCGGATGCTGAGCTCAAAGCAATTTTTCCAGATACCGCACCAGGAGAGGCGGGAAGTCCTTTTGTTAGTGGCACGCCTTTTTTGTTGGGGTCGAGTCTTGGGTGAAGAAGTTGGTCGAGAGAGTAGGGGTCGATACGAAGAACGGCCTCATTCTCATCAATCAATTTTTCGTCAACCATGTCCACGGCAATTTTAACAGCCGCTTGAGTGGTGCGTTTCCCGTTTCGAGTTTGTAGAAGGTAGAGTTTTCCTTGTTGAATTGTGAACTCGAGGTCCTGCATGTCTTTGTAGTGATTCTCAAGCAGGGATTGATACTTTAAGAACTCAGCAAAAACTTCAGGCATTTCGTCTTCTAGTGAGACGACACCTTGAGTTTCTGAGAGGCGGATTTTTTGTTCGTTTGTTAGAGGCTGAGGCGTACGAATGCCGGCTACGACATCTTCACCTTGAGCGTTGATCAGATATTCGCCGAATAGGATTTTTTCGCCTGTAGAGGGGTCTCGAGTGAAGGCGACTCCTGTCCCAGATGTCTCCCCCATGTTTCCAAATACCATACTTTGAACGTTGACGGCTGTTCCCCATTCGTGAGGAATGCCTTCCATTTTTCGGTAGTGAATGGCGCGGTCGCTGTTCCAAGAGGCAAACACGGCACCAATGGCTCCCCAAAGTTGCTCATGTGGGTCTTGTGGGAATTGGTTTCCGCTTTCTTCGAGGACTTTGCGCTTGAATTTTTTTACAAGCTCTTTGAGGTCGTCCGCAGAAAGCTCGTCATCACGATCTACTTTGCGGAGAGATTTCATGTCTTCAAGAAGAAATTCAAATTGCGAGCCATGGATGTCGAGTACGACATCGGAGTACATCTGGATGAAGCGGCGGTAGCAGTCGTAAGCAAAGCGCGGGTCGTTAGATCCCGAGGCAAGACCCTCAACACTCTTGTCGTTAAGTCCTAAGTTGAGAATGGTATCCATCATCCCGGGCATACTTTTGCGTGCCCCTGATCTTACGGATAGCAGGAGAGGAGCGGAGTCGCTTCCAAACTTCCTGTCCAAGGCTTTCTCCAGCATCTCAATTCGGGCTAGAGTTTCTTGTTGTAGGCCGTCCCAGATTTTGTGGCCGTTGGTGTAATACTGAGAGCAGGCATCTGTGGAGATGGTGAAGCCTGGAGGCACAGGCAGCCCAAGTTTTGCCATCTCGGCTAGGTTTGCACCCTTACCGCCTAGCAAGTTTTTCATGCTGGCTTCACCTTCGGTGTGATTGTTACCTTGAAGGTCGGATCCGAAGAAGAATGTCAAAGGTGAGGGAGGTAGGCGACTAGACATGGGCCGCAATCTAGCTTTGAGACGCCTCGTCTTCAAGTGGAATAGGCTATTTTAATTCAAGAGCTTCATTGACGGATTCTGCGAGATCTTGGAAATAATCCTTCTCGCGGAACTTCACCGGAGTGCCGCTCTTGTTGGTTTTATAGTCGGCTAAGAACAGTTTGAGTCTATGGATGGGGCCAGCCACTCTGTTGGATAGAAAAAGCCCAAAACCAATGATGACAAGAGCAGTCAAGATCGTAGTGCCGAGAAAAATGAGATCCATGGTGTCACGTTGTTCTTTTAGGAACGAGAAAAAGATGTGCTCCGGGTTGAGGCCAAGCTTTCTGCCTTTTTCTGCGAAGGTCCAAAACAGTAGCGATATAGCGCCATAGAAAACGGCGGTGACAACAACGAGCAACGAAAGAATGTATTTGATGAAAGAAACTTGAAACTCGGGATTGATAAGATAAATTTTTCGCTTGAATGGTTTTTTCATATTCACTTCTTATTGCTTAAAAGTTTAGCTTTTCATCTAAGGTTTTGTAAAGCTCGTCTAAACTAAGTCTCACTTGAGTGGCGGAGTCGCGGTCACGTAAGGTCACTTTTTGATCCTTCTCGATGGTGTCGAAGTCGATCGTTACACAATACGGAGTTCCAATCTCGTCCATTCTTCTGTAACGCCTGCCAACAGCTCCTGCAGCATCGAAAAAGCAATGATATCTCTTGCTGAGGTATTCAAAGACTTCACGTGCTTTGCTCATCAGCTCTTCTTTGTTTTTTACAAGCGGAAGAACGGCAACTTTATACGGAGCAATTCTTGGGTGGAATTTCAAAAGGCTTCGCTTCTCTCCATTGATCTCATCTTCTGCAAAGGCCGATACAAGAGTGGCTAGTAAAATTCGATCCACGCCGACAGCGGGCTCGATCACGTGCGGAATGTATTTTTCTTTTTGGGCTTCGTCGAAGTATTCAAGACTTTTGCCGCTGCCTTCTTGGTGTTTGGTGAGATCGTAATTGCCACGAACGGCGATGCCCCAAAGCTCTTGCTCTCCAAAAGGAAAGTGGAAAGTGAGGTCAGTGCAGGCCTTAGAATAGTGGGCAAGGTCGCCTTCTCCGTGAACATCTTCACCGATGAGGTCCGCTCTGAGTCCTATGGAGATAAGCCAATTGCGGCACCATTCAATCCATTCTTTGTGATACTTTGGCCAGACATCGTCTCCGGGGGGGATGAAGTATTCCATTTCCATTTGTTCGAATTCCCGGCTACGGAAAATAAAATTTCGGGGAGTGATCTCGTTACGAAAAGCTTTGCCGATTTGTGCAATTCCAAAAGGAAGTTTTACTCGGCTAGAATCGGTAACGTTTTTGAAGTTAATAAAAATTCCCTGTGCTGTTTCAGGTCTGAGGTAGGCGTTGTCAGAGGCATCGCTCATGGCGCCCACTTGAGTTTTAAACATGAGGTTGAATTCTCGCGGAGGAGTAAGTGAGCCAGCTTCTCCTGTTGCGGGAGAGGGAATCAATACGTATTCGCTCGGGTCGGCCTTTGTGTAGACAACGAGTTCGACGGGGCTGAGATCTCCTTCAGCACCGACTTTCTTTTTGAGTTTTTTGGCGGCTTTGTCGGCTTGGTCTTGCATCGTGGCGTCTTCGAGAACGCTCACGTATCCAATCACTTCACCAGCAACGATGACTTTCCCGTAAAAAAGTTGGTCAGCGCGGTATCTAAGCTTGGAGGCTTTGCAATCCACCATGGGGTCTGAAAAACCATCAAGATGTCCAGAAGATTTCCAAACTTGCGGATGTTGAATGATGGCAGAATCAAGACCAACGATGTCTTCACGTCTTTGGACCATGTCTTGCCACCAGGCATCTTTAATGTTTTTGCGAAGCTCTACTCCTAGGGGGCCGTAGTCGAAAAATCCGTTGATCCCGCCGTAAATTTCAGAAGACTGAAAGATGAAGCCTCGTCTTTTGCAGAGACCTACAATTTCATTCATCATTTCTGGAGTTGGTACGGAGGTTGGTACGGAGTTTGGTACGGAATTTTCGCTGGCAGATACGTCCTGTGTTGACATGCACAGATCTTCGATGAGGACGTAGGTCTAGTCAAGGCAGGTAGGGCAATTTCGAGGGAAAAACTAAAGGACTGCTAGTGGGCGAATTGAGAGGCTTAGCCGATAGAAACAGAGAGGCTTAGCCGATGGAAATGTCTGGATAGTTTTCGGCTAGGAAAGCCTTGAGTTTTTTCTTGATGTTTTCCTCTAGCTGACGAGCTCGTTCTTTTGAAACTTTGAAATCTTCGCCAATTTCTAGCAAGGTTTTGGGATTTTCAGACATGAGGCGCTCTTTGAAAATGTATTCGTCTCTTTCATTGAGCTTTTTAACGAATTCAGCGAGAGCCTGGCTGAAAAGTGAAGATTGCTCGGAGGCTTCAAGGGTATCGCTGGCAAGCTCGGACTCATCGGCAATTCGATTTTCAATCCGGAAAGATT
The DNA here is from genome assembly GCA_964640545.1 of uncultured Bacteriovorax sp. Lineage (GTDB taxonomy): Bacteria > Bdellovibrionota > UBA2428 > UBA2428 > UBA2428 > JBGSZX01. Next base: position 13,325 of record CAZXHL010000028.1, on the reverse strand, counting down.
CACCGTCATCACCCCCCGAGACTGGCTGTGACATGGATACATCGCCTCCAGACAACCTGAGTTGCATCGTTTTGACGTCTTTTTCGCTGACGCCGAGATTGTGTGCGATCTGCGCAAGCTCGGGACGAATGCCTTCACGCTCGAGGCGTTGTTGTTCTTTTTTGAGTCGGTAAAAAAGTTTCTTTTGTGATGCTGTCGTTCCGATTCTCACGAGCGACCAGTTCCGCAAAAGAAAGTCTTGCATGTAGCTTCTAATCCACCACACAGCGTAGGTGGTGAGCTTTACGTCCTTGTAGGGGTTAAAGGCTTCTACAGCTTTCATGAGTCCCATGTTGCCTTCTTGAATGAGGTCCATGACCCTGGCTCCGTAGCGTGCGTATTCAAAGGCAATCTTGACGACGAATCGTAAGTTGGATTGGACGAGTTTTTTGAAGACTTCTGGGCTATGCCCTTCGGCATAGGCCTTGGTAAGGGCCTTTTCTTCGGCTTTGGTCAGAAGGGGAATCTTGGCAATTTCGCTCAAGTATAGCTGCAGGACATCCCTGTCTTTGGGGGAAATAGGGGCCGATCCGCTTAATACGGCAGGAAGATTTTTGGAGTTATCTTCTTGTTTTTTTGGCCTTTTTTTGGTTTTTTTGCCTTGTGACATCTTGATGACTCAGCTTTTGTTCTTCTCTTTTGCTACAATATTAATAAGATGGCAACGACTACTCCAGGTTCCTTGAATGGACGGCGAGTTTTGGTGCTCAACGCCAGCTACGAGCCGGTGAAGGTGATAGGTTGGAAGCGGGCCATGCTTTTGTGGCTTGCGGAAAAAGTGGATGTGATTGAGCATCACGACGTAAGCGTCCATTCCGTAACGGAAAGCTTTGGGCTTCCGTCGGTTATTCGTGTTCGGCAATATATCAAGCGCCGGAGGCGAGGGCGGCACACCTTCAAGCGCACTCACATTTTCAATAGAGATGATTATTGCTGTCAGTATTGCGCTGTAGTCTTTCCGCAAAAAGATCTCACACTTGATCATGTCGTTCCTGTAAAAAGCGGCGGTCCGAAAACTTGGGAAAATTTGGTGACATGCTGTCGCGATTGCAATCAGCGCAAAGGAGCACGAACTCCAGATGAGGCGGGAATGCCACTACTCACAAACCCTCGAAGAATGCCAGTGAATTACATTCCCGACTTGATCTTGCTTCGCAAGAACATGCCTGAAAATTGGAAAGTCTACCTGGGGCAATTGCTGAGTTTTTAGCATCCACGACCACGCATCTTAAAAAGGAATAAAGCCACTTTACGAAAAAAACCTCCTAGGTTTCCCTAAGAGGTTTTGTTTTATCATTCGGTATACTGTAGACGGTCTACGGTATACCGAATACGGTATTGATTTTCAGCCAAAGGCTGAAAATCAGAACGGGATGTCGTCTGATTGTCCGCTCGGACCTTGATCGAAGCTTGGAGGAGGTCCGAATGGATCTTCACCGCCACCGAAGCTATCACGACTAGCACCAGTTCCAGCACCAGCAGCACCACCCAAAAATTGAACCGTGTTAGCGATGACTTCTGTGGTGTACTTTTTGTTGCCGTCTTTGTCGTCCCAAGCGCGAGTTTGAAGTTTGCCTTCAAGGTAGCACTGACGACCTTTGCTGAGATATTTTCCGCAAAGCTCTGCGAGTTTGCCCCATACTACGATGCGGTGCCACTCCGTTCGCTCTTGCTTTTGGCCATCTTTGTCGTTCCATGACTCACTAGTTGCGATACTAAAGTTGGCTACAGCTTGTCCTGAGGGAGTGTGCCTGATTTCAGGATCCTTCCCCAAATTTCCAACGATGATTACTTTATTTATACCTGCCATGTTAATGTTCCTTTCCTAAGAACGGATTGGTATGATGCAGCCGAGTGTCTAGGTCAAATCAAAAGATCAGGCTAAGATGGTCTACAATGAAATCATTTTCACAACCATTACATCGCCTCGCGTTAAGTCTGGGAATTCTAATGCTGACGATATTTAGCGTGCGTGGCGAAGCAAAAATGCACCGCTACGCTTTGGCTTTAGACTTGGGATTGGGGCAGTCTTCAGTTGAGGACACGCGATTATGGACGGCACTTTCTGGTCAGTGGAGAATGGGGCGAAGGGCGCAATGGGAAACAGGGTTGCGACTTGGGTATCACTCGGTGCTGAGTGATTCGAGAACGTTTTCCGCGCTATCGGAGTTGAGACACAATTTCTATGTGAATTCTGAAGTTTCTGTTTTCCCTTATCTCAATCTGCAATCTGAAAATTTTGCAGGAAGAAAAACGTGGTTAGGTTTGGGGGCAGGAGCTTCTATTCGACTTGAACCTTTTGAACTCGAGCTCTTGTCTTGGATGAGCTTAAATAAGCAAAACAATTTTCGACAATTTGCACTGGAAACAAGGGTTTCAGTGCCTTTGAGTGGCGGAGGTCGGGAGAAAGATTTGTTTGGAATATCTGGATCCTTTAGGGACTATGAAGAATCGCAGCTCTCGCAAGGTATCGTCGCGTTATTTTTTGCCCAAAGGTTTTAAACTTGATTGCGAGTACTTTTCGAGAGAGTTTTTTGCAGATGAAAATGAATAGAAACTTTTTTAGTACAGCGATTCGAGGAATGATTCTGTTGGTATTTTTCGTTACTGTGAATACGGTTTGGGCCAAGAAGGCCTTAGTATATAAGGGGCCGGGAAGTTGCACAGATGGAGATTGTTCAGGGGCGGCTGCACATATGGCTGAACTCGAGGGTTTCGAAATTCGTTTCATCGGTCCTAAGGAAATTTCACCTGAGTTGTTTGAGGGAGTGGACCTTTACATTCAGCCGGGTGGGCAGTCTGCCGTCTTGGACGTTGAAATGGATGCCGGTCTTCAACAAAACATCCGTAATTTTGTTGCAAGTGGTGGGGCCTATGTTGGTTTCTGCGCGGGTGGATTTTTTGCCATGTCTCATATTGGAGAGCCGCGTGACTTCACAGGGCTGGGCCTTATAGATGGAGAAGCATTTTCATTCCGAGAATTGGGGTCAGAGGTTGCTGCTGCTATCTTACCCGTTCAATGGTTTGACCAGTTGATCGAGATCTATTGGGAAGGCGGACCATATTTTCCAGAAGAATACTTGCCTGAAACGGCTGAAATTTTTGGTAGGTATCCCAGTGGAAAACCTTCAAACATTCGTAGTCAGTATGGTCTTGGACGAGTCACGATCACGGCTTTCCATCCAGAGGCTCCTGAAAGCTGGAGAAGATATTTCGGTCTAAAGGATCAAGACGGACTTGATTATGATCAGGCTCGCGAAATGATTCGATGGGCGACTAGTACGCCGTCCCCCCAATAGCGTTGTTTTGAGACGGTGTACTATATAATCAACTATTCGATAGCGTTGCGAACAGCGTTTTGCATAATCTTTGCGGCAATGGTTCCTAACTTGCTAACGTCAGGAGATTTTTGTTCGCCATGAACGTCTTTGGAGTAGGTGCTTACCACAAATAGTGTGTCGCCGTCGTCTGGAGTATGGAAGGGCTCAATACTTCTGGCCATTCCCGTATGGGTCATCACAGCAAGTCTTTTCAACTGGCCGCGGTCGAGGTTGGCATTGGTGATCAAAATCGAAATGGTGGTATTACCTTTGTAGATGTCGTTTAATGTTGATGGGGAAGCTTTGATTAGTTCGTCTGGGATCGAAAGACGTTTGCCGCTTTCTGGATCTTTTGATCCGGCCAAAATCGTACCATCTTCTGCCATGATGTTCCCGACGGCATTGACAACTGTTAGGGCGAAAATCTTGATGCCCTGAGACTCATAAAATGCGGCACCTTGGCCGGATCTTTCAGAGAACTTTTTTCCAAAAAATTTTCCAACGGTTACAAAGGAGCCGGCGCCCGCGGCTCCAACAGAAACCTCGTTTGTTCTACGATTTTTAAAAGCTTGCGCACCAAGTGTGATATCTGGGTAGATCGCGTTATTTCGTCCGGAAAAGTCGTAAACAATTGCGGCTGGGACCGAGGGAATTTTTGAGAAATGAACAGAGTTGTCACGTTGCTTGAGGAGTTCACGCATCACTCCTGAGGCTGATTCTAGGCCATAGGTCGAACCACCAGCTAGGACGATCGCGTCTACCCAACCCCAAGAGTTGCCCTCTTCAATAGAGGATTGTTCTCTCACTGCGGCAGCTCCTCCTCTCACATCGATAGCGGCGATGGCACCTCGAGGAAAATTAAACACGGTGCAACCCGTAGGTCCTGCGGGATTCTCTGCCGTCCCAACTTCAAAATCTTTGAAATCAAATTTCATACTTCGCGCTTCCAACATGGGGCTGAGAAAGAGGCTTGCTAAAACGAAGATACATAAGAAGAAAAGGGAGAAAGCTGAAACTAAAGACTTCTTTGAAAAAAATAGATATTTCATTGGGGGAGGGAATACCTGTCTTCATGTTCAAGATCAACCTTTCTTTTGAGGCGGGTTCGTAAGGCCGATTTGGGAAATCGGCCTCTCACTGATTGTAGTTAAAGTGCTGCTTTTGCAGGCGCCGCGGGCGAGCTGAGATCTTCGCTTCTGTAGAGTTTTTGCCAGCGAGATGCAGCTTCGCCTATTCCGCTTTCTGAAACAAAAATAGCGAGCTCCGACTCGACTTTCTCTTTGGCTTGATCATTTGTGAGGACATGTTGCCGGTACTCCATTGCAATCTGGTCCAGACGAAATTGATATCGTCTTTGTGAAAGAGAAACTTGCTTAGCGAGTTTGTTGTATTCGGAGGTCGAGCTAGCAGCAAAAGTTTTTAGGATTTCGGACCAATCGCGTAAAGGCCAACTGAAATTTTCATTTACTTCTATTGCGGCAAGTTCAGCTGCAGTGTAATCGATGCCTGGTTTTTGTTTGTTTGGGTAAAGCTCTTTCAACATCGTTTGAGAGTCAGCACTTAACTTCTGAAACAATTCACGCTTGTCGAATGACGACCAGAGTTGTGTTTGTTCAAAGGTGTTTCTTCCCGTCTCAAAGTCTTTGAGAAGCTCATTTAGTTTGGTCCTCAAGATAGCTTCATTTTTGTGTGCATGGCGAATTTCGAGAACGACTCGGCGTTCTCCAACAATGTCAGGCCGGTAGGCGATGCCACCAATGTATTTGTAGGAAGCATCGGAGTGAGAAATTTCTTCTAATGTCGCCTTTTCAAACCCCTTACCACTGATATGTTGGTCCATGTGACGCCTTAGTAGTGTTTCTTTGTCCAATGACATTGGAGCAAGGAATGGGTGTTCAAAATTTCTGGCGGCCCGAATGGGGCCGTTGTCTGCTATCTTTTTTGATGCCGCATAAAGTTTGAGGATTTGGTCGATTTCGTTGTGTGCTCGAAGGTGAGCAATAGCTAAGTCTGTTCGAGCTGTCATGGGAGCATTGCTGACTATCTCGTTGGTGAAGAAGTCATCCCATTTAAGACTAATCGTGCTTTGCATGGAGCCTTCTCCAAAGAGTTTATTGTTTAGCGTGATAAACTCTTCCCACTCTGCATAAGTATCGAAGGGGCCTGCAATGATTTCAATATTGCCAGTCTCGTCACGAATGACTCTGTCGGGGAAGGCATCAGTTAGCTCGCTAGAAACTTTAACGAGATTGCCCTTTGTTCGAAAGCTTGGGAAAAGGATGTCGATATTGTTTTTCACCCATTCGAGGCGTTCATCATCCGAAAGTTTCTGCCATGAATCCAATGAGACGCCGAGTTTAGGGTCGGGAGCATAATGACGAAGAATTCCAGCGGTCTCACCAAGAAGATACTCAGATTCAAAACCAAACTGAAAGTGGCTATCGTCCAAATGATCTTTGGAGGTGGCTGAAAGAGGATATCTTTTGATCTTTTTGCTGGCCTGAGAAGGCGGCGTGACGAGGTCAATAAGGCTTCTCGTGCAAGCATCAGAGGCTAGCCCCGGCGAGGTCATGGCTAGTGCTAGCACGCCAAATACAACACTCCGAAGATTTCGTCCCCATGCAGTTTTTTTTGATAAAGTATGTGTCATATGTTTCATCCTTAATTTTTCTAGTGTGCGCTGACGTGTGTTGGGAAGTCTGCGGTCAGTTCTTCGTCTGGAGATGCGCGATAAACAAATACAATCGGAACTCGCGAAGCGTCAGTTTTGCCGGTCATGTCTCGAGCGACCCATCCGGGGTTTGCAAGTTCGCCAGCATCAAGACCATCACGCAGCCCAAGCATTTCCCAGAGTTGTTTGTTTCCGGGCGCCTTCCAGACACTTCTGGCCAGAGCCTGAACTCTTTCTGCAGATCTTGCTGCGGTGTCTTTCCAAACAAGACCGTCATTCGACGAAATTGTAGCTTTCTGTAAGAAGTTTTCTGAATTGGGGTCGATGGCTTGCAGGGGAGCTTCCTGGGGGGCTTCGCTAGTAGCGTTGCCCGCCCAGCGGTCGGCATTTCCGGGAAATCGATAGCTATCCACGAGATCTTCACCAAGAGGCATTTCTCCCCACCAGTGTGTACAAGAGGTGTATCCACCTTTTGCGCAGTAATTGCTAAATTCCCACGGCAGTTTGCTTAGGTTCTGATCGGCCATGCCTAGGCTGAAATACAATCGAGCTCGCTCAGCTTCTTTCGAAGACAAAAGAATCATAGGAAGTATAGTTCCTTCGCTTGGGCGGCTCGCATCCATCGCCGAAGTGTACCGGGCGTAATTTCCATTTAATCCATGGTGAAGGAAATATAAGGTGCCCTGACTTGGGGTGTGATAGTGGTATAGAAATTCTGGTTGATAGAAGTACTTTTGAAACAACTCCCCGCTACCATTTGATGTGCTGATAGCCACTGCAAGTTTTTCAGGTCCTAGGGCTGAGGTTTCTTCTACATCAGATGGGAAGCCGCGGATGATTTTCTTCGCGTTGCTCTCTTCGAGGTATCGCCCCATAAGGCTTTCTGGAGTTGGATTTCTGAAATCACCTCCATGTACCAATAGTGAAACCTCGTCGAGCGTTTTCTCTCCGACGGCTCGTTTAAGAGTATCGGGGTTGGGGGATTGTAAAAACTGAGCCGCTCGATCACTGATCTGTGAGCGAGGAGCTGATAGGTCCAGTAGCGCCTGAATTTTTTCAGAGACTAATGATCTGGCAGATTCTGTGTCTGATATATTTGAAAATTGCTGTGAATCCTTAATCGAATTCAGGAGCTTGCTTAACTCTTCTGCACGAATACTTCCTTCGAAATTGCCGAACACCGTCAAGACGGTTTCACGCGGAAAAATCTCTGCCCAAATGGGAGAGTTGAAATGGGTTGTGAAGATGTTGTGACCATCTCTTACAAGTGGCGTAAAAAAGTGAGGAGAGTCTCTAAAGAGTTCGTCTATTTTACTAAAATCTTCAGTTGAATAATCAGTCCCTTTGGTCAGGGCAATGATGGAATCGGTGCAGTTGGTATTCGCCAAGACCTGTTGGCCAAAGACAAAGCCGGCCATCAAGGCAAAAGTCTTGAGCCGGAGGGGGCTTGAGGGGGAGCGTGATCGAAGTTGTTCCAATATTCGCATGCCGGCGCTTTTAGATTAAAATGATGCGTCGCACAATAAAAAAAGATACCCCTAAAGCGCTTTAAATGCCAGAAGGCCCAAAAATGGGGTGTGGGCTCTAGATGGTTGACGCGCCGCGCAATTCAGGTTAAAAGCGCGGCAATGTCGGTTTTATCCAATCTATTGTCTATTTGGGCGCGAACATCAGCACTGTTGTTTCTAGGCTTCGTTTCCTCTCTTTCGTGGGGCGGTGAAGGTCCTTGCAAAGATTTGTTCTTGGAAGTCGTTAGGCCGAAAGAACACGTCCTTCCCACCAAATCCCTTAAATTAGAGATGGGTAATATTAAAGTAGCGTCAGTCCAGGACTCTACGCAATCGACAGGTGCGACTTTGTTTTATTTTCCTGAAGGTGCGACGATCGCTGTTGATGCACGAGGGGGTTCTGTTGCTTCTAGTGAAACGACTCTCTTCGCTCCAGGCAGTTATGACGCCAAGGTGGATGGATTAGTTTTTTCAGGAGGTAGTACTCTTGGATTAGCTTCTGGCGATGGTGTTCGCAAAGCAATTTATGATGCGCGTTCAGGAGGAGCAAGTGCGTTTGATGCTATCGCTTCGGTACCAACGGCTGTTGTGTATGATTTTGGTGGTAGAGTGCTCCCGCATAATGATCCTCTAGTAACGCCTGATCATAATTTGGGTAAAAAGTTATACGACAATTTGGGAGACACATTTCCAATTGGACGTGCAGGTGCGGGCACTTCTACTACGGCCAATAAGATTCTCGAAAATGGAGGTCGTGTGTTTGGGGGGCAAGGAGCTGCTGTCGTGGAAACGCCCTATGGAAAAGTCTTCGCTTCCGTTGCGCTAAACCCTCACGGCAATGTTTTCTCTGAAGCTGGGGAAGGTGTGCATGATTGGTTGAAGGGAAAGGCTTGGAAGGCCTTGAGCGCGGATGAAGATTCTGCGACTCCAGGAAAAAACACAACACTATCTATGGTCGCTTTTGAGGCTGATCTCGATCGAAACCAATTGCAGCGTATGGCGACTACTGTTCATACTAGCATGGCCGAAAGCATCCGCCCGTTTCAAACTTATACGGATGGTGATGTGCATTTCTCACTTTCCTTGCATCAAAGAGCTCTGCCCGATGGGGATCGATTTGCCATGGAAGAGACGCTTCAAAATGCGGCAAGGCAGGCCATGAAGCAGGCTATTGAAGCTTCAATCTCGACAGCTAATAAACCTGTAAAGGTTTTGGACTCGATGCCGAGCAGCGTTTCAAGGCGCTGGGATGTTGGGGCTGAGAATCAAGACACGTTAAATGTTTCCTCCGTTCAGTGGGGTATGACGTATGGTATGAGGCAGGATCAGTTTTTAGCAAAGGCCGAGGCCATGATCGTTGAAGCTCAAGCTGCGGGCAACGATCTGATTGTATTCCCTGAGTTGTTTGTCTACGACTTGCTTCGCTTTGGAGAAAACGAATCGAGGGCTTTTGCTAGAATGGCGCAGTCAGGACAATCAACTGAGTTGAAGAATGCCATTCATGAGCTGGCTAGACGCCACCAGATAACGATTTTGGCCGGGTCGATGCCGGTCGAAGAGAACGGAAAAATATTCAACCGCTCACACATGCTTTTCCCTGATGGCAAGGAAATCTACCAGGACAAAATTCAGCTCACAGGTGATGAAGCTGACTGGGGCTGGAGTGCAAGCAATGAGATCAAAGTGTTTGATCTGCCGTGGGGAAGGTCTGCGATTTTGATTTGTTATGATAGCGAGTTTCCCACCATCTCTGCCAAGCTTTTCGAGGCAAGCCCTGAAATGCTATTCGTTCCATCCATGACTTCGGATAAGGGTTTACAGAGAGTCTTGCGCAGCTCTAGCGCTCGATCCATTGAGCACCATAACTACACAGTGGTTTCTGGAATCACTGATCCGAGGAGACCTCATTTATTCTCTGCGCAGGCCACTCATTTCTTTCCGTCCGATACAGCGTTCCCTGTTGGGGTCCATCAGGGAGAGCTCAATGAAGCGGGTCTTGTGAATCAATCTTGGGATCTTAGAAATTTAAGGGAAAGCCGTGAAAATACAAGGTTTTGGCCTGGGAAACCAAAGGCGAATAGGTAGCAGAATTCCATTGCGCAACGCGTTAAAATCGAATATAAAGCACGCAGAGGTTGAAGATGAAGTTGTATCGTTTGTTGTTTGTGGGAGTCGTTTCCTTATCTAGTTTTGTGGCTCACGCCGCGAATTCCGAGTTTTGTGTCAAAGCAATTATGGACCTGGTCCAGGTGGAAACTTTCTCAAAAACAGACCTTAAATCAGCCCGCACATTGCTAAAATCTAAAAGTCATATCTTTAGCCGCAAGACGATCGCGGCTTTAAGTTTATATGAAAAAGAATTCTCGAAGAGTCCATGGAATAAATTGCTGCCGGAAGAAGCCGTCATTCAAGTGCTTTCTGATGTTCAGGGCAGTATTAGGTCCGAGGAGTTGGGAGAGTTTTTGATTCAGCTTTCGAAAGCGAAAAAGGCGCGAATGAGTGTGGCAAACGCTGAGACTTTGCTGAAAGAGACTCTTGAAGAATTTCTAGACATCAGAGCGCCTAAAACTCAGATTTCCAAACGAATCGAAGAGTATGTTGCAGCTCCAAATGCGTTAAGCCTAAAGAGAGCTGTGGGAGAGAAAACTTTAGAAGAAAGCAAATTACTTTTGTATGGGAAAAGTTTAAAAAAACCTTCAGAAGATAGTTTGATGGGACGGTATATGGCTGAAGCAAAAGCTTCTTCTATTCAGCGTGGTTTCCCGTCGGGAGTTAGTGAAACCAGCAAAAAAGGTCTGCCGAAATTGACCGTGGCTATTGACGGTGGCGACTCTGCCAAACTTTTTGAGAAGTACTTTTTTCAGGCTGAGTTTTTGTATCATCTGCATACCCCCCAGCAAGGAACCATGCATTTTGTGCATCAAGGTCGAGAAGGTTCTTATGCTTCTTATAAATCAGTATTTTCGGCATCGCGTCCTTCTAGTGGGACTATGCTTCCTTTGATTGTACTTTCGTCTCGAGAGGCTGAAAGAGTGAGGATGTACTTTTCTCTCGGAAAAATAAATCAATCCCTTGCGAAGACTCCATGGAGTGTCTATGGGGATTATGTTCCCAATGGTGGCTACGAGTGTTGCACTCACTGGTTTGGTGAAATGCCTCTCGGAGACGAGCTTGTGAAAAAATATCGCTTCCCTGGAAATGCGGACGATCATGCAGGCTATGCAGCTTCAAGTAGGCCTCAAACACGAGATCTGAGGCCAATAAATGTAGATGATATAGAGGCCCTCTCTAATCTTAGATCGGGAGATATTTATGGAGAGAATATGGCCGCAGTTTTTCCCTGGAAAAAGACGTTAAGCCAAGAAGCGATTCAAGAACTGACGAAGACATTGGTTGCTTCTGTTTGGAAGGCTCCAGGACATATGCAGATGTGGGAAATTCTTGGTCAAAAGACATCTCTTGATCGCGGAGAGTTTGCAAATCCTGGATATGTGTTTCGAGTCCTAACGGGCAAGACAACGACGGATCGAGTTCCAGTAGTTTTTATTTACACTACCGATGTTAGCGAAAAGATTAGCAAAGACTTTGATACGCAGGTGTCGGCTTATTAAATGTGTTGAGTTTTGATTAGATTTTCTTTACGAAGGTTTAATTCATTTGTTTGCTAAGAAAGTACGAAAAGGTGAAGTATGAAAATGTTTAGTAAAATGTTGTTTGCGTTCTTGGTTCTTGTGGGGGTTTCAACTGTTCATGCAGAGGTGAAGCCCATCAAAGAAGTTTTTGAACCTGATTCGAGCTTGTATCCTGCGGAACAATACGGAAAAGTTGCTGTAGTTCAATGGGCGCCGACCGGCTGGGCTCCCCTGTCGAGCAAGAAGGCGGCAGAGGATTTCAAGGCATCCAACCGCCGGACTTTGGAAAAATATATACGCGAAGCAGCTTCAAAAGGCGCAGAGCTTGTGGTCACTCCTGAGTTTGGTGTTGTTGGGTATCCCGACATCCCCGAGCTTCCAGATGAAGACGATAATTTTCAAAACCGTGAACAGGCAAGTCTCTATGCGGAGCTAAAGACTGGCGGTAGTTTTAAATTCTTTTCTGCGCTTGCGAAAGAATTGAAGGTTATCATTCACTATGGATATATGGAGCGAGACGCACAAACAGATATTTTTTATAACGCTGTTAATGTCGTGGGCCCTAAAGGTGAGCTGAAGGCCTCTTATAGAAAAATGCATTTGTTTGAAATTGAGGTTGATTACCTGGAAGAAGGGGATCAGATCACGACTTATGAAAGTCAGTTTGGGAAGACTGGTATCATCATTTGCTCGGATGTTTATGGCAACACTCCCATGAATGATTATGCTCGTGCAAAGTTGGATGTGATCGTGTTGAGCACTTCATGGGCACAGTACAACACTGGATGGGGATACTTTACGAGAGGTGCTCGTTGGGTCAAAGCTCCAATGTTGGCGGCCAATCAAAACTATTTCCCTGATTCTGGAGTTATCAATGCCGATGGCAGTACTCAAAGTCATATTCGCCAATCAACGGGCCTTGCTTATGGCTATTTGAGATACAAGAACTAGTCGGTGTCTTTAGAGGGGCTTGATGCGGCGCGACATTTGTGCTAGCTAATTGTCTATGATCTTCTACGTTGGACGCCTGTGTCGGCAACCTGTTATTAAGTTATTGGTTTTTAAAGCTGTTTTCCTTGTGCTGCCGAGCCTTTCACTAGCGGCAACCATTGCGGAGCCTGTTAGGGATGGTGGGAAACTACTCAGTCCGGTCTCGACTGAGATTGTGAAGCTCTCCAACGCGCAAGTTGTTCTGGCTGATTATGAACTCTTAAAAAAAGATTTTCCAGCATTGTCGGGGAAGAGCGATCAAGAAATTGATCGATGGCTCTTGGATAACGTCGGATATGTAGCGAAGACTCAGGCAAAGCAATCTGTGGTCAACACTGATATCCCCGTGACTGGAGAAAGTGCTAAGGCTTTGCGTCCCGAAGATTATGGTCGGGCTTTGGTTTTTAAGGTCCAAAGTCCGGACGACTCAACAACTCAAATTGGTTTGATTGATGTGAAGGGAGCAGGGGCCAAGAAACCCAAAAAAGGGCACCATTCAAACGGGCTTTCGACTCTTGGTGAAGCGGTTCGTGAATTTACCTACGAGAATATGGTTCGGGACGTTCTAGAAGATTCCGGCGAAGGTTATCACACTGTTGGGTCCTATGCCGTGATTGATCCGGGCTTTGATGTCGTTCATGATGATGGATCTCGTTCTCGCGCTGGATTCTATCTCAGACAAGCTCACCGGAGAAACCATGTTGAATACTTAGAAGAATCTAAATCTATAAAGCTGGCGAAGACCTTTATGAAGTATGGAATTGATGTCGATGGCAACATTCAGGCTACTACTGGAAATGAGATTATGGATTTTGGCCACTATGTTGTTGTGAGAGAACTCGGAGCAGATGGCTATGCTGATAAGCGGATTCCTTTTTCAGTTTGGGGAATTGATGAATCAGTTCAAGCAGCCGAAGATGTTCGATGGTTCCATGCCAAGCATGAGAGACCCTGGTATTATGCCCATGAATTAGCGGATGCTTGGGCCTCGGGGCGAGCCACTCGCGATGCTTTCTTTCAGCACTACAAAAACATGCTTGCTCCCGTGAAGAGGGCTTTGAAACGTGATAGCTGCGCGGCCGCGCTTATGAATCTCGTGCAGTAAATTTCACTGTGCGCGGTAAAAAGTGGAAAGCCATAAAAGCCGTAGTTCGGGTTCTCAATC
>CAZXHL010000027.1:0-26065 GCA_964640545.1 uncultured Bacteriovorax sp. | reverse complement strand
CCTTTATGATTTAATTCAATATACAATCCAGGTGAGGATAAATCTTTTCTTCCACCTTTTGAAATAACAGCAGACGCATGTGTTTTGTATGGGCTTTTATCTTTACTAAATCTTACATCTCTATAAATTCTAAAAATTGCCTCATTTGGAGAAATTAAAATTTCTTCATCATACTGATTTATATTTAAAGATAAATCTTGAATAAAATCAAAAAGACTATCCATGAAGTTCACCCTCTAACACCACGTTTTTTGATGTCGGGTTTCGCGTTCTCTTCAATAAATTTGATGATTTTACCTGCGATATTTTTGTTGGTGAATTTTTCGATGCCTTCAAGCCCCGGAGAGGAATTGACTTCCAAAACCATCGATCCCTTATCACTTCGAACAAAATCGACTCCGGCAACTTTTAGCCCCATCGCTTTTGCAGCATCGACGGCCATTTTTCTTTCTTTGGGAGATATTTTTGCATGTGAGGCCGTGCCTCCGAGGTGGAGATTGCTTCGGAACTCGCCTTCCTCCCCCTGGCGCTTAATGGTAGCTACAACTTTGTCTCCGATCACAAAGGATCTAAAATCCGCCCCCCCTGCCTCTTTAATGAATTCTTGAACAATAAAGTTGGCATTTAAATTCTGGAATGCTCCAATCACACTTTCTGCAGCTTTTTTAGTCGGAGCCATCACAACCCCTTTTCCTTGAGTTCCTTGAAGGAGCTTAAGGATGAGAGGCGCGCCTCCCACCATTTTTATTAAATCATCTGATTTTTTGGCGGAATGAGAAAACCCAGTCACCGGCATAGGGATCTTCTTGCGAGACATGATCTGAAGAGATCGCAGTTTGTCCCTGGAGCGATTGATAGACACTGAGTCGTTCAAGGAAAAGACTCCCATCATCTCAAACTGTCTCAGGACGGCCGATCCATAAAAAGTCACCGACGCACCAATTCGAGGAATGATCGCGTCAAAGAACGGTAGCTCCTCCCCTTTATAGAAGACGCTTGGCTCTTCATGAGAAATGTTCATGTAGCAATATAGGGGATTAATGATTGTGACTTCGTGCCCGCTATTGATGGCTTCTTCTTTGAGTCTCCGAGTGGAGTAGAGTTCGGCCTTGCGAGACATTATGGCTATTTTCATTTTTCCAACTTTCCAAGTAAAAACGATCTAGCAACATTCACTAAAAATCTACCTTTGATCGCGTCGCGGCCCAGAAGAAATTCATGTTTCATATCATTGCGGCTTGTAAGCGTGACTTCAATATCCCACACAAAGCGACCCAGTTTGATCTGAGTAAGGATGACCGGCCTCAGTGAGCGCCTGCCTCCCGTATCTTTTACCCAGCGCTCTTCCACCATATCCGCAGAAACTCTTTTATGGCGATCCGAGGTGTGGCTCGCAAAAACATCAAAATGAACAATGGTTCTCTTTCCAATTTTTTCAATCTCAATGTTCTGAGCATGCAAGGCCGAGGTCTTTGCTCCAGTATCAATCTTCGCCTTAATAGGCTTTGAACGAATCCCCTTGATGTGAATCCATTCACGCCATCCAATTGTAGGTAATATCTTTAACAAAACTTCCTCCGAAACTTATTCATGCCTAATCTACTGCAACTTTTTTAGAAAGATAAAGGCGACGTCATCTCTTTTTTTCCAGTTATCTTTGGGCTGACTCTTACAAAGCTCAGCAAATTCTGTGAGCTTTCCTTCAGAAAAAATCGACGACAACTGGTTGTGTGAAAAATTATCAAAGATGCCATCAGATCCCAGAACCAGACAGTGCCCTTTCTTGAGCGCCATCCCAGAAGACATCTCGATGCGGATAAATTCATCTCCCATAAGATGGTCAACAGCATAGCGATCATCCTCGTCCAGAGCCTTTTCTTGATCTAGAATGCCGGCCTCAATCTTATATCCCACCACTGAGTGCGGAATGTTGGAGTAAATCTCCCTAGCCTGGCTATTCCAGTAAACAACTTCAGAGTCCCCCACAGAAGCCGAGCGAAACTTTCCGTCGGTAACCCAGGCTAGAATCATAGTAGACTTTGCCCCTGCCTTCAGGTCGATCACATTCTGATTCGCCTCCTCGATAACCTGAGCCAAATCAAAATGTTCTTTGTTTTTATGATGTTGTTTTACGAACGTCTCACAAACAATTTTGGAAGCATCGGCACCTCTGGGGTGTCCGCCAGCTCCATCACAGACACCCATGAGAAGTTGCCCGGCAGAATAGGAAATGAAGAGGGAATCTTCATTGTCTTTATCCTTA
This sequence comes from uncultured Bacteriovorax sp., assembly GCA_964640545.1. Taxonomy (GTDB): domain Bacteria; phylum Bdellovibrionota; class UBA2428; order UBA2428; family UBA2428; genus JBGSZX01. The sequence goes on along the minus strand of CAZXHL010000027.1, from coordinate 23,802 downwards.
TCGGGATCTTTAGCCACAAAATAACTGATTTCGTAATCACCGACGACCTTGGTCTGGACGCCATCCGTCTCAGAGGCCGAGATCAAAAGTTTCCAATCTTCATTAGACGGCATCTGACCAATCCATTTCCTCCAAGTAATACCTTAGCTCGGTTACAGTTCTAAAACGCTTCAGGACCAGAGAGCGCTTCAGACCGCCTATAATATACTTGAGTGATGCCGGAACTTGAGGATATTTCTTGGCTCCGCCGAGAATCACATAAAATAGCTTAACCATTTTCATGATGTCTTCCTCTCGGTTGTCTTGTTTGGAGTCACCCCAATGGTGCATATCAATAATTTTGAGATCGAATTCCAATCCGAATCTCTTGATCATCACATTGTCGACGTGAAGGTCGCCATGGTATTCGCCGCATTGGTGGATCGCTTCGACCCCTCGAACAATGGAATACAAGAGGTGGATCGCGGGAAAAACTCCGAGACGCTTACCTCTTTGCTTCGAAATAAAATCTCCAAGCATCTCTCCATCAATAAACTCCGAAATCAAACAAGCAATTTCTTCCCCATTGATCCAAACCACTTCGTGTGAGAGATAGTCCATCACAATCGGACAACCGCGAAGCTTATCAAGTTTTCTTGCGTATCGAGCACTGACTTTGAACTTCGGATTGCGATCAGGATAGTAAACCTTTACAGCTCGAACTTTTCCCGTGTGAGCCTCGAGAGCCTTATAGACTTCGCCTTCACTGCCTGAGCCGATTTTCTCTATGACGGATAGCCGTGTTCCCACAGACATGCCTGGCTTAAGTTCAAATCCTGTCTTGGCGTACTCACTCGTCTTCATCTCCTAAATTATCGGGCATCTTCGTCCGTAGGTATAGGGAAGAATTAAGCTTTTTTTGAGACGGCGTTAAGTTGCGTGTAAGGAATCTAGCTGAGGAACCTAGCTCCAAGGCTTAAGTATGACGAGGCTAACAATAATGATGAGCAGCAGCGTAGGCACTTCATTGATGTAGCGACACTGTTTCTCTGTGAGGAAGTAGTCTTCTTCGGCAAAGCGCCTTTGAACTCGAACAGCAAAATGCTGGTAGCCGAAGAGGGCGACAACTCCGAGCATCTTTGCGTGGAACCACGGACTAGAAAATGTTCCCGCAGCCAAAAAGGCCAATGTGAGTCCTGAAAGCAAAACTATGATGGAGGCGGGCATCATGATGATTCGAAGTAATTTCGACTCCATCAATGAGAGGGTCTGAGCTGTATGGGCGCTGGACTTTTCTTTCACGTGATAGACGAAAAGTCTAAAGATGTAGAAAAGCCCCGCAAACCAAGCCACCATGGCTACGAGGTGTAGCACTTTGATGTGAAGGTAATACGAGGCTAGCCATTCCATAACTTAGAGCCTTTATACACGACTATTCGGAAAAAGCTCCACGCTTCACCCTTAGATCTGCAATTTCGGCCTGCAAACCTTCAATTTTTGTGTCCAGATTTCTCGCCTCACGCTGTTCGCTACGCAAACGTGAATCTAAGGTATCCATTTCCGACTGATACTTAGCTTCCGCCTCCGGGTTTGGAGCGCTCCAACGCAATTGAGTGATCTTATGAGCCGCCATGACTTGAGTGCGCTGACGTTCAATCCTAGAGATATTCCCTCGGCTTTCATTGCGCCTATTTTCCAGATGACGAATCTCCTGGGTCTTAGCATCTATCATATTAGTAAAGTAAACCATCTTGCCTCTATTGAACCTTTTTAAGAAAGCTTTTTCCATTTTCTCAGGGCAGACGCCTTTGTATTCTTCACCAAGAGCACCGACCTTATATCCATTGGCAGGAGAGCAATATTCATTTCTTCCCTTCTCCCAAGAGATCTCAAGTGCAGAAAAGATTCCTGGATCACAAAGGTTAGGATTCAATCGATCCCCCTTGCGCCCCGTGTCCTCAGCCCCCTGAGCGGTGCAGTAGATGCCCATCCCAGCCTTGAAGCCCAAATCAACCTGAGCCTCGTTCACGTCGACATCTTCTTTCTGACATCGCTGGACGAAGTCATTGGAATTCAAACGATTGCCAGAAAGAGCAACGCTCTTACCATGCTCAAACCAATTTGTAGCTTCACATTGCTTCTTAAACTTCGATGCACAAGAGACTAAGCTCGCAAGAGCTAAAGTCCCGAGCAAAAAACGGAGCTTCATTTAATTATCTTCCTCACGCTGGCCTTTGCGCTTAGAAAGCTCTTCTGGATTGCTGCTCTCAGCTTTTTTTGCTCTCCAAACCTTATACCCGTTTCCACCCATAACCCATTCGCCTTTGGCTTCGCCATCCTCGGGGCTAAGTCCATTGTTGATTAAGGCTGTGCGATGATTCTGGTCACAGATTTCAATGTCAGTTTGAAGATCAGATTTTCTTTCGACCAAAATTTTACGATATTTTCTAAAACGTTTTGTGCGATCACGAAGCTCTTCTTCGGAAACACCAACTAAATCATTTTTCTCATCAATAACATATTCAAAGTCTTCTTCGGCTCTTGTAACGCGCTCTGGAGCCGGCAATGGCTTAAGCTTTCCGCTTCCGCCGATTCTAGGATCGGCTAGTTTAAGATGGCAGGCCTTAAGAACTCCATGCAAGCCTGTAGTTCCGTACTTTTCATTTCCATAAGCTTCATTCTCCAAAGCGAATACTTCGTTTTCTAGCTTTCTAAGATCTTCGCTTAGCATGACCTTCTTCTGGACAATGACATTGTTATCACGCAGCCCCAAGGTCTTTCCATTGACCTCTTGTGCTTTGTCGAGACGAGTGTCTTTTTCTTCAGCCTTATTACTTAGTGACGAACAGGCTCCCATTAAAAGGCCAAGCGAAAGACAAAGGGCGAATCCCAAAATAGACTTATAAAACTTAGGTTGAATGATTGAATTTTTATTCATGTATGGCAATTTATCCCAAGCTGCTGAGGGGAGCTATACTCAAAGGAAAAAACGTCGACTCTCAGCATTGGCAAATAATCCGTGTACTGCTTGTTCGCATTGGTCAATTCCGCCAAGAAACCCCCTCTCTTCGTCAAATTTAACGAGGAGAGCCCCCATTGGTTTCCTAGCTAGAGACTTAAAATAGTTTCCAGTCCATCCGCGAACAACAAGGAGATGAAATGAAAAATATTACAAAACTAACAATGTTGATGTTGGGGGCCTTTTGCCTTCAGTCTCATGCCAACACCCCTAGCCTCATGAACGTCGAAGAACCTTCGCAAGAAGCTAGCGATGCCTCAAAATCTGCCGTAAAGCAGGCCAAAGACCAACTTGAAAAAGGTCAGGTCAACGTCATTCTAAGACGTGGGCTTGAGAACTTGATTGATGCCTCTATCAATGTGCTCAACGAATTCGGGCATAACGCTTATGCTAAGCAGATGGAACAAGAATGGCTTGCTTCGTTTTCTCTGAAAACGCACAACGTTCTTGATCTGGGTGACCATGCCCCGCTAAGCCAATGGTTGTCTGATTTTTACGCAGGTCTTGAAGCACGTGTGGCCCATAAATGGCTCAAGCTTTTCAATCTCACTGACATCAAGATCTTCAACTACGGGATCCCTGTCTCAGTTCACCCAAGATCGAATCCTGCTAATGGCCAAGAATGGGGCCACAAAGAATACAAACTTCACTTCGTGCCCACTTCATCGGCTGCTGTCTACTGGATCAGCTCTCAAGCTTGTAGCATAGCCGTTCCTCTGCCATGGAGCCTTGGTTGCGGCGTCGCGGCTAGATTGCCCCGCTTTGGAATGGAGCACTTTGTCGCTCCAGGCATGTCAGACCGCGTCTACGACCTGTTCAATTAGTTCGCGATCATAAACTGTGCGCGCTTAAGTGTTGTAAGGATACGTCCAGCTTAAGAGCCTTTCTAAGTCATATTAAATATTTAGATTCAGTCGAAGGACTATGGGGTGAATTGCTGGCGCCAGCCAGCAAGAGGGGAGTAGCACTCCCCTTGTCCTGAGTAATGAATCTAAATATTTAATATGACTTAGAAAGGCTACTACACGCGCCCTTACAACACTTAAGCGCGCACAGTTTAAGCTTAACGTTCAAATAGAGGGTGGGCCTTTACGGGCTCACCCTTTTGCTTGTAGATGACGAGCTTTTATAAAGCCTCGGCTCATCATCATCGCGGAGAAGGTCGCCATTACCGCAATCACACCTAGAGCCACAAAGACCTGCCCCCAGCCTAGCTGATCAGAATATCGACCTGCTAGCCAAACGGCTAAAGCACCACCAATATATCCCATGCCATCTATGATCCCCGTGCAACTTCCAGCTGCCTCGGGACCCGCAATATCTAGCGCCAAACATCCACTGCTCATTGAGTAAGGGCCAAGCAAAAAGAAACCAGACATACCAAGTAAAACCACAATGATCGATTGTACGTCTCCCGAAAGATTTGTGCCGACCGCCAAACCTGAGATTCCAAACAAACAGAAAACAAGACCAGACAACATGATCCACATCATTCTCGCCCTATTGTCTTTGGCATGATGATCCGTATACCAACCGATGAAGATCGTACCGAGGCACCCCAGAAGAGGAAAAAGCGCTGATTTAAAGATCGCACTAGAAGTTCCCATCCCCATATCCACAAGCATTTTTGGAGTCCAAAAGAAGAACACGGACCTCAGAAAAGTTGTAAGAAAGCTATACAAAAGTAAATGACGATAAAGAGGCAATGCCATCAATGCTTTGGCATTATCCAGAAAAGTTTTGGACTCGACGGAGCCCTCTGCCGCCTTAAGGACAGACTGACGCCCTTCGGAACTTTTACCAAAGCGTGTCCCGGGGACCACATCCTGAGGAGAATCTTTCGATGCGAAGTATGACCAGATCAAAATTAGGATCAGAACCAGCGGAGGGTAGATGAAGACATCACGCCAAGTTCCTCCCAGGGAGACAATTAACCCTGCGAGCAATGAGGCTACGACACCACCAAATTGAAAATTGATGCTAATAAAACCCATCACAGTTCCATTTTTCTCAGGCTCGTACCAATTGCCGATGACTTTAGCCAATCCGCCCCACCCCATAGACAAGAAGTAGCGACACACACACCAAATCACAACGAAGTAGATCAAAGATGAGCCCATCGCAAAGAGAAAGTTACAGACAATAGCGCCCAGCATTCCGATCAAAAATATTTTTCGACCACCTATACGATCGCCCATGGGTCCGTTGATAAATTTCCCCGCGGCATATGCCAGCTCTGAAGCAAATGCGATCAGTCCTAATTGTTCATTCGAATAGCCGAAAGCCTCGCTCATCAAAGGAAAAGCTGCCGAAATGTTTCCTCGACAGAGGTAGTAGCCCACGTAGCCAAAGAGCATGACAAAAAAGGTCGATGTCCTCCAAAACTTCAGCTTCTTGAGGTCGGATGGTGAAATTGACAATTCCGCTGTGCTCATAAGGTCCCCTTCATAGACATTCAAACTCAGTTTTTGCCATTATCAAGACTCAAATGCTTTATTTTGGAGACGGTCGCGAAGCGGAAAAAAATAAGCTAAAAAAGCTCTCGTGTTACAGGTATCCGGTCTTACAAAATCTTATAGCTCAAGAGTCTTGTTCGAAGACATTTCTTTCACCTTAAGCAAAGGGGAATGTGTCGGACTTGTGGGACGAAATGGTTGTGGAAAATCTACCCTTTTTAAGATCGTTCTAGGGCTTGAAACCCCCGACAGCGGAGACATAGCCACACCCAAGGGATATCAGATTGGCTACCTTGACCAACACATTTCCTTTACTCACCCTACTGTTCTCGAAGAATGCTGTAGTGCCCTGAGAGAAGATGAACAATTCGATTTCTATAAGGCTGAGAAGATATTATTCGGTCTGGGCTTCAAACTCGAAGACATGAGTCGTCATCCCGACGAGTTTTCTGGAGGCTACCAACTTCGCATGAATCTCTGCAAAACACTTTTGCAACGCCCAGACTTACTCCTGCTTGACGAGCCCACCAACTATCTAGATATTGTGAGCCTAAGGTGGCTTAGAACTTTCCTTAAAGAGTTTACGGGCGAGAGCATTTTGATAACGCATGATCGCGGCTTTATGGATTCGGTGACCACACACACGATGGGAATCTACCGCGGAAAAATCAAAAAAATCTCGGGGCAAACTTCGAAATTTTATGACCAAGTGGAAGAAGAAAACATCATTCACGAGAAAACCCGATTGAACCAACAAAAGAAAGTCGATCACATGCAATCCTTTGTGGATCGCTTCCGCGCTCAAGCCACAAAAGCCAAGCAAGCTCAGTCCCGCATCAAACAGATTGAGAAAATGGAAGTTGCCGATGCTCTGGAAGCCGAACAAGAGTTAGGTTTTCGATTTGCCCTTAGAGAAACTCACGCCAAGACTCTGCTGCGCATTCAAAATCTCTCTTTCTCGTGGGGCGATGGGCTTCCCACTTTGTTTAGTGACATCGATCTCGAAGTTCAAAATGACGATCGCATTGCTGTTATCGGAAAGAACGGAAAAGGAAAAACAACTTTCCTAAGTGTTGTCGCCGGAGAACTTGCGGCCAAGACTGGCGAGATCATCCCCCACAATGATACGGTCATGGGATACTATCAACAAACCCACCGCAAGGACCTGGACCACAATCGTACGATTGTGGAAGAAATCACGGGAGCCAACCCCAAACTAACTATTACACAGAACAGATCTATTTGTGGAGCGATGATGTTTAGCGGCGAGGACGCCGAAAAGAAAATTGGAGTTTTGTCTGGCGGTGAGCAGGCACGGGTTCTACTTGGTAAAATCCTTGCCTGCCCCTGTAATGTCTTGCTGCTCGACGAACCGACAAACCATTTAGACATGTCGTCAGTAGAAAGTCTTGAGGATGCTATAGCGGGTTTTGGCGGAGCCGTTTTACTTGTTACGCATAACGAAAACCTTCTTCGAAGCTCAGCGAACAAATTGATCGTATTCCAGAACGAAAAGAGTTTCGTCTTTGATGGCAGCTACGATGAATTCCTAGAGAAAATAGGCTGGGAAGATGAGGCTGCAGAAAAAACAAAATCTCAGAAGAAAGAAGCCGCTCCGAAGCAGGACCACAAACAGCTTGCTCGCCAAAGAAGAGCTGCTGAACGTGATCTTCAAAAGAAAGAAGAACAGATTAGCAAACGCGAAAACGAGATCAAAATGATTCAAGGCGAAATGCTCGAGCTTAGCTCTTCGCCCACGATATCTCCAGAGCAGATCAAGCACTTAGAAGAATTGACCCAAAGGCAAAATCTTTTACAGGAAAAATTAGACCTCAACCTTGAAGAACTCATGAGTTTATCTGATAGGCTAAACGAACTAGAATAAACAAATTAGGAGTCAAGTTATGACCGGACTATTATCATTAGTTACAGCAATAGCAGGTGCCATGAGCCCTGGACTTTGGAACGGCGAAGTTAAAACCGATGCCGAGACACAACTTTGGTGGCACCACCCGCTCGATGGCACTTACTACTACCCAGTCTGCCAAAGCGAAGTGAAGGCAACTCAAACCGCTAATAAATTTCAACTGGAGAAAGTGGGCGTCTACTGCAAACAAGGCCCCTACTGGAACTTCGAACAAGAGCTACCCCCAATGGAACTCGATATCAAAGGCAACGATTTGTACTGGAACAATAAACTCGCCGGACGAATCAGCGACAAAACTGTGAAGGTTGAGTTTATGGACAAATGGGATGACGAACATTACATCCTACTGCGCCATCGCATGGACGATGACGGCTCGTACCATTACTTTAATTGGAGCGTGGTGAGTTCGATGTACATCAATTTTGACCTGGAGTCCTACAACCTACGCCCCTTTTCCCCTTGATTCACATCGAACACTGATGACTCGCTTTACAAACTAGAACCTGACCTCTAAATCTATGCTCAATGAAAAGAACTCGAATCTCATTCGCATTTTTCTTAGTCACAGGTCTTGCGGTTATGGGCTGTAGCCACAAAAAAAGCCAGCCCGAAATCAAGGCTGCAGAAACACCTGATCCATACCTTTGGCTGGAAGACGTCAAGTCAGCGAAGTCTCTGGGATGGGTCGAAGAGCAAAACAAAAGAAGTTTGAGTGTCCTACAATCCGACCCGAGATATCTTGATGTCTACGCCGAAAGCCTCAAGCAACTCGAAGATTCGGACAAGATTCCCATGGGAGCCATTCGCGGCGAATACGTCTACAATTTTTGGAGAGATTCCAAGAACATTCAGGGAGTCTGGCGCCGCACTAGCATTGATAGCTACAAAACAGCCAAACCAAAATGGGAAGTTCTCATCGACTTCGACGAGCTATCTAAAAAAGAAAAGAAAACACTCGTCTACAAGGGAGTTGATTGTCTGGAACCAGAAAATACCTTGTGTATGATTCGAATCTCCAATGGAGGAAGCGATGCTTCCGAACTAAGAGAGTTCGATACTCAGAAGAAGAGATTTGTTTCCAAGAATGCTTTCTTCGTTCCAGAGGCCAAGAGCCGTCACACTTGGCTCAACAAAGACACCATGCTTGTTGGAAGTGACTTTGGCCCTGAATCGCTGACTGACTCAGGATACCCTCGTCAAGTTCGGCTCTGGAAGAGAGGTACGCCTCTAGCAGAATCCACCGTCATATTTGAAGGCGAAAAAACAGATGTTTCCGTTGGATCCTGGAAGAGCTCTGATCCTAGCTATCCCGAGCGCACGCTCCTATATAGATACCTAGATTTTTATAACGTGGAGTACTTTATCTATAACGAGACCACCCAGAACCGAAAACTTATTCCTGTCCCACACTTTGTAGACATCGAAAACATTTTCCAAGATCAAATTATTTTTAAAAACAAGAAAGATTGGAAACCATCAAAGCATTTTCACTCAAAGCTTAGCCGAATCACGGCCGGCTCCTTATTTTCAGTTTCCATCAAAGAACTACTTAGTTCCAAGCCAGCAAAGCTGCGAATCATCTGGTCTCCAGATTCGAGATCTGCGCTAATGTCAGTATCAGCCTCAAAAAGCAATTTGATCCTCAACATCTCCAGAAACGTAACAAGTGAAATTTGGTACGCAGACATCATGAATGAAAACTGGAAGCTCTCCCAACTCCAAGCTCCCAGCAAAGGCAGCATAGATGTTTTCGGAGGCAACGCCTTTTCAGATTTTGTATTTTTCTCATATGAGAGTTTTCTAACTCCCAAAACGGTTTTCTTGCTCAACACCAAAGACAAAACTTTCACCCTCGCAAAAGAACAAAAATCCTACTTCGATGCCTCAACTCACGACATCAAACAATTCGAAGCCAAAAGCAAAGACGGAGAGATGATCCCTTACTTTGTCATCGCTCCAAAAAAAATGAAGATGGACGGCAACAACCCCACCTACATTTATGCTTATGGCGGATTTGAATCGAGCATGACTCCTTGGTACTCGGGAACCAGTGGTAAAAACTGGCTCGAAAAAGGTGGAGTCTTTGTCCTGGCCAACATTCGCGGAGGGGGAGAATTTGGGCCACGTTGGCACCAAGCCGCTCTCAAAACCAACAGGCAAAAGGCCTTCGATGACCTTCATGCTGTTGCAGAAGATCTAACAAAAAGGAAAATCTCAAACCCCAGAAAATTGGGAATCATGGGAGGCAGCAACGGCGGTCTACTTGTGGGGGCAGCCTTCACGCAACGACCGGAATTGTACAGTGCCGTGGTCTGCGCCGTTCCCTTGTTAGACATGCTTCGCTACCACAAGCTACTAGCAGGTGCGAGTTGGATGGCCGAGTATGGAGATCCCGATGTGCCCGAAGAGTTCGAGGCTCTACGTGCTTACTCTCCCTATCACAACCTGCACGCAGACAAGACTTATCCAGAAGTTTTCTTCACAACCTCAACAAAAGACGATCGCGTTCACCCAGGTCACGCTCGAAAAATGGTAGCGCGAATGAATGAGCTTGGGCTTCCTAATTTGTATTATGAAAACACCGAAGGGGGTCACGCCGGCGCAGCGAATTTAAGGCAGTCTGCGAAACGCTACGCGCTACAGTATATCTATCTTTATCAGAAGTTGATGGACGCTCCGAAGCTCGATACTCAAAACTAAGTAGTTAGAGCGGCTAGATAATACGTGACTTAGCTGCTGCCATCGCCATTTCCACGATGGGCATACCCATATAATAAAGTCCCGTAATGAAGAGAGCTCGAGCTGCGATTCTTTGAAGCTTGAGCTGCATGTCTCTCTTGAGATATTTCACACCAAAGACAACGATGAGATACCAGGTCATCACACCAGATTCGAAAGATACAGCAAAAGGAATTGACCCGGGTCTTAGACTCAGAACAAAAAATAAACCAAGCCACACCCCGGGGTTCATGAGAGTCAGGTTGAATACCTTAATAGAAGTTTTGCCTGGCTCCCGCTCAAACTCTTCACTACTCATGGCCTTCTTCTTTACAGACTTTAAAAAGACGAGAGAAAAAATGATAAGGAAAACTCCGGAAGCAATACGACACCAAGGATTTTCAAGATACTCCTTGAGATAAACAGAGAAGGTCCAGCAAATTCCCAACACCAAACTATCTGCAACAAGGAATGCAAAAACAGCGCGAAGAGCTTTTGCTGTCAGGCCTCGACTTGCAAGGTCCATAATCATGAGTCCGCCTGGCCCAAGAGGTACCGAACTGAAGAAGCCTATACAAAAGGCAATCATCAGATATCCAAGACTCTCCATAGGTATAAGCTAATTTAGCAGAGCCCCCACCTCAGACAAGAACCCCGCCGTGACAACTATGCCAATCAATCGTCACTAGAGAAACTAATGAATCTGAAGATAGAGAAAGTACACGGCTGGAAAGCCGGCCACCCAAGCCCACACAAAGCGATTGAGCGAAAAGATCCAAAAATTAGCTATGTGAAACACCAGCGCCAAAACTAGAAATATCCAAAAACCATTTGGCAAAAATAGGAACAAGGGGAGCGCTACTTGCGTCAAAATAATGGCCAAAGAAATGATTTTTAACAAGGACCCATTACTTGATGGCGACGGAGCATGCGAACCGTCGCTTCGCACACGAATATAGGGAGGGATACGATACCAACTTTTCTGGAGATACCCCTGTAAAACCTGACCGTTTCGCCAATCTGCTTTTGCAAGCTTTCGAAGACCTGCGATGGCATAAGAACTCAGAATCAATATCGAGACAAAAACTAAAGCAGACGTTTGATGACCCGTTGTATGAATCCATAAAACCATAAGCTGCAACCAAAACAACAACCCTTCCGCCCCGCCTGAAGGTAAAGCATTCGTTCGAATCACAATAATGAGTTGTGAAGCGAGCATTCCAAGCCATGCCATTGGAAGAAGAGAAAGGAAGCTATACACTTCGAAGTCCAACTGAAAAAAGCGAGCTATCGCAACCGTCAGTATAAAGACAAGAAGTAGCAACCGTAGATACAAATGGAAGTTAAAAAGCTGGTTCAAAATAACATCGGGTCCGGCCCAGGTGCCACCCACTCTAAATTCATTTTTCATTCCCAGGTATTCAAAACTCTGTAGCAGAAGCGCAAAAGCCAAAGCTATCTCCATCAAAATCGCCATACAAGCTCCTCCACCGCGGATACAAATACGTCTTCAAGCTCTCCCGATGCTGAAGGTTGGACAATTTTAAAACGAAGCTCCTTGCCTCTAAAATTATGTTTTTTTAACTCAGCGCTACAGATGCTAAGAACTCCCTGATAACTTTTGAGTGCGCGAATGTCAGAGAGATCTCCTTGCCAGGAGTTCAGGCTATCAATGAAAGTTATCAGGACATCAATCTTTGCGAGGCGTAAGTTCTCCTGAGTGCTGACAAAAAGATGGTACCAGCGCCAAGGACTTGGCTGCAGTGCCTGAAACCATTCGTCACTATCCGCCACTAGGGCCTCTCCTGCTGCGACGCCACTTATCATAAGAACAGGAAACTCATCGTAGTGCGCAAAAAACCCCCAAGAAGGGAAAAGAAGATTTTTAAGAGCGCTCATTGCAGGTAGTATATACCCTATGAAAGCACTTAGCCCAGAACAACTTTTAAAGCTTTGGCAAAAGATGAGTGTCCATTCACTCGGAAAGAAAGCCTTCTCCAAAATACTCGGACAAGTGATTCCCTACACGGGAAGTATTTCTCCCCTCATTGAAGAGTGGGAAACGGGCCGCTGCCATGTCAGTATCAAAGATAGCCGGAAAGTTCGCAATCATCTCAACTGCATTCACGCAATCGCGCTAGCAAACCTCGGAGAACTCAGCACCGGACTTGCGGTGACGTCCATCCTCCCTGAGGGCGGAAAAATTATTCTAAAGAATTTAGAAATTGAATACATAAAAAAAGCTAAGGGGCCTATCTATGCCATCGCCGAATCGGGAGTTCTTCCTTCTGAATTGGGATCAGAGAATATCGAACACAAAGTTAGCTCGAAGATTTTTGACCAGAACAAAATTCATGTGTGTTCGGCACACGCCGTCTGGGTGGTTCGCAAGTGAGCGAAGCCAGCAAAAACTTTTGCGAGAGCTTAGGCATTGAGCACCCCATTATCTGCGGAGCCATGTATCCTTGTAGCAACGTTGAACTAGTCGCCGCAGCGAGTGAGGCCGGGGGCATTGGCGTTGTTCAGCCCCTGACTCTCACTTACGTGAATGGACTAGATTTCAGAGAAGGCTTACGCCAGATTAAAGCTCTCACATCTAAACCTATTGGGATGAATGCCCTAATCGAAGGGTCCTCAAAAATCTATATGGATCGCATGGCTAAGTATGTGGACATTGCCCTAGATGAGGGGGTGCGATTTTTCGTAACGGCACTTGGGAACCCGAGCTGGGTTGTGGAAAAAGTTCACGAACGCGGCGGGACCGTATTTCACGACGTCACGGATTTGAATTGGGCTGAGAAAGCCCTCAAGGCCAACGTCGATGGATTTATTTGTGTGAACAATCGAGCCGGAGGACACGCGGGTCACCTTACCAAAGAAATGCTTTTTGAGAGGCTGACTAAACTCGGGAAACCTCTCATTTGTGCTGGTGGTCTTTCAACAAAAGACGATATTCAAAAAGCCCTGGACGTGGGCTTCGCGGGAGTTCAGCTCGGCACACGCTTCATTGCCACCCAAGAATGCAATGCCGATCTAGCCTACAAGAACGCTATCGTTGCAGCTAAAGAGGGCGACGTTGTCCTCAGTGAAAAGATCACCGGTGTACCAGTATCGGTGATCAACACACCGTCCGTGCAAAAGTTAGGTCTTAAAGCGAATCCACTTGAAAAGCTTCTCCTACAACATCGCAAGACCAAGCATTGGATGAGAATGTTTTATTCTCTGAAATCTTTTCATAGTCTTAAGAAAAGCATAAACGCCCCTTCCCCCTACAAAGATATTTGGCAGGCAGGAAAGAGCGTCGAAGGCATTGATAGCATCAAAAGCGTCAAAGAAGTCTTTGATGAACTCACTTGAGTCAGCTTTTAATTAGAACTAGTCCGCCGTAATTTGGACCACATGATTCACCATGTGCCTCATGAAAGACTCTGATCTCAAGATGATGCGTTTCGAGTAATGCTCTTCATCGCCGGTTCTTGAAAGGTCAAAATCATACATCGCCTCTGAAGGGTCAGAGTAGATTGAATCGCGAACATAGAAGACTCCGCGCCGATTGCACCCACCAGCCTGATGGTAATCTCTATCTACCTTGATACCAGTTTCGCGGAGCTTGTCAGCCAAAGCCAACTTGCTCTTCTTCCGGGCAGGATCAGAGATCCTCGACGCTTCCTCATACAATTCTTTCGATCTTGCGTCGAAGTACTTCACGTTATTTTCAACGAAGCTACAATCTGTTTCGGCTTCTTCATCGTAGCCATAAACTCCAACCGCATGCCAGTAACCATAATGATTGTAAATGAGCAAAACGGGAGCATTGTAACGATCGAGTCGATCCTTGATTTGTTCAGCAATATTTGAAGGAGCAACTGCAACGTTCCACTGGTTGGAAGCAGGATCCGCAAAAATCACGTGCCTTTGAAACTTCGGCATCACAACTCCGCGCCTTGTCTCCCGAGTCACTCCATTGATCCAGTTAAAAGACTGGCCATATTCAGCGTTTGCATCACCTTCATTGGCGCGAACGTAGCGCCTAAGGTTGTCATCATACTTATGAAAGCCCTTGGTGTAGCGCAAATCGCGATTCAAAATACCACGATCGTTCTGGTTAAAAAGAAGGATGCTATCTGTCTTCCAGTTTTCAACGCCATTGTTCTCTTCTTGCAATCCAGCAAGGTTCATCAAAGCTCGTTCACTCAAATCCAAAGCACCGTCTCCACGAATCGCAAGTCTCGGATTCTTTTTGGCAAGGTGCCATTCGGCAATACCCGTAAGAGCCATATACAAACAGCTACCCGCACCGCCTTGGTCTGGAGACGGCATGACATATTTCAACATGTTGTTATGTCCTTGAAGGTTTTCCCAGTTTGACTGAATGGCAGCGGTATCTTTAATGCCGTACCCCAAAACAGAAAGGTCCGCCCCACCCGCAGGCATGTCAGATCGAACAGCAGAAGCTGTACTTGATCCCGAAAAAGAAATAGTAAATCCCAGAGCTAAAACGCTAAAAAACTTTTGCAAAATAATCCTCCTAAGTTTGACGATCTCAAACCTGCCAGCGCCACCACGCCCTTGGCAAATCACCTCTCAAGGCTTTGTCGTCTAGTGCAAGTACCACCCAGCACGGATTTCTCATAGAAAATCAGATCGATACCTCTGTCAATTCATTGGCATGCGGAAAACTAGGCTAGGAGTTCTGAAGTTTTTGTATCAACGCCTGGTAGGCATAAAATGACGGCCTTGGCGTCCTGATAAGCTTTTCATAATCCATTTCAACCAGGCCAAATCGAGGCTCAAGCCCCTCAGCCCATTCAAAATTGTCTGTTAAGGACCAATGCAGGTAGCCCAGCACATTCACGCCCTGGACAAGAGCCTGGCCCAGCGCAGCAACGTGATCCTCAATAAACTTTGCCCGCTTAGAATCAGAGCGATCCGCCAGTCCGTTCTCAGAGACGAGAATCGGCAACCGGAAAGACCACGCCTGTCTCAAAACATTCGTCAGCGAAGCAGGACAGATCTCCCACCCCAGATCCGTTTTTTCTCCAATCCCTTCTTCAATTTCGACAAAAGGATCTTTCATCATGGTCTTAACCATCAGGCGTCCGTAATAGTTGATCCCGAGGTAATCCAAGGTTCCGCCGTCCACATCGAGCTTCTCCGCATAGAACTTCGATCCGGGCATCCACCAGGTATTGATCCCCGTCTGACAGGCGATCACAAAATTTCTATTGAAAACCTGATGAAGCAACAAAGCGGCCGCTTTGTGCGTTGGGTTTAGTCGCGATTTCGGTTGGAAATCTCGCCAATGTTGCGCGATGGAAATCTTGAGATCCTTTAAATTTAAAGTACGTATTCTTTTCACCGCGGAAACGTGAGCACGCACCAAATTTCGATTGGCGAGCATAAAACGACTGAGATCTTTTTCACCAGGAGGCCACCCCCCGGTGATGTAGCCAAAATTTGTTAGAACCTGCGGCTCATTAAAAGTCATCCACCATTTCACTAGCGGACCCTCTTGAGACATGAAGCTCACAACTTTTTCTGCATAGTCCGCAAATTCAACTTCAAATTCATCGGAGCAAATTCCACCTTTGTCGGCGATCCATTCCGGCAACACGAAATGATGAAGTGTCACTACAGGCTCAAGACCGTGATCAATGCAGCTTAGAATCATCTTTTTATAATGCTCAAGAGCCTCAACATTCCAAACACCCGCCTGGACTTCGACCCGCTCCCAGGCAATCGACATTCTAAAAGTGTTGGCCCCTAGTTCTTTGGCAAGAGCGAAATCTTCCTTATAACGATTCCAAAAATCCGTGGCTTGATCTGCATTGCTGGCATCAGCAATTTTTCCATCAGTATGAGTCCACCTCTTCCAGTCAGAAGGTTCTGTGTGGCCTTCGACCTGAAAAGCAGCATGTCCCACACCCCACATAAAAGTTTTTGGGAAATTATTCTCTTGAGTCATAGTTTTTTGGTTCTGCCACACTTGCATCAGTAGTAGAAGAAAAAATATGAGCTCACGCAGAAAAACTGAGGCCCGATGCAAGATCTGTCTTCTGCGCCTTGAAAAATGCATCTGCGCCGAGATCGCCGATGCCCGGCAACTTATCCATTCGAAGACCCCTATTCGAATCATCATGCACTACAAAGAAGCGAGGCTACCCACCAACACGGGACGGCTAGCCAAGGAGCTTATGCAGGATTGCGAAATTTGGCTCCGGGGCGCAGAGGACGATACCCGCAATTGGGAGGAGTCGGTTTCTAGTCTAGAAAATCCTATTTACTTATATCCATCAGAAAAAGCTGAGATATTGAACGCCACGTTTCTAGAAACACTATCAGGCCCCCCAACGCTTTTGCTCCCCGATGGCAATTGGAAGCAAGCTTCAAAAGTGCACAAACGCATTCCCGCCGTCGCCAACATCAAACACGTGACCCTCCCTGAAGGCGCCCCCACCGAATACAAGCTGAGACACGAACCAAAACTTGGAGGCCTTGCTACTTTTGAGGCGATCATTCGAGCTTTAGAAGTGATTGAAGGCCCGAACGCATCCTTGACCCTTCAGAAGATCTTTCGGCTTATGGTGGAAAGAACCCTGGAAAGTCGCCGCGGGTACTAGTCGGTTTCCGCCAAGAAATTTAGGTGGGCGCTCTTGGGTTCAATGAGGGCTATGTTAGATTGAAGATGTGCGCGAATATCGAATTTCGGTGAATTTAGAATCTATGGCAAAGATTGCCAACCGGGCCTTGCCTACGTTAGCAATCTTTTTTGGAGTGCTAGGGCATTTTGTATCGTTCTATCTCCACTTCTTCACAGTGGGGTTTATCGTGCTCACGCTCTTGAATTTTTACCTTTTACGCGGACAGAAGACGCATGCACTTTTACATAACTTTGGAATTCTTGCTCAAGCTCGATACATTTTGGAAAGTATTGGTCCAGAGTTTAGGCAGTACCTATATTCAAGCGACACCGAGGAACGCCCCTTTAATCGAGTGGAGCGAAGTGATGTTTACAGAAAAGCGAAAGGGATTGATTCCTCGGCTGCTTTTGGGTCTCAAAGAGAATATGATGCCACAGAGATTAAGCTCAGGCATTCTCTTTTCCCCGTCGACCATGATCAGGTTGAAAAGTTTGAACTTCGCTTTGGTGAAGAACGCGGCATTAAGAATATTCATACCATCACCAAGCCAATCATGATCAGCGCCATGAGCTACGGATCTCTGGGGTCAAACGCCGTTAGAGCCCTCGCGCGTGGAGCGAAAAAATCTGAAATGACGATGAATACTGGTGAAGGCGGCTATCCCAAATATCATCTTATGGAAGAATGTGATCTTACTTTTCAGCTCGGAACGGCAAAATTTGGAGTTCGGCACGAGAACGGAGACCTTGACGAGTCCAAGCTTGAGAGCTTATGCGAGAACCCCTTTATCAAAATGGTTGAGATCAAACTTTCACAAGGAGCCAAACCCGGAAAAGGCGGTCTGCTCCCCAAAGAAAAAATCACAGATGAAATTGCCGAACTTCGTGGAGTCGGCAAAGGTTATGACGTTGTGAGCCCGGCACACCATAGCGAATGCAAGGACGCCGCCTCGACTGTTAAATTTGTACGAAAAATTCAGGAAGTGACCCAACTCCCTGTGGGAATCAAGCTTTGCTATGGACAGAAAGAGGAAGTACGCGCCTTGCTGAGTGAGATGATCAAACAAAATATTTTTCCCGATTATGTCTCCATCGACGGCGGCGAAGGGGGAACGGGAGCAGCTCCCAAAGGGTTCATGGATGATGTGGGAGTGCCACTATTTGCCGCACTCCCCATCATGAGAAAATTCATTAATGAGTTTGAGATCGAGAACAAGTTCAAGCTCATTTGTGCGGGAAAACTCATCAATCCCACGAAACAATTTATGGCCATGAGTATGGGAGCTCACGCCTGCTATAGTGCCCGAGGATTTCTCCTTGCGATCGGCTGTATTCAAGCTCTTCAGTGCAATAAGAACACCTGTCCCGCTGGCATCACAACCCATGTGCCACGCCTGCAAGACGGTCTAGATATCGAGCTCAAATCTGATCGAGTCTATAATTACGTCAAAGCCCTTGAAAAGGAACACCTTGATCTTCTCGCGGCCATTGGCAAACGCAAGTATTCCGACCTCAGTCCGGGCAACCTTTTCATGCCCACATCACTATTGGAGGCGCGATCATGAGAGCCGTAGTCCTTTGGATTCTACAGATCCTTTCCGCTGTTTTGTTGATGGGACCTGCTTGGTCGAAGATCACCTCTTCGTCCAACAGCATCGAACTCTTTCAAACTCTAGGCATGGAGCCTTATGGAAGGTTCATTATAGGAATCATTGAATGTGGAGCGATACTCTGCCTTCTCCTACCCAAGATGCATTCCATCGGCGCCCTTATGAGCGTTTCGATAATGATTGGAGCCCTAATCGCCCACACAACACATCTAGGCTTTGGCGACAATCCAATGGGAATCATGATGGTCGTAAATCTCATTTCTTCCAGCCTAATCCTCTATTTGAGAAAAGATGATCTTTTGAACGAATAGGCTAGAACCAAGTATTTTACCGGCGACTATTGATGCAGATCAACGAGGTGTTTTGAACAGCTCTGTCGCGACTTCACAACCGCAATGGCAACCTCAAGCCCTTCGTCGCTAAGGTTAACTTTTCCATTGCCTTTAAGTGGCAAACCTCTGCCCCACGGCGTAGGTGAAACATAGGTCCCTTTTGCATCAACAACAGAGATCATCCTAAGATCGACAATCAAATCTCCCATTACGGACAGGTGTTTGTATTCTTGAACTTGAAACTTCTGGGGATGCGCCTTAACAGCAGCGAGGCCTTTCTTCCATTCTGTTTCGGAAAGTTTTGACCCCACCCAAATCCCCTCTCCGCCTCTTCCATCAACTTGCTTGATCACATAGTTCGCTTTGTCGGCTGCAACTTTATTAAAGAGTTTCTGATCGAGCACCAAGCGCCCGCCTCTCATGATCGCAAAATCATACGTTGGCACATTTTTCAAGATAGGCTCTTCACCAAGATAGAATCTCACAAGCTTCTCAACATACTGAGTGAATTCCTTGTCTCCAATAAAGTCTACGCCCGGAGTGTAGTTCATTTCAAAAGCACCTTTGCTCCAAAGATCCACAAAGCCCTTAAGCCGCTGTGCATACCTATCCTGATACCTCATATACGGAGTGATATTGCCGTCTTTGAAGGTAGCAAAATATTTTTCCTCATCAATCGTTCCTGTCTTCTCAAATTCCTCGAGCAGGACTTTTAATTTTTTTCTAACGCTAAGCTTCTGAGGCTTCTCTGTGAAGAGCCAATAATTGATGTCTTCATACATCCCCCGCATACGAGTAGCAGGGTGATCCGTATCTACCCAAGCGTGCTCGCCATTTAACACGAGATACCCGACTCGATAACGGGAAATTGTGGCCCCTTTTTTCTCTTCGACGTAAAGCCCCTTGTCTGTGGTCACAAGTTTTGCTGCTGAATAAGGCGTTACAATCTGCAACCCTTGTTCGGCATAGAGTTTCTTCAATCGTAGGTCTTCATTGTCTGCGTAAGGAGGAATCATATAGACGACGGCGCGCCCCTTTCCTGGGGAAGCCTTATATCGTTTTCCAATTTCTTTGTAGTAGTCGTCCGGCTTGTCTTTGAGGTCGAGCAAATTTTTATACTCAGGAATTCTCTTTAGAAAAGTTTCTCGGGCTACTCTCAAATCGCCAATGCCTCCGATGAAGCCAGGATTGTCTTCCAATACTCTCCATACACCCTGCTTATCGCGAATGATGTCAGGCCCATAAGGAAATGCAATTCTATCAGGATCAACAAGACCCTCGAAACCTTCTTCCCCGCTCCTTCTAATGATGCGATCTATGACTTCTTTCGGAATCACATCATTCAGATAGGACTTCTTCCCGCTGTAATGATCTTTCAAGAATGCCACTAGAGCTTTGGATCGCTGTTCGACTCCGGTTTTGAGTACTAGAGATTCTTCTTCGGTTAAGAGACGAGGCAAAGGCGCGAGGGCATTGTCGTTTTTAAAATCTAGTTTACTGTTTGCAATGAAGTCTGATTTTTCCTTTTCGGAAAGGGATTGATAATGCTGCCAAACACCTTCGTATTGAGGTCGCAGTCTTCCATCTTCGTCATGAGTTTCACTATAGAATTGGGCCTCTTGATCGGCGGCGGGAACTCGGCTGCCATGACTTGAACAACTGGAGATCGCAAGAGTAAGAAGAAGCAGCGAGAGCCAACTAGGCCGGCTACTTTGCTGAATATTTGCGAGTCTCTTTGTCATCAACTACTTATCGGCAGAATAGAGGTTTTTCCGCAGCTTTGACCTCAATATTTTATTGAATATTTTCAAATATTTAACGTCAATGACGGATTCCCAAAAGAATGGAAAGCACTAGCAGCATAATCACAACTAGAGCCATCCACTTGCGCGCCCGAAACTCTCCGCCCTTGAGGGATTCCCAACCCACAAAAACTAAACGGCAAACCGGAGTAAAAAGAAGCGTGAACAATCCGAATTTCATAAGGCCCAACACAATCTCAACCTCTCCAACTGCCGAGAGGATAATCGCCAAAATGAACAATAATAGTGAGAGTGAATTTCCAATTCTTAAAATCGCAACCGTCATAGCATTTCAACTCCCCTCACAATCATTCGAATCGCTGCAACAAATGCAATAAGTGCAAACGCCCTCTTGATAAGAGACACCGGAATTTTTGTTAGAAATTGAGACGAAAAATACGCCCCGGCCAGAACACCAACCACCGTCGGAGCCACCAATGCCAAGTCCAATTTGCCCTGAAGATAATACATAAAAGCGCCAGTCGTTGCTGTAATACCAATCATAAAACTACTAGTTGCGACTGCGCAGCGAAGGGGTACCTGCATGACTGCGTTCATAAGTGGAAGCTTCACAATCCCGCCCCCGACTCCGAGCATAGAACTAAGCGCACCTGCAAAGACACTCAGAAACAGCCCCAATACGGGGCGGCGCACTTTGTAATCTTCCGTATTCAAGCCGAGCGCTGCGGACAGGGGGTAGCTCGGAGTTTTTGAATTGTCTTCACGACTTAAGTCTTGCCGCCCCTTCAACATCGTTAAAGTTGCCAAAATCAAAGTCGCCCCGAAAAAAAAGTATAAGAAACTAGGGCTGATCACCCCCACCGCCAATACACCGAGAACCGCACCGACCACAGTTCCGATTTCTAACCAGAGCCCCAAACTTACATTCGTCAATCCACTCTTGTGAAACTTTAGCGCCGCCCCATTTGAAGCCGCCACTACTGCCACGATAGAAGTTGCAGCCGCTACAGGGAAAGGAATACCGAGCAAAAGTGTAAACACAGGGACCAAGATAATTCCGCCGCCAAGTCCCATCAGAGACGCGAGCGCCCCCGTTCCTAGTGAGATCGCAAGCACCAGCAACATCTGAGAAAGATCGATTGTCACTTTGTATTCACCACAATTCGACACTACAATTGAATCAGGGCCTAGGCCATGGAGAATCAATGAAAGATTTAAACGACTATTTTAATGACTACGCCGAGTTCCACAAAAATGAAACCAATCAACTTCTCCATACCATAGGGGTTCCCCTGATCATGTTTTCCCTTTTTGGTTTGCTAGCGATGTTTGACCTGCCATTCAGCGGAGTCAACTTGGCGCTCATTCTATGGGCGGGCGCCAACCTCTGGTACTTGAAACTAAGCCCTAAGATCACCATGCTTTTCGCTCCCGTTAGCTTTGGTCTTTATTATCTTTCTCTTTTTTGCCCAGTGTATATTTTGTGGACACTTTTCGCTGTGGGCTGGACCGTACAATTGTGGGGCCACAAGAAATATGAAGGACGTTCGCCAGCCTTCACGCAAAACGTGGCACATCTACTTATTGGCCCACTCTGGGTTTTTGTAAAAGCGTTTCATATCAAATATTAAGTTTTGATTAACTCCTGCGAACTCTAAGCACTTTCTGTTATTCTATGCACTATAGGGGCAATGGCTCGATCACGGCGTTTATTTACAAGCGTTTAGTTGAATCATTGAAGAATTATAAAATATGAAGTGTTTCTTAAGAACGATTGAAAAAAACATCTTTGATAAGCCGTATATTTTGTCTGCAATTTTATGTTCTTTGCTCGCATCACCATACAATGCTCATGCGGCAACACTTTTGACTAATGGTCAGCTATCAACAACCGCAAACTATAACGACCTTCCCGACTTTAATATTAGTGAATTTTTTTCCATATCCTCTGATGGCAATTTGGATCCGCTTTTCAATTCCAAAACAAACCTCGACGCCGCATTATACTCTAGCCTAAGTGCTTATCACCTCAGTGATATTGTCGGCAGAATTGAAACATTAGATGTTAACTTTGACGCTGAATTTGATACTGAAGTTACCATTTTATCCTCGCTCGATGAAATAGAAGAAGTAGCCCTAAAGGCAAACTTTGGAGTAGGAAGTGATGAGAAGTCTCCACAAGAAACCTTAGAGGAGTTTTTGGGAGTAAAATTAACCCCCGAACAATTCCAGCAATTCCTAGACAATCCCGACTCTATGGCCCACCTCAAGGTTTTAACGGATGGTTTAGGTAAAGGGGAATCTCAAGGAGACAACACCGGGGACTTTCGGAACGCGCATGATTCACTCCAAAACATTGTGGGTCAAGTTATTGGGAGCTCAGACTATCAGCTCTCAATTAACGACTCTTCTCACCGTGAACTTGCCCAAACTATAGCTGCGCAACTCGTCGATAGATCAGAATCTGGAGCAGGCCTTCTTACTGGAACGAATATTGATGCTTCCCAAGATGCCTCATCATCCGACGGCCTTTTCACCAGCTTAGACCTTAAGTCAAAGAATCAAAGCTCCAAAAACTGGCAAGATGCCATTCGAACAGAGTATTTGGATGAATCCACAGGAGAAACTCAATACGCTTCTGCTCAGCAGAGTGGCGGCTCGTCGTTTTATGGATCTGACGGTTCAGATACCCTGCCAAGGCAAATCAAAGTGGATAACGAACCCACTTTTAGATCCTCGGGAAGAAGATCGGCAAGTTCAGGAAATGATAATTCCACTGGCGACAACAGTCATGACAAAGATTCACAAAGTGGCGGCTCGTCGGGTAGCACTCCTACACCGCAATCAGGGGGCTCAGAGTATGGCTTCAAGACTGACGACAGAAATCCAGCTGGCAAAACAGGATCCAGCGATGGAAGCCACACGTCTCCGAATTCGCCGAGTGACAAACCTGAAGATTTTAGAGCTGTGGGGCCAGGCAACGGCGGCGACAACGGGATTGCTCCGCTCGCAAGCAACTCGTCTGGAAAAACTGCGACCATTAGCGATGGATCTCCAGTCGCGGCGGCGCCTAAATCGCAACCGAATCCCTTCCAAGAGCAGTTAGATGCCTTCAACAAAAACTACGACGCCGGCGCGAGAGCAGCTGGATCATATCCAGAATCGGGCGACCCCATAGAAGAACAACTTTATAAAGATCTCAAGCAAGCCGAACTAGACTCTTACAAAAAACAACTAGAGGCGGAAGAGAAAGCAAGACAAGCAAGGATCGCCAGAGATGAAACTGGAGCCTATCAACTGAAACATGGAGCTAATGGTGGTCAGGCATCAAACGCATCATCTGCTCCTCAAGGGGAAA
>CAZXHL010000026.1:24294-26257 GCA_964640545.1 uncultured Bacteriovorax sp. | reverse complement strand
TCATTCTTGCGACTTGAGGTGCAAAAATTGTCGACCACGATGACTCTATCGCCTGATTTGAGGTGGCTTTCAGCTAGGTGTGACCCCAAGAATCCACATCCGCCCGTGATAAGAACTGTATTTTGATTGTTTGCCATTTTCACCAACTCGTCCTACAAAGTCTATATTATGTCTGCCAAGCTTAAAAGTTTCGTTGGCCCTCTGAAGTGGATTGTAGCTATCCTGCTTCTTGTCTTTACTATTCGTAGTGGCAAACTCGACTTCGAGCAACTTAAGATTTTCGTAACGAGCCCTTTAACCGCGGCATTGTGCTGCGCGATTGCAGTTGTCTGGTATGGCACCACTTTTTTCCGTTGGAAAATGCTGCTTAAAGGGCAGGGCATTGAGATCACCTACAAGCTAGCCTTTCAACTTGGAATGCTAGGGCAGTTTTTCCAAACTTTCGCTCCAGGAACTTTGGGGGCTGATGTGGCGAAGGCGCTCTATATCTGCAAAAAATTCCCCAAGCAAAAAGTCCGCGCTCTTTCTTCGGTGATTGTTGACCGGGTTATTGGGCTGTTTGCGCTACTATTTCTTGGAGCTTTGACGTTTATCGCTAGCTACGAACACATCGTTCAGCAGACAGATAAGCTCATTCCCTTGATTCTTAGTCTTGGATACCTTCTTGTTTCGATTGCGGGAGCCGGCTTGCTCGTTCTGATCTTCTTACCTGTGGTTAAGAAAATTTTGGATCGCTCTTCGGGTCTCATAAAAAATTGGAAGTTCCTGCGCTCACCTCTCAAACAAGCCAAACAGGTCATTCAGCAATACGCCGAGCGCCCCGGTTACTTATGGCTAGCGCTGTTTTTGTCCATGTGCGCTCACTCCATGGCTGTGCTTGTGCTTTACATTATCAGCAAGCAAATTTTCGGCCCTCCTCCTTGGGGCGAGATCGGCGGAGCTAGTTTCTTCTTGGCTTCGGTCTTGGGCCTTACGGCTATGGCCTTGCCTATTTCTCCATTGGGACTTGGTGTTGGTCAGGTAGCTTTTGCGGCCGTCTTTCTCGCATTTGGTGTTGGGCAAGAAAGTTTTGGAGCTTCGATTGTTACAGGTTTGCAGATTGTGACCCTTTCCGTGAATTTACTCGGTGCTATCTTTTTCGCCACTCACAAGAATGAAGTCGCGGAGATGGAAGCACTGTCAAATTCAGGAGCAGAGTCACACTCTCTTAGTGGAACTCCTCAAGACGCTTAGGAACTGCGATGTCATTTGACGAAGTACGTTCTGGCACCGTCGTTGAATCTCACGCTATTATCTTGGGGGGATCCACCTTCAAGGACAACGACAAAATCGTAAGACTCATGACTTTAGACTTCGGCAGGATCAGCGCCATTGCCATCAATGCTCAAAAGTCTTTGAAGCGTTTTGGAGCAGCCATCGAACCCATGTCATACGTCAAAGCCCATCTCAAAGTTCCCCGTGATATTCACTCTGGTAATTCCGCTTTGTTTCGTCTCGAAAAGGTGGATCTAAGGGATGGCTTTTCTCACATGCGCAAATCATACAGCGCCATCGAGACCACGATGTTTGTTCTGCGTTTGCTGGTTGATGTCCTCCCGGAACTTGTTCCGGATCCACAGATTTTCAAAGTCCTAGGAAGATTCCTCCGTGACACTCAAAACTTTGATTTTGGAAAAGATGGCTCGTGGGCAAGGGCATACTTTTGGTGTTGGCTCACTCGCCACTTAGGCTATGGCGATTTGATGGAGCCATGGAGATTTGAGCTCTCCGAGATTCCCGATGAATTTTGGATGGCCTGGGAAACTAGCATGGAGGGAGAGGACGTTTTGCTCGGAGAATTCTTCGAATATCTCTGCCAATGCGAACTGCCGGCTCGTTCCTCAAAGCATGATGTGCAACTTTATCAAAGATGGCTTGAACTTAGTGGCATTCACTGGGAATATTTCGAATCATGGGTAAAAAA
>CAZXHL010000026.1:0-24194 GCA_964640545.1 uncultured Bacteriovorax sp. | reverse complement strand
AGAAAGTCGATCCAGACAAAGGAATGATTTTTATCTTCCGTGATGAAAGGCCTCAGACTTTTTGGATGAAGAACGTTCCTATCGGTCTTGATATTCTATATTTTGATAAAAAAGGACAACTTGTATCAAGCCAGACTATGGAGCCTGCTTCACCTCTGATGCAAGATATGTTTCTGCCTCGCTACGCAAGTAAGGGGCCTGCGCAATTTGTGGTGGAGCTCGCAGCGGGCAGCTTTGCTAAATGGCCCCCTAAACAACTAGAGAATTGTAAGCTTTCTCCACTTCCCAAAATCGACGATTCTGTTGAGCCCTAGTACACCGTCTCTAAAATAGCGTTATTTTAGAGACGCGTATTAGAAATTAATTTTTAATCCTTGTAGTTGCTTGATGTGCTGGTTGCGATCATGAATGAGCCATGCTGAAGTACCAAGTCCGATAAGGGCGATTCCCCACGGCAACCATTTCTTCAGCCGGCTATCCTGCCGTGCAACCGGAGCTTCATATTTATGAGCCTGTGAAACGTTCTCGAAGTTGATCTTCTTTCCGCTTAGAACATCATCCACAGACAGTTGCAGTCTGCCTCTCCAAATGGAGTTATCGCCTTGCAGAGTAATGGAATTGTCCGAGTATATTAGCTCGCCTTTGTTAGGGCATTCTGAATCTTCGAGTTGGATGGCCACATCAGCCCGGTGATTGGACCACTGTTTTTGAATTCTTGATTCAATCAAGCTTTGGATATTCGCGGGTGGCGCGGAAGTTGTCGTCGGGTTCATTGACGAAGCCACAAAGGCTAGGCATAAAATATTCATTCTTGATCTCCTTGAGCTCGTTCCGATCCATAGTGGATTTTCGTTCTGTGGCTACGTGTGCTTGTTTGTTTTTTTATTGTGAGATCACTCCAAAAGACGGGTTTGTTGGGAGGGATGTCTTTCTTTGCGATCAGTCTCTCGCCTTTTTGAGGGTTGACTCCAACGGCATCAAAAAGCTGAAGCCTTTGATTTTTGCTGAGGTTGTTGGCTCTAAGATTTATGGCTTTAAAATGAGAGATGTTCACCTCTTCGCCTTTGGCGATGGGCCACATGCTTACTAAGGCACTAACAGTAGGCACGATCTTCTTTTCTTTGGACTTATTTTGAGAGTTCGAAGGAGACGCAAGACTAAGAACGAAGAGTATTAGGGCAAAAATGATTGGCCCCTTATACTCTTTTATAAGGAGCAAAGCTTTCTCTTGAGGCTTCAACTGAAGAGGAGCCTCGCTTTCGTTAGGCGTTTCTATTGAGACGGTGTCGCTGAGCCAGTTGAATTTATGGTTCTCCATGTGTAGTCCTTTCTATAAACTGAAGTATTTTTTTCGAAACTCACTTCAAAATTTTCTAGCAACTTGCTGAAACCTTCTGAGACTCCGAAGATGAGCAGGCAAACAAAGCTAAGTTCTATTGCTGATGTCATAACGGCAGTACCAGGGGATTGTGGTAGTGCCAGGCGGGCTTGCCACCCTTGTTGATTATTCGTGAGCCTCCATCAAGATTTATAAATTGAAATACAAGTTCATTATTCCATTTCAAGGTGCCGGTAATGCCGCAAATATTCGGCAATCCTCTTTCGGGAGCATTGGATTTGGAGAAAGCAGGGAGTTCTTTCATCCAGTAGTATTGCTGAACTTTCATCGCCTTCCAGATTGCATCTTGAACTTTCTTAAGGGCATCGGTTGCTTTGACAAGGGATGGAATCGCCTTCGGAAAGAAAAGACAACCGATTCTTGCTGCTGAAATCACATCATTCATTTTTTCAACAGCATAGATTTGATGTCCAAGATATTCCCCTGATTGGGCAAGCTTCTTATCTAGGAGGGTCTTATGCTCGATGTCTCTGTGGATCTGCATGATCAAAGCAGTGCATGGAATAACAAATGAAAATATTAGAATTGTGGTTAAATATAGTTTCATGGGGTTTCCTCTTCTTTGAAGAGCGTTGAGGTCTCGGACTGAATTTTGAGAGGGTATCCTAGAACTTTTCCAAAGTGAATGCTGGCTCTGCTGATATAGGGGCCAATGCATTCGACGGTCATTTCTTCGATGAGAGTTTGGGGCCAAAAGCTGGCAAGGCTACACTCGTCTAGAGAATTTCCATAGAGATGCGCCCTTGCAAGATAGTATCTATCAGCATGAAGTGTGACTTTTGCGGTGACGAGACCAATCGCAACGGCGCCCAACAATGAAATTAAGATGATGACCGGAAGACTCGCCATAAAAGACAAAGCAGCTTGACCTCGAATAGGGGAGTGAGCGTTTGATGCTCCAACTGATGATGTGCTTTTTGTGCGAGTGATCCCAGTCATAATTACTTATCTCCGCTGTCGGTCATGCCTTGGTTGAAATCACCTAGATCATAAACTTTGTAATGTTTCTCATTGAGCTCGACCCCATTCATAGTTTTTTTCTCTCCGCGAATAGCTTCACTGACCACGCCGATCTTGCGATTGAGGTTTGTGCTGAGTAGCTGAACCACGCCAATGGAGCCAATTCCGACGATGGCCGTCAAGATTAGATACTCGGAAAGGGCCTGCCCTCGGCGCTTATTTTTCTTGTTGGATTTTGGGGAAAAGGGGGTTGGTTGTAGGGTGTTGTTTTTATTCATATAAAACCTTTCTAAATGGCTCTTGCCAATAATTTGTCGAATGCTAGCGGTTGGGTATGGAAAACGGGTAAACTATTAATTACATGCGTCCGTTTAAAAAGAATTTGCATCTGAATCGCCAGGAAGCCGGAATGATTCTCATTCTCGTTTTGCTTCTTTCCGGTTTGATGTTTTCTGTCGGATTGTGGGTTGGAATTGGCGAGCAAGTGGTTGTGAGTTCTGATCACGGAGAACCTGGCCGCGAGCCTGCTTCTGAAATTGCGGAAGAAGATGTTAAGTCGAAAGGGCTTCCGGGACAAACGCTGAGAAGTGCGTATCAAGAATCCAAAAAAGATGCTCTCGGAAAAGCTATGGTTTCTCTCGAGGACATGAAGGCTCCCCGTTCGATCTTGGATGCGAGTGCACACCAAGAATCGAACAAGCAATGGTCCAGAAAACCAGCGTCCGATCCTGTAAAAGAAGCAGAAGCTAAAGAGTTGGCTAAGCTTGCTGATAAAGAATCGGCGAGATTGAAGCGCGGACCCGCATCGAGCGTGAAGGAGCTTTTTGAAAGAAGCCCAGATTCGGTGAAAGACTTTGAACCCGCCTATGGTAGTTTCACTGTTCAGGTGGCAAGTTTTGCGACTCAAGATGAGGCCTTTGCTATGGTCAGACAGCTGCGCAAGTCTGGGTTCTTGGAGTCCTATTCGAAGGAAATTGAATTTAAGAGCGGAGAAAAATGGCACCGTGTGGCCGTTGGTTCTTACCCCAATCCGATCTTTGCCCGTAAAGTTGGGGACCGCGTGAAGAAGCGTGGGTTGACCAGAGACTTTATCGTTCGCAAAGTGAACGACTAAATCGTCACCCGCCATAAATTTAGTGGCTAACATTTCGCCCCCAATATCCTGAATCAATAAAGCTTTGAAACTCACCTTTTATCTGGGGAGAAAGGTCGTCAGCGGTGATTTCGTGCGTGTTCGATTTGAGGTGTGCGGAAAGTAGTGAGAACTCTAGTTCGCGGTAATTGCCAGGCCAATCGTATTTTTCGAGATGATAGACGACTTCTGGATGGATCGACTTTCTCTTGAGGGAATATTTTTCTTGAACTTGCTCCAGGAGTTCTTGGGCTATGTCGTCTAGTAAGCCTTGTTTTTCTCGAAGCGGCTGGAGGTAAATGGGGAAGGCGTTGAGGCGATAGTAGAGATCGAGTCTGAAAGTTTTTTTCTCGACCAAAACTTCAAGGGGTTGATTGGAGGCGCAGATGATCTGGCAATGGGTTTCGACTTGGCTACGGCCTCCGAGTCTTTCGAAAAGTCTATCTTGGAGAACTCTTAAGAGTTTGGCTTGGACTCCGAGGGAGAGACTTTGAATTTCGTCTAGAAGTAGGCTGCCTCTTTGGGCTTGTTCGAATTTTCCACTTTGTCTCTCTCTTGCCGAAGTAAAGGCGCCGCGCTCGTGTCCGAAGAGACAAGACTCCGCAAGATTCTCGGGAATGGTATTGACGTTGACGGGAACGAAAGGGGCTTCTGGTTTTGTGAGGCCGAAATGTTTTCGGCGAGCTTCATGTAGGGCTCTAGCGACGAGGTCTTTGCCGCTGCCTGTTTCGCCGACAATAAGAATGGGAACTTTGAGGCTCGCAGCTTGCTCAATTTTTCTGCGAAGCTCAACGGAGGCTTGGTCCGCTTGCCAGAACCAAGGAATGTTTTCTGGGCCTGAGCTGTCGACGGCGGATGCTCGTTTGCGAGAAGCTAGATGGGCCGCGGTAGCTGCGGAGCGGGACGTGGAACTTTCGCCGATGGGCCTGTCGAATATGGAAGTTGAATCGCGCATTGTCCCCTGCCATCAGCAAAAGTGGGGCCAAGCCAATCTTGAGGTGAGGGCTGGATCTGTTGGTGGTTGAGAGTTCTGGGGCGGGAATTAGCGGCGCTGAATCCGTGGGGTTGGAACTTGGTCCGCTTTTCCGTCCCCGTCTTGATCTTGGGTGATTCGAACGATTTGGCCGTTGGAATAATATTCCCAATAGTCAGGCTTTCCGCTGAGTCTGCGATCAAGACTGCGAAGTTTGAGCGAGCCGTTGTCGTCGTATTCTTTCCAAAGATCTGTTTGGCCATCGTAATTGGTATCGTATTCCTCGGTGGCTAGAAGGGGTTCTTTGCGGCCGGAGGATTTTTTGTATTTTGAGATCGTGTCCCAGCTGCCGTCAGCATTGAGGTCGGAAGCTTCTTCAGTGACCCAGTTTCCGTCGTCGGAATAAGTTTGGAGAAAGTCCATCAGGCCATCGCCGTTGAAATCGCTTTCGATCTTGGAGATGACTCTCTTGCCCCCAACGGTGCGGAAGGTTTTTCTTTGGCGCGGAAGACCGGTGCTTGGACTTGGAGCGGATAGTTCAACTTTGTTTGGAGTCGCAGCGGTACTCGAAGTAGGGCAAAGGCTAGTAATGATTGAGAGTCCAAGCCCAAGAAGAGCAATAGATCTGAGGCAAGTTATGGAATCAAAACGGCTCATGTTGTTAGTTTAACAGGCATTTTCCAGAGGCAAATAGGTGAAATTTATGAATTTCTTCTTGGGTATGTTGTTGCAATGTGTTAGTTCCGTTACCATACATATATGGCAAGAAAGAAGATATCGACGACGGTGTATCTCACCGAACAGCAGGTGAGTTCCTTGAAGGAGCTTCATAACCGCACGCGTGTTCCTGTGGCTGAATACATTCGGATGGGTATCGATTTGATTCTTGAGAAACATGCCTCTCAGCTTCCTGGCCAGACTTCACTTTTTGAGGATGTGCCTGCAGAAGTTTTTGGTGTGGGTCAGGCGCCCGAGCGAAAGGCTTCAAAAGAGTCCGCAGAATAGGATAAGGGCGAAACGAGCCATGGAAGTTCATGGCTTGGGCCTCCGCTGCTTGGGGCCTTTCTAAAATTGCGGTACTTTTGGAATACTATGCTAGTGCCCGATCGGAGCTTCTGATAAAAGCTTCCCAGTAACTCGATGAAATCGCCTAAAGACATTCCTGTTGAACGTATTCGTAACTTTTCGATTATCGCGCATATCGATCATGGTAAGTCCACGCTTGCCGATCGTTTCATCGAACATTGCCAAGGTCTTACCATGCGTGAAATGTCGGCGCAGGTTCTTGATTCTCTTTCCATTGAAAAAGAGCGCGGCATTACGATCAAGGCTCAGACCGTTCGTTTGAGATTCAAGTCTGACGATGGATTGATTTATGAATTCAATTTGATCGATACCCCCGGCCATGTGGATTTTACTTATGAAGTTTCCAGATCACTTGCGGCTTGCGAAGGCTGTTTGCTGGTTGTGGATGCCGCGCAAGGTGTAGAGGCTCAAACTCTGGCCAACGTCTATATGGCGATTGAGCATGACCTAGAAATCATTCCCATCATCAACAAAATCGATCTTCCGTCGGCTGATGTCGAAAAAGTTCGAAAAGAAATTGAAGACATTATTGGAATAGATGCTTCAAATGGAATCCCGACTTCTGCCAAAGAGGGAGTTGGAATCAAGGAAGCTTTGGAGGCTGTGGCACAAAGAGTTCCAGCTCCAAAGAACGAACCAGATAAGCCTCTTAAGGCTTTGATTATGGATAGTTGGTATGACAACTATCAAGGTGTTGTGCTTCTCGCGAGAGTGATGGAAGGCGAATTGCGCAAAGGCGAACGCGTCCAGATGATGCACTTTAATGATGGTGTGCATGAAACCGAAAGAACCTGGCACACGGTGATTCGAATGGGTTGCTTCACTCCAAAAGCCGTTGACCTCACGTATGCTGGACCGGGCGATGTTGTCTTTCTCGTTTCAAGCATTAAGACCGTAAGAGAAACTAAGATTGGTGACACCATCACTCACTGGCCTGACCAGGGGGGCGACAAGAGAAAAGTTGCTGCTGAAAAACCGTTGGGCGGCTTCAAAGAAGTGAAGCCCGTGGTTTTTGCGGGTATCTTTCCGACAGATTCAAAAGATTATGAAGACTTAAAAGAGGCTCTTGAGAAATTAATGCTCAATGATGCGGCATTAAGTTTTGAACCTGAATCCTCTGCCGCGCTTGGTTTCGGATTCCGTTGTGGATACCTTGGGCTTTTGCATATGGAAATTGTGCAGGAGCGCTTGGAGCGTGAGTATGGGATGAGTCTCATAACGACAGCTCCTACTGTGAAGTATAAAATTACTATGCTCGATGGCACAGAGGTTAACGTGGATAACCCGTCTGAAATGCCTGACCGCAATTTGATCTCGACCATTGAAGAACCTTATATTCGAGGGACCATTTATGCTCCTTCAGAATATATGGGAGTTGTGATCAAACTTTGTGAGCGCCGCCGCGGCGTTCAAGAAAAATTGGATTACATCACTCCAGAGAGATGTGCGATTGTTTATCGATTGCCACTTGGCGAGATGGTTTTTGATTTCTATGACAAACTCAAGTCTGCAACTCGTGGTTATGCGAGTTTTGAGTATGAGCTTGCTGGCATGGAAGCTAGTGACCTTGTGAAGCTCGATATTTTGATTGCTAACGAAAAGGTCGATGCTCTGTCGCTCATCGTTCACCGTGACAAGGCGTATGAACGTGGTCGTGATCTTACGGCGAAACTCAAACTAGAGATTCCTCAACATCAATTCGAAGTTCCTATTCAGGCAGCTATTGGTGGGAAGATTATTTCTCGTGAAACCATTCGCGCCCTTCGCAAAAACGTTTTGGCGAAATGCTACGGCGGTGACATCTCCCGTAAGCGCAAGCTTCTCGAAAAGCAAAAAGAGGGTAAGAAGCGCATGAAGAACGTCGGCAACGTCGAAGTTCCTCAAGAAGCTTTCCTTGCTGTGCTCAAACTTGATGATTAGGGTGGGCGTGTGAAGCATCTTTTAAGCATTGATGACCTTTCGGAATTGGAAATTCGGGCCTTGGTCGATAAGGCGGTTCATCATCCGCCCCAGGCTGTGGCGCAAGATCCAAAGCTGAGTCCAGTGGCATTGATCTTTATGGAGCCGTCTACTCGAACTAGGGTAAGTTTCACTCGGGCTGCGGAAATACTTGGCAAGCAGCATGTTTACTTGGGGTCTAGCGACTCCTCTCTGACAAAAAATGAAAGCCTGAGAGACAGCCTTCTAAATCTTAAGGCTCTGGGTTACGGAGCTTTTGTGGTTAGGGTTCCGGCTGGTGTTTCTCTGGATGAGCTTCGCGATTTCGAAGGGGGACCTATCATCAATGCAGGGAATGGGAGCATCGAGCATCCGACCCAGGCACTTTTGGACTTGGCGACTCTTCTCAAACACGTTGCTGGTGGGGATTGGGAAAAGCTGCGAAGTCTAAGAATCGCAATATCCGGTGATCTTAAGCATTCACGGGTCGTGGGATCTTGGGGCAGATTAGCGGAAAAATTAAAACTCAATATCGTCTGGTGTTCTCCGGTTGAATGGAGGAATTCTGAGGCTGAATCACGTATTGGGCGTTGGACAGATAATAAGACCGAAGCTCTGAAAGATTCTGACGTGTGGATGGCTCTTCGGGTACAAAAGGAGCGCTTTGCCGGGAGTGAGAACATCGAGAAGTCGCTGTCAGACTACGTCAGCAAGTTTCAGATGACGCCTTCCGAATTCGGGCAGAAATATTTGATGCATCCTGGTCCGGTTAATTGGGGCGTTGAGTTATCGCAGGAGCTACAATCTCACTCGAAATCCCTGATATTAGGTCAGGTGGAGATGGGGCTTTCGCTTAGGGCCGTGCTTTTGGAATTTGTTATCCGCGGTATCAAGTCCGATTCATAACACGGCCGTAAATGACAAAATTTTTCTGAGAGCTTTCCTCATTTGAAGGATGAAATTTCAGCTCTGTACTGCTAGCTTTTGCTTTCAATATGTCCGAGCTTGCCCCCACCCCTGTTACGCTTTTGTTGGAATGCGGGGCCTATTATTCTTGTCAGGGATGGGGTGATTTTTCCGCCCCTCGCGGAAGCGAAATTGTTTTCTGTACCGCTATGACGGGTATCGAAGAATCTCTCACGGATCCAAGTTTTGCAGGGCAGCTACTTGTGAACACTGTTGCGCATGTCGGGAATACGGGCGTGAATCATGATGACATGGAATCTGAGAAAATTTGGGCCGAAGGCCTCGTGTGCCGCTACCTCGATCAGACGCCGTCAAGCTGGAGAACGAAAGAGTCGTTGAAGGACTGGATTGTGGATCAAGGCCGTTATGTGCTCGAAGGACTCGACACTCGCGAGATCACCACAATTCTCCGTGAGCGAGGAAGCATGCGTGCTCTTGTTTATAGCAATGCGGCGATGACTGTTGATGAGGCTCGTCAGTATTTGAGAGAGCGTGTTGATCCGATGGCTGGGCGGGAGCTTGTGAGCCTCGTGACTTGCTCGGAGATTTATGAATTTACCGAAGAGGTCGGTGGCAAAGATTTAGTTGGAAGCGACTCTACTGGTGAGGCGCTTCCGTATTGGCCGATGAACTCTAAGCCGAATAGGGTGCAGGGCTCTTGCACGATTGGAGTTTGGGATTTTGGAGTGAAGAAAAACACATTACGCATTCTGAAGTCCTGCGGAGCAAAGGTTAAGGTTTTACCCGCCCAGATGAAGGCTGATGAAATTCGTTCTCAGGGGCTTGATGGGTTGCTCCTGAGCAATGGTCCTGGAGATCCGGCGGCGGCAGAATATATTTACAAAGAGCTTAGAGATCTCATCGGTGAGCTGCCTATTTTTGCTATTTGCTTGGGGCATCAATTGGTCGCCCATGCGCTCGGTGCAAAAACTTACAAAATGAAATTTGGACATCGAGGCATCCATCACCCTGTTCTCGAATTGAGTGAGGGCGGAGAGGCACGAAGAACTTGGATCACAAGTCAGAATCATGGATTTGCGGTGGACCCGAGATCACTACCCGAAGATGTTTTTGTGAGTTTTCAGCATGCAGACGACGCCTCCGTGGAGGGATTGACTGTAAAGGGAAAAGACTGCCAAACCGTTCAGTTCCATCCGGAAGCAGGTCCAGGTCCTTATGATTCTATGGGGTTGATTGAAAAGTTCGTGGAACGAGTGGCAAGGGGAGCCAAAAGTAATGACGCCTAATGATGTGTTAGAGAAGATTCTGAAGACTTACTCCGAAGGTAAGTACTACGAGGAAGTGAAGTCGGCCAAGGATGAGTTCTTTACTCGTGCTGGAAAAGTTGCGGAAGGGTCTGAGCTTTTCGAAGGACAGATGCGAGCCTTTTTGGACTGGTACATGTTCGACAGACCATTGAATGGTGTCGATCTCTGTCCGGTAAAAATGTATCTGTTCGAGTTTGGAAAGACGATGGATCCCGCGGAGCGTGGACTTGTCGAGGGTATCACCAATAGCATTCACTCGATTTTTGAATATTTAAAGCTTCGTGGACATGATGTTTACGTCAAAGACATGGTGACTAAAGAAAAATATGTGATCGAAAATTCTGAGATCACAATGGGCTTTACGAAGGGTGATGTTTTCGAAGGGCGTTTGATTCCTCATGACGACAAACTTACTTTTGGGGAGTCGTTTATCTTTCATCCGACGACTTGTAAGTCCTTTATCAAGAAACAGATCAAACAGATTAAATATCTTGATCAGAAGCAACGGCTCAAACTCATTCACAAACTTTCTATTATGAAACTCAAGACCAAACAGTATGCTCATATCGATGAGAAGCACATTTACACAGACAAACCGATATTTTGATAGACGCCTCTAAATAATTTTTTTTACAGGTGTTTCCACAGAGGACTCGCGAGGATCAAAAAAATGATAAGCCCAAACACAGTGAAGCAAAAAAAAGACCTTCCTTTTAAAACGGTACTTGTCATTGGAAGTGGGCCCATCGTCATTGGTCAAGCTTGTGAGTTTGATTACTCCGGCACTCAGGCTTGCAAGGCTCTCAAGGAAGAAGGGCTCAAGGTTATTCTTTTGAACTCCAATCCTGCGACGATCATGACGGATCCGTCGGTGGCAGACCGCACTTATATCGAACCCGTTGATCCGATGACGGCTATTCAGATCATTCGCAAAGAGGGTGTGGATGCGATTCTTCCGACTATGGGCGGACAAACGGCACTCAACCTTATTACAGCACTTTCTAAAATTCCTAATGCCTTGGATAACATTCATGTCATTGGCGCCAACCTCAAGGCGATTCACCTTGCAGAAGACCGTAGAGCTTTTAGAGAGCTGCTTGAAACTATGGGCCTGGATACGCCTCGGTCGAGCATCATTCGCTCTCTTGAAGAATGCAAAGACTTCGCGAATGAAATTGGTTTTCCATTCATTCTTAGGCCTAGCTTTACGATGGGCGGGACCGGGCAGAGTTTGGTTTACAATGCAGATGAGCTTGCAGAAAAAGTGGCGAAAGCTCTGCAAGAAAGTCCCATCGAAGAAGCTCTTGTAGAAGAAGGCATTCTTGGTTGGAAAGAGTATGAGCTCGAAGTCATGCGCGACCACCAAGACAACGCGATTGTTGTCTGCAGTATTGAAAACCTCGACCCCATGGGGATTCACACGGGTGATTCGATCACCGTGGCTCCCGCACAAACACTGACCGATCGTGAATATCAAGACATGCGCCGTGATTCTTTGGAGCTGTTGAGAAGAGTTGGAGTTGAGACGGGCGGCTGTAATGTGCAGTTTGCTGTGGACCCTAAGACGGGCAGACGAATTGTGATCGAGATGAATCCCAGGGTTTCTCGCTCATCTGCTCTTGCCTCTAAAGCAACGGGTTTTCCGATAGCTTATGTGGCGACAAAATTAGCCTTAGGCTACGCGCTATCTGAAATTGATAACAACATCACCAAGAGCACAAAGGCTTGTTTTGAGCCACCTATTGACTATGTGGCGTTAAAAATTCCAAGATTCCATTTTGAAAAATTCGTAGGCACGAGCGATCTTCTCACTCCTCAGATGAAGAGTGTGGGCGAAGTTCTTGCATTGGGCGCGTCGCTTGGTGAGGCCTTTCATAAGGCGTTAAATGGTTTGGAAAGAAAATGGCCGATATTTGAACCTGTTGATTCTGCCAACCCTGTTGAGGCTTGGAGACAAGAGGCGGGGCCATTGCTCAAGGCAGCTCATGCCAGACGTGGTTATGTGATTTGGGATGCTTTGGCCACGGGGCTTCCCGTGGAGGATATTGCTGGTTATACGGGCTGGGATCCATGGTTCTTGAACAAAATTCGTGAATATCAAATTCGTAATAATTATGGACCTCGGAGTCTTGAGTTTAAGAACGAAGCACGCTTTGAGATGATCGACTCTTGCTCTGCGGAGACCAGGGCTACGACTCCTTTTTATTATTCTACTTTTGAGAAGCTCTCTCGTTCTGATTGGGCGAAAGAAAACCTAAATATTTTTTGGGAGAAGCCCCCCATTGATCCTGCGTCTCGGGGCAGGGTTGTGATTCTGGGCTCGGGGCCAAACCGCATTGGGCAGGGCATTGAATTTGATTACTGCTGTGTTCACGCGTCGAAGTCTCTTCAAAGTTTAGGTTTTGAAACGATTATGGTGAATTGCAATCCCGAGACCGTGAGCACGGATCCGCAGACTTCAACAAGACTTTACTTGGAACCTCTTCACGAGGATATGGTGAAACAAATCTTGGAGCGTGAGCTTGATCCCGTGAAAGAGATTGGCGGGGAAGCTTATGTCCTGCTTCAAATGGGCGGTCAAACACCCTTGAAGCTTTCGCACAAAGTTCAAGAGTGGGGTTATAAAGTTCTTGGAACCACGCCTGAAGCGATTGACCTGAGCGAAGATCGTTTGCAGTTTGCCAACCTGCTAAAGAAATTAGATATTCCCGCCCCGCAGTCAGTTGTTGTGACGAACTGGGAAGAAGCTCGGCAAGAAGTCGAGAAAATGGGTTACCCTGTTTTGCTCAGGCCTTCTTTTGTTCTTGGAGGCCAGGCGATGAAGATCTGTGCCAATGAAAAGGAGCTCAGTTCAGCCTTTGCTGAAGCCAAAGAAGTCTCGGGAGATTTTCCTCTCTACATAGATCGTTTCCTTTCCGATGCCGTCGAGTTTGATATCGATGGGATTTGTGATGGCAAGAGCGCTTGGATCGGCGGCGTTATGGAACACGTGGAAGAAGCCGGCATTCACAGCGGTGATTCAACTTGTGTGATTCCTCCTTTGAAATTGCCTCCTGCAAAAATTGATGAGATGGCGGGGCTCGCTAAGAAAATTGCCGTTGCTCTTGAGGTCAAAGGTCTATTCAACATTCAAATGGCTGTACTGGGTGAGCAGATTTTTGTTCTTGAGGCGAACCCTCGCGCTTCTCGAACCGTCCCTTTCTTGTCGAAGGCAACCGGCTATCCGATGATCTTGTGGTCATTGAGGGCGGCTCTTGGCGAAGATGTGAAGCGAGTGGTGGATGCGGACTTGATTCCAGGCAACTATCGTTTGCCTGGGCATGGCTTTGCTGTAAAGGCGCCTGTTTTTCCTTTCAATAAGTTTCAGGGCTTTGATCCTGTTTTGGGGCCTGAGATGAGAAGCACGGGTGAGGTCATGGGGATGGACGTGGCCGCGGGGCCGGCTCTAGCCAAGGCGTTTTTGGCAGCGGGAATGAATCTGCCCATGAGCGGGAAAGTATTATTTAGTGTTCGCGATCAGGACAAACAACGCAGTTTGAATTTGGCTCGTGTGTTTGATCTTCTTGGCTTTGAATTGATGGGAACTCCGGGGACGGCAGAGTATCTGGAGCGCTCGGGGCTTGATTGCCAGAGTGTTTCGAAGATCGGTCAATCGGTCATGGGGGGCGATGATTTGCTGACCCTGATCAAGGAAAAGAGGGTCAGTCTCGTGATCAACACGACCGGAGCGGCCGCAACCTTGAGGGACGCCACTAATATCCGTATGGCGGCTCTTCAATATAGAGTGCCTTTGTTGTCGACTCTTTCGGGGGCAGAAATGATGTCGATGGCGATCCAGTCGCTGCAGAAAAAGGGGCGATTGAAGGTTATGGCCCTTCAGGATTTCATCCTTGCCCGTGAGAAACGAGACAAAATGCTCCGAAAAAAGGCTGAAATCGAGGGCTTGCTTTCACACTGAAGCTGTGGGAGTTTTACGAACTATGGCTGAAGAAAAAGTACCCATGACCAAACAGGGCAAAGAAGCGCTCGAGGCTGAGTTGAAGCGTCTTAAGACGGTAGACCGACCAGCGGTGATCGAGCAGATTTCTATTGCTCGCGCTCATGGCGACCTTTCTGAGAATGCTGAATATGCAGCCGCTCGTGAAAAGCAAGGTTTCATTGAAGGCCGTGTTCTCGAGATCGGCGATCGCTTGGCTCGTGCTGAAGTGATTGATGTTTCGGCTATTGAATCGGATAAAATCGTTTTTGGTGCGACCGTAAGCTTGGTTGATGAAGACGGAAACAAGAAGCTTTATCAACTTGTTGGTGAGCCGGAAGCCGATATCGAAGCAGGGAAGCTATCTATCAAGGCTCCTCTAGCTCGCGCCTTACTTGGAAAATACGAAGGCGACGAGGCTGTCGTAAAATCTCCTAAGGGCGACATCGTCTACGAAATCGTTTCTATCGAATACAAATAAGGTAGGGGAGGCTTAATGCTTTGCCTTCTGTAAAATCCTCCTCAAGTGTATGGGAGACCGATGTCCAGTTCCTGAAGGGGGTTGGAGATAAACTAGCTCAAATTTTTGCGAAAGCCGGCGTCCACACCCTGTGGGATCTTTTGCTATTTCTCCCAAGAACTTATCAAGATCGCCGAAAGATGCACAGTTATGCAGAAATGCTTACGCTTGCATCAAACGATGATTTTGTGATTGGGCTTGGTGTGATCGAACGCTTCTCGAAAAAGCGGGCAGGTCCAAGAGGTAGACAATGGAAAGAGGCACTCGTCAGAGTTCTGGATCCAGATGTTTTCGCTCAGGGCGGTACGCTTCCGGAGCCATCACCGCTTGATCCTCGTATTTTGTTTACATGGTTTCGCGATCCCAGAGATTATGCGGAGAAAACATTTCCTGAAGGAAGTGTGGTGGTGTTTCGAGGAAAAGCAAAAGCCTTTCGTTCGAACATTCAGATCGTTCATCCCGAACTTCAAAAATCAACGTCTGAACTTCCGGAGTGGGAGTTTGGGAATTTTGTTCCCGTTTATCGGGAGATCTCCACTTTATCCACGCGGGTGATTCGTAAGATTATGGCGCTTGCTCTCAATAGGCCTGAGGTCTCGCAAATTCCTGACATTTTTTCTGAGGAGCTCATGAAGAAACTTGAGCTAGAGGGGATCTCCAAAAGCATTCGAGAACTTCACTTCCCCAAGGAGTGGGAGCCCGCACAAGACGCCTCTCCGAGTGGAAAATATCTCAGGCGAATCGCTTTCGAAGAATTGTTTATGATGGCAATCGCCATGTCGATGCGAAAGTCGGAATGGATCAATTCGTCTGAGAGCATGTCGAGGCAGCTTGCAAGGTTGCAAATCCAAGACGCTGCTGGTGAGTTGAAGAGTTTAAAATCATCATTGCCGTTTGCGCTGACTGGAGATCAGGAGAAAGCTTTGAATGAAGTTCTCTCAGATTTGGCTTTGGATGAAAGTCCGATCCCTATGCACCGCTTAGTCCAGGGGGATGTTGGTAGTGGAAAAACGATCATTGCATTCCTTTCAGCGATTATGATGATGAAGAGCGGTTACCAAGTGGCGATGATGGCGCCCACGGAGATTCTCGCTAATCAGCACTATCAAAACTTTTCTAAATTTTTCCCTGAGTTTGCGGGGCAGTGCATGCTACTTAAGGGGGCATTGACGGTTAAGAAAAAGAAAGAAGTGCGCACCGCTATTGCTGAAGGCCAATGCCGCTTTGTGATAGGAACACAGGCTCTCGTGACGGATAGCACGTTGTTTGATCAGCTGGGGCTTATCATTGTGGATGAGCAACATCGCTTTGGTGTGAAGCAAAGAATCTTGATGAAAGAGCAGAGTGGCGCGGTGATTCCTCATTTGCTTGTTATGACCGCGACTCCGATTCCAAGGTCGTTAGCACTTACGATTTATGGAGACTTAAACCTTAGTGTGATTCGGGAGAAGCCTGCAGGCCGGATTCCGATTGAGACACATCTTGTGAAGCAAAGAGCTCATGACAAATTAGTTGAGCGGCTCAAAAAATTCTTGGATGAAGGAAGACAATTGTATTTGGTCTATCCTTTGGTGGAAGAATCGGAAGAATTAGACCTGAAAGATGTGCAGTCGGCTCATAAGGAATGGAGTGCAGCTTTTGGCGCCGCAAATGTTGGGTTGCTACACGGAAGAATGAAGTCCAAAGAAAAAGATGCGGTCATGCAAGCCTTTAAACAGGGCGAGCTGAAGGTCCTGGTTTCGACAACGGTTATTGAGGTCGGAGTGGATGTTCCGAATGCGAGTGTGATTGTTGTGGAGCATGCAGAGAGATTTGGCCTTTCGCAGCTTCATCAGCTTAGGGGCCGAGTGGGCCGTGGCGCTCAAAAGAGCTACTGTGTTTTGGTCGGACCTGACCATCCGAGCCCTCTGTCGAAAGAGCGGCTCGATGCCCTTGTTCAGAGTGATGATGGATTCTTTATTGCGGAGAAAGACTTGGAAATTCGTGGCCCAGGTGAATTCTTGGGGCGCAAACAAAGTGGAATGCCGGGCTTTCGAGTGGCGCATATTATTCGAGATCTAGAGTTGTTAGAGATTGCCAGGCGAGAGGCAGAGAAAATATTAGAGCAAGACCCTAAGCTCGTTGACCCCCAGAATCGATTGCTCAAGACGATGATTGAAAGATGGTGGGGCGGCCGCATGGAGCTGACTCTGGGGGGGTAGTAAGGCTTTCTGAGGCTATCTCAGTGTAAAAAAGCCCTTTCATGGCTCCATCAGCTGTATTAGGCTGAAGCGATGTTAAGCATGTGGCAAATCCTTATAGTCTTGGGAATCCTACTTTTATTTTTTGGTCCATCGAGACTTGAAAAGTTAGGACCGGCTTTAGGGAAGGCTATCCGTGGCTTTAAAAAGGGCTTGGACGATCCTGACTTTGATTCGAAGACGGATTCTAAAACTGAGTCTAAGTCTGAAGTTGCAAAAGAAATTGAGTCGCCTAACGGTGATTTACCTAAAGATGATTCGACCAAAAAGAGCTAAATAGAGAGCTAGTAGAAAGCTAATTCGATTTTTGAATTTTTCCAGAAGCTTTTTTAACTTTTAGAAAGTCATTCTTAGTAGAAAAAATAATTTCTTCGCCTTTGATCGTTTGATCGCCATCACTCAGGCTCGCCACATCATAGAGGATAAATTCGCCTGTCGAAGGCGTGTAAATGGCTTGTTCGCATTTTGCGACTCGCTCTATGGTTTTGATTTCTACTTTTTCTTCCATTCGAAACTTGGAGACGCCATCTTCGATAAAAGAATATAGCTTTTCAGCCTTAATGGAGACGCCATCCTCTAGCGAGGCTTCTGCTGAGCCAATCGCTTCACTCTTGTCTAATTCGCCACTGTCGGTGAATGTGATGCGAAAGCCGTCCGAGCGAAATGTTGTTTTGTCTATTTGCGCTTTGACCTTGCTGGCTTTATTGCGCCTGAGGAACATGTCCTGAAGGGATCTCTGATCGTTTTCATTTTTTTTAGAAAAATTTAAGGCCAGGGAGTAGCCCTGCATATTGTAGTCAGGATGTTTCACTCTGACGTTGCCGACGAATTTTCCATTCGAATTGAGAGTATCGAATTCAAAGGATTTGGATGTGATACGTAGTTTTTTGGAGTTCTTTCCATCTTGTTTTGCTGTGACATTTTCTAGGATGGTGAGTTGATCTTTGCGCAAGTCCATTCTTAATCCTTCGCCGTCGAGGAAGAATTGTTCCCCTGCGACTTTGAGTTTTGTGATTGGAGAAAGAATAACTTTATCTTTACCTGTCATGGTTCTGGCGCTTGAAGTGTAAAGGACATTTTTAGTTTCAAAGAGATAGGCATCGGGAGTGCTGATGCTGGTCATGCCTTCCGTGCGAAAGTCCTGTTTGTCGGTGTCCATGATGGAGATGTCGGCTCGGATGCTATAAATGGCTCCACTGCCTCCCCAAACTTTGCCCTGCACTTGATTGAGTAGATTGAGTCTTTCGTCCTGGTACATTCGAGCTGTTTTGGCGTTCAATTCGAGCGAACGCTTTGAGTCTGTTGACTCCACCATGGCAAAGTTAATGATCTCAATATCGGGCTGACCCGTGGGGATAATTAACGCGGCGAACAAGAGCCCATGCTTTTTCATTCCAAGAATTAAACTACAATAAGCCTATGGCTCTGCATAGGCGCATCTTTCAGTTTTGTTTGCTGGTTTTTTGTTTGTTCTCTTTTCAGGGAATTCATGCGGCTACTTGGCCGTTTGATCAAAGGCAAGTCTTGTTGGTCAGTATACAAGGAACTGAGTTTCCCAATGATTTAACGACAGCTCAAATCATGGATGTGTTTGTGGAGCGTGGACGAGTGCGTTGGATTACTCAGAGAGCGGGTGCAGGAAAGTTGGTGCCGCTTGAAGTTCCAAGTGACTTTGTTTGGAGTCGTGGAAGCGCAGTTAGATCTCTCGGATTAAAGTATAAGGCGGACGGCATTGTTGTCTTGATTCAAGATGGATCCAAAATTGATATGCGTTGGTACTCGGTCACAGACGGAAGACCTCTCTATTTCGAATCTCTGTATTTGCCAAGTTCCTCTGGAAGCAGTGAGCAGGATCTGTTGAGGCGCGATCGACTTAGAGCTTGGCTGCTCGATATCTGGGGGACGATTCCTGGGCGTGGCTATGTTGTTAAGCGTGACATTCAATACATTTATGTAGAGGGTGTGAATGCTGAGGGGCTTAAAGTTGGAGACCGTTTGAAATTACTTAGGTTGCAAGATGCCAAGAGGCATCCTGTTCTAAAAACTTTGATTGGATTTGAGTCGAGTGAGACGGGTTTTGCAAAAGTTGTTGAAATTGGTGATCCTTTTGCGAAGGCACAAGTTGAATATGAATCGGAGCTAGATCCGATTCAGGACGGTGATCGCTACACAATTGTACAAGAAGTGACAAAAGTTGAAGCGAAGCCTGAGCAAAAGCCAGAGCCTGAAACAAAAAGTGTGGTTAATGTATTCGGTGGTGGTGGGGCACATGTTTTTGATATTCAACCTAGACTCGGGGTTGGATTCTTGAAGTACGAAGAGGCAACTTCCGCAGATAGCTATAGCATGCGAAGTGTTTCGTATTCGGCGGGAATCGAATTTGACGTTTACCTTACGAAAGCTTGGACGATAGAGGTTTCGCATGATTTTGGAACGGGTAAGTTTGGAACTCCACCTTCTGATTATGGTTCGGATGCTATTGCTTCTGGGTGGACAAACACAAATTTCTTAACGGGATATCAGATGTCTCTTGGGGATTACGCTGGTCTTGAAGATGGTTTTGTCAGCTTCTA
Source organism: uncultured Bacteriovorax sp. (assembly GCA_964640545.1). Lineage (GTDB taxonomy): Bacteria > Bdellovibrionota > UBA2428 > UBA2428 > UBA2428 > JBGSZX01. The sequence continues at coordinate 5,163 of CAZXHL010000026.1, read as the reverse complement.
CGGAGGCTATTCGAGGTTTCAAATGAAGCTTGATGATGGCAGTTTGGCGGTTTCTCCAACGGCCAAAAAATATTCTGGAATCTCGATGGGAGTTGAGATGGGATTACCGCTGGATCAACAGTGGACGGCTATCGCTAATTTTCACCGAGTTTTTGGGGCCTATATGGAAGAAACATTGAAGACGAGTGGGGCATCTTCCGGAAATACTTTGTGGGGCTTTGAGTTGCTGGCGAAGTACAAGCTTGATGATAAAACCGATATTGGTGGTGGCTATGGTGTCACACAGGCCAGTAGTACTTTTGAGGGATCTGGAACGCGAACAACGCCCGCTGTTTCCAGTAAGGCGTCGTCATCCAAGTTCAGTCTCTTTTATACGATCAAGATGTAGTGCAAAGCGCAGCTTGCTAGCTTTGCCAATAAATAGAAGCGCAGCTTGCTAGCTTTGCCAATAACTATTTTAGGTTGCGGTCGAAGCGGCACTTTTGCTTGTTGAACCAGTCGCGGAATTTGTCGTATGATTCGTCTAATTCCAAAAGGTTATCAAGGCTTAAGTAGTCTGTGCGTGCTTCCACTTTTTCTTTGGCTTCGTTGTAGTAAAGGTACTGATTTTGATTGAGCTCTACAGCTTCAATCCAAGATTTGATGGCGTCTTTCAGCCACATGGGCACTCTTCTGAGGTCGGCTTCGCGAGTGTAATTGATCAATTCTGCTTTAATATCGTGCTGATTCATTCTACAGTCCTTTTACTTTATCTTTTAGCCATTTGTGAAGCGATGAATTGCTGGAAAGTATTTCTCCACTAAAGATGTCGACCGGATCTCCGTCGTGGTGTGTCACTTTTCCTCCAGCCTCTTCGACCATCAGGATTCCTGCGGATACATCCCAGGCAGAAAGTCCCTTTTCCCAATAACCATCGACTCTTCCTGCGGCGAGATAAGCGAGATCAAGAGCTGCTGATCCGTCTCTTCGAACGCCGAGGCTGGACTGTGTTATATCGCTGAAAATATTGATGCTTTTGCTACTTTTGGGCGCTCCATCGATCTTCTCATGAAGTGAGGCAAAGCCGGTAACAAAGAGGGCCTCTTGGGGATTTGAAATGCTAGTGCACTTCATCCGGTGCCCATTGACCCAAGATCCGCCCCCTTTGCTCGTCCAGAAACATTCTTGGCTAACGGGGTTGTAGATGATTCCCAGAATTGGCTCGTGGCCTGATTCTGTTTTTTGAACCAGGCTCCAGGTTGTGCAAAAAAATGGATAACTTCTCGAAAAATTCGTTGTTCCATCGATCGGATCTACGATCCAAGCGAGATCTGCAGGTTGGGCGAGATCTCTGGGGTTGGATTTTTGAGAGGCACAACTTTCCTCTCCAATGATTAATTCTCCTGGAAAGTATTTGTTCAGCTTGGACTCAATCCAGGCTTCGGCTTCTTTGTCGTATTTTGTGACAATGTCGCGGAAGGAAGTCTTATTCTCTGTGAGTAAGGTGTTTGTTGGCTGGGCCCCTGGATTCAGCGAATAGCCCTCCAAAAGGAGAGGACGAATTTCTTCGCACATTCTTTTGGAAATTTCTAAGCGTTGGCTGAGATCAGATATGGTGAGCAAATTTTTCATCTGTGATTTCTCCCGCAAGGTTGCGTGCAAAGGCAGTTTTGAAATCCTCGTAGCTAAGCTTTTGCCCGAGTAGGCACATGCATTTTGTGATAGCGGATTCCCATGTCATGTCGGAAGCTGAGATTGCGCCGGCAGCTAAAGCTTTTCGACCTGCATCGTAAAGCTCAGGGTTTACTCGTCCAGTGATAGCTTGCGAGCAAATCACGACCGGAATTTTATGGTTTTTCAGTTCATCCAATAGTGTCATCACATTGCTAGAACTTGTGGGGATATCTCCAGGTCCAAAAGCTTGTAGCACCAAAGCCTTAGCTTGATTCTGAAGGAAAAAGTTGATGTCGGGAATTTTAGCTCCAGGGAAAAGAGAAATGTTGACCACGCTCGGATCAACTTTAGGGTTAAACCGATATTCTCCATGCTGCTCAACTAGGGGGATGAATTCCGTACTGACACCCGCCTTCGCTAATGGAGGGAAGTTAGGTGAATCAAAGGCTCCAAAACTTGGGATCGACACTTTCTTTGCGCGATTTCCTCTGAGCAAAACTGAATCAAAAAATATACAAACCTCTTTGAAGGGGCTTCTTGTTGCGAGCTCGACGGCATAGATTAAGTTTCTTGGAGCATCAGACCTGGCATCCATCAAGGGGCGTTGAGAGCCAGTGAGAATGATGGGCTTCTTTGGATTCTGTAGCATAAAGCTTAGGGCGCTCGCAGTGAAAGCCATGGTGTCGGTTCCGTGAATGACGATGAAGGCATCGTAGTTATCCATATGGGCGTCGAGTGCGGTGGCCAATGCGGCCCAGTCGCCTGGAGTCATGTTGCTAGAGTCTTTATTGTATAAAATTTCTACGGCGATATTCGCGACTTCGAATATGCGCGGAGCGTGACTTTTGAGAGTGTCTTTAAATGTGCTCTCGTCTCCCGGTTCTCCACTAAGGTCCATCCCTAATGTGCCGCCAGTATGGATAATCAGAATGTCAGGTTTGCTGTCTTTCACAGACTATGAAAGTAGCATAATATTGAACTGTGTCTAAGGCGATTATTGTTGATGCTTCAATCTATTGGGCAAATTTTCTAGCGCAAAACCTGGCTCCAGAAGGCGTTGAAGTTGTACAGATCTTCCGCAAAGGTAGCGGCTGGTTTAGTTTCCTGTCCAAAAACAAGTTGGATTACATTTTTGTGGATGACCAACTAGCTGACAGAGTTGGGATAGAGATCGTCGCCAAACTAGATTCTATGGGGCACAGTGCAGGGACCTTGGTTTATACGCACGGGATAGAGGGGCATGATGCTAACATCCTCGAAAGAAAAGCGATTGCTGTGGGGGCGGACTATTGTCTTCAAAAACCCTACCGCACCAAAACAGTTAAGAGAATCATTCGGAACTCCAAGGCGAGTTAATTAGAATCTAATTCCCATCAGCGTAGATATAGAGAAATAATTTCTCTTCGTCCGGAACTGGTGAAGGTAAAATATGGCTTGGCCCACGAACCATCCTGACTCAATCATGGTGCTGAGTCCGAGAGCGGGGTAAGCGGCGAATGATAGAGATTCATTGCTGTTCTCAGCGATCCGACCATCAAGCTGAACGACGACACCATTTTTCCACATGCTTTTTTGGCCGATTCGCTCGCGGTGATAGATGCCTTGAGAGATCAAAATATTTCTAAGGGAGCTTTCTAAATTAGCAAGCTTCACTTGGTATCCGACTTCGGTTTCGATGTAGATAGGTTGATAGGCGAGATCCCAGCCAAAAGAAATTCGTCCTTCATATCCGACTCCGTTGAAGCTGCGATTTGTGTAGGCCAGGCATCCTGATGTGGGGTCAGCGGAGACGCAAAGACGATCTTGGAAGATCGAAAAGTTTCCGCCGAGTTTGAGTCCCATTCTGAATAGCGAAGTGGGTTTGCTAGAGCGTCTGACATTACGGGTGTCTTGTTGTGGGGCTTCAGGGTTTTCTACGGGCAGAGTCTCGGGGCCGCTATCGTCGGTAGCGGAGTAGGGGTAGTCCTGAGCTAGACTGTTTGAAGTGTTAAGGCAAAAAGATAGTGAGATTGCGAGTCCCAAGAATCCGGTGAGGTTTTTGATGCCAAAATGTTTCATGGGCCTATAATAGAGTTGCTTTGAATTGATAGCAAATGCCTATGAAAAGCCTTTTCAAAAATAGAAAATTCCGCAGCCTAAACCGAGTGGGGCTCGTTTAAGCTGCGGAGAAAAGAGCAAGGAGATCTGGCCGTCATTCTTGGCCGTGACCTCTCCGACCTTGTAAGTATATTAGAAGGGAGGTTCCTCAACCCGAAGGTTTTCGAGGTAACGACACTCCGGTCCTACCCCCCCGCTCGAAATCCTATCGTTTTTCTAGATTAACTTTAGAGCGAGGTTCGTATTGTTGTTGGCTTGAGCCAACGTTGACACTGCCGCGTTTTGAAGGATTTGGTCCTTCGCAAGGTTGGAAGCTTCAACCGCCATGTCGGCATCTTGAATACGAGATTTCGCTGCAATTAAGTTCTCTTCGTACGTAGCATTATTACTAATTGTTTTATCTAGACGACTTTGTACCGCACCAAAATTAGCGCGCATCGTGCCCACTTTTGTTAGTGCTTGGTCTATGTTTTCTAGGGTGGATTTGGCAGCGTCTTTTGTATCTACGGCCATTCCTCCAACGTCGAGAGCGCTAGCTGTTGCATTGGCAAGTCCTGCATCATATGAAATGATGTTTTCTTCGCTACCTCCGACACCCACGTGAAAGTCTAGGGTTCCTGCTGAGCCATCAAGCAGTTTAGTGCCAGAGTACTCTGTTGTGTTGGCAATCCTGTCCAATTCTGTGAGAAGCTGTCCTACTTCTACGTTGAGGTATCCACGTTCTGTTTCACCTACAGTGTCAGAAGCTGCCTGCGTGGCAAGTTCGCGAACACGAATCATGATGTTTGATGTTTCATTCAGGGCGCCTTCTGCTACCTGTACGAAAGCCACGCCGTCCTGTGCGTTTCTGCGTGCTTGATTCAATCCTCGAATCTGGCCGTTCATTTTCTCTGAAATCGCGAGTCCTGCGACGTCATCTGAAGATTTGTTGATCCTCTTACCTGAAGCCATTCTTTCCATTGATTTCTCAATGTTTTCTGAGTTTCTCCTCAGACGAGTTTGAGCATTCACGCTCGATATATTTGTTGCAATTCTAAGTCCCATACTAAATTCCTCCCTACGTTCCACCTTGGTGAAACAACTTGTGGTTAATGTGCGCGGATACTTGAATTAAGATTCTGAAGAAGACAGAAACTTAATTTGCGCATCGCGTCACATAATCCCTATCGGGACATCGGAGGAAAACTTTAATGCAACGCGTTATTATTTTGAAAATTCTGTAAATATCTAAAAATAATAAAGAAAAAGCCCAGAAGCGGGTGCTTCCAGGCTTTCAAAATATATTAACTTTACGTTAAGGACTAAAGTTTCCACTGTGCGCGGTAAAAAGTGGAAGGCCTTAAAAGCCGTAGTTCGTACTCTCAATCATTCTAAATAGTTGGTTTGTGCTTAGGACTATGGGGGTGAATGGCA
>CAZXHL010000025.1:0-26797 GCA_964640545.1 uncultured Bacteriovorax sp. | reverse complement strand
CATTTCCAAATTCTGCTCACCACCTTTGATGAGGATTTCAACTCTTCGCTTTCTCTGCAAAGAATACGCGTCTTTGCCTTCTTCAATAGGCCGGGTTTCGCCCATCCCCAGCGAGGAAATGGCCTTCGGAGCAACTCCAGATTTTACGAGCTCCTCCCGAACACTTTTGGCGCGCCCTTCTGAAAGCTCTTGATTCATTTGATCAGAACCCCTGAAGTCTGTATGCCCAAACACCGCGATAACCTTCCAAGACTCTGGGTAACTATTTAGAATGCGCCCAATTTCTTGAACATAAGATTTTTGTGGCTGCTTCAAATGCGACATCGACGTTTCGAACAAAAGAACATCCTCAGGCAATCGAATAAGTAGCGTCTTGGTAGCAACTTCAAAAGACACCTCAGCTCTTGGAGCCTCTGGCTCTGGAATTGAGTAGACGCTCGCCTTTTTCTTCGATCCAAAATGATACAAGACTCCAGCCCCAAAACTCCACAAGCCAGTATCTGCAAGATTTAATTCTTTTCGAGCGTTGAACACAAAACTCCAGCTACTATCTTTCAGTTGATACCTTGACGAAAGACCTGCCAGAAACAAAGCATTGCTGCTCTGTTCTTCAACTTCACTATGTGAGAGGTCAGTCCCATAAAGTGTTGTAAGATTGAGCCCTAAGCTCCATTCGGGATCCAAGCGATATCGGGGGATCACCTCAAAGGCTCCGGAAAGGTAACTAAGCTTACGAGTCACACTCAATACCGAAGCGGATAGTTTTGCATATCGCATCCCGAGGTTAGTTTCGACTTCCCAAGACTCATCCGACAAGATGGTTCCAACCTTAAAGTCAGTGCTAAAACCGTTTTTATTCAGCTCACCAGGCACTCCCGTATTGAGACGTAGATAATGAAAATCTGCACCAATATGAGGAAAAGTAAACTCAGCTGAGTGAGACGAAAAGCTCAATAAAAAAAGAGCAACTGCCGCCAATCGACTCAAGAGTTTCGAGACGCGGGTTTGTTGATATTTATTTACAGTGTACATTCCATGCATCCCAGTTGTAGTTAGGTTGATTCACGCCCGGAGTGTATTTTGTACAGAACGAACAATTCGTTCCCGGGCCGCAAGTGATCACTGTCTTCTCTGTCGGATTAGAGTAAGTAACTTTGTTTGAACAGCATCCAAGACTGGAGTCATCAACTGTCACAGGAGGAGGTGCCGTCGCGGAGTGACAAGTGACCTCTGACTGTGAGTATCCCGGAACGTCCCCCTTCCCAAGGTATGTCCCGGAAGGTAGACAACATTCTTGCATGTTACAAAGTCGCGCTTGGCCCGTGCCAGCATTACAACTTGATTGCGAGAAGGCATCTTTAGGTTCAGCGCAATCTCGGAGCTGATAACCTCCACCACATGACGCCGTACAAGCTCCCCAATCACCCCAGCCACTATTCGTAGCTATAGGCTTACAAGAACCATCTTCAGCGAAGTCCTCACCGATCGGACAAGTCGTACAAGCCGGCGGATTTGAAGCGCCATTCGAACAAGTTGGAGGAGGGGGAGGAGTGCAAGTCGCTTGAGCCGATCCTGAACAAGAATACCCCCCGTTTAGAGGAGATGGGTTGCTACAAGTTCTAGTCTTTAATCCACTTCCGTCTGGCTGTCTGACACAAGCCCCATAAGGCGTCCAAGCTCCATTTCTCCAGGTGTAACTTTTCTCAGCCGACAAGCGTCCAGCTCGATCTTTTGTACGGGCTCTGAACGTGAAGGAAGCTCCAGCCGCTCGAAGAGATGACTGTGAATAAACGGCGGGTGAAGAGCAGTTCGCCCAAGTCGTCACTCCATCAATCTTACATTCTGAAACATCAATTCCACTTCCTTGATCTTCAACACTGAAGAACAGTTCAGCGGAAGAGATATCGGCAAAGAGGCGACTGATACTGATGGTTGGGTCCGAGAGATCAAAATTAAATTGCGCCTGAGAAATGGGTCCTCTGACTTCGAGATCATCAACCCCGCGAACATAACGAGAAACAGTACCTGTGGCATTTGATGTCACCGCTACTGGACTCGTGCATGCTGCCCAAGTTGTTCCATCATTAGAGCACTCGTATTTGTCAGCTGTAGGTGCCGCTTCGCACTCGATTCGCGCCTGAATAGTATTGCTTGTGTGCCAAGGTTTTGGATCCTCAGCCACCAACTCACAACGCGGCCCCTGATAACTTAGTCTTGAACTCCAAGTGATGCTTTCAATTGGCGACGTTTGATTGCAAAGAGTAACTGCGCGAGCCTTAAAAGTATAATTTTGATCTAGCAAAAGACCGGAATATATCTTGGGAGATTCGCAAGTCTGCCATCCGTGAGAAGACGACGGACCCCCCATCTGACACTCATACCGAGTGATCGGACAGCTCGGTGTGTCTGATCCAAAGAATAAACGAGCATAAGGATTTGCGATATCAACCGCAATCGGATTCATCGTGGGTCCAACCGTGCTCACCTTCCAAGAAAGGCATGTCAATGGACTTGGCCTCTCCCAAAGATCTTTCGTTTGAACACAGAAGTTGACCGTCTCACCGTCGGAGCGACCGTTCACGATATGAGAATTTACACTAGAGCAATCTCCAAAAGCCTCGCCATTGATACGGCACTGAGGATAAGAGACATTTCCATGGGGTGAAAAACAAGAGAAGCTCATTGTTGAATCTGCGCTGGTACTGTATCCATTTGGGAAACTGCTTGTGATGCTACAAACCGGAAGCCCCGTAGGAGGAGTCGTATTCCATATATAGTCTTTCGTAGCAGCATTGCCGGCATTGTCGACAGCTCTCACAAGAAAGCGATACTCAAACCCTGGCGCAAGATTGGCCTTGAAGTAATTCTGAGAACACGCCTCGTAAGAAGGAGAGAGTCCATTTTTGGCAACAGAACATTCAACCCTAGAGATTCCTGAGGAGTCATCAGTTGTGAAAGCAAATTGCGACGAAAGTCCGAGGGTATCAGCGCTCGTGATATTAATAACTGGAGGTGTTGTGTCCACCACAAATGATTTTGTGGCTACGGGACTAGGCATGTTGTGATCGTTACGGAACCTAACTTCAAACGTATGGTTTCCGTCCGCCAAGCCAGACAAGATATGCTGAGTGGCAGTCTGACAATTTTGCCAAGCCTGACCCGACAATCGACATTGCCTTTTTGAAATAGGTTGTGTCGATGCACAAGAGAAGTTCATGGGCACCGTAGTTAACTGAGTCGGGCTTACCACTGGTGAAATCGCGCACAACTCACTCGGAGCCACAAAGGCCGTGAGAAACTGAAGGACTTCAACCGAGGATTCATTGCCTGCATTGTCTTCTGCCTTTACTGAAAAATCGTAGGTCTCGTTCGCAGTCAAATTCAAAAGATCGACATTCCTAGTGCTAGAATCTCCACACGAATACCAAGTCCCTGGAGCGCCAGAGCCCTCAACTTTACAAAGGACTCTAAATATTCCACTACCACTAGCATCATCGCTAGGTGTGAAGCGAGCACGAGGAACGTTGTTATAGATGCCGTCTAGAGCCAGGCTCTCTATACTTGGTTTGAGCGTATCAACCTTAACTGTGAGAAATTTTACAGGACTCACTCGATTAGCGCGGCTCTCCGCCCTAATTCTTAGTGTATTGCTACCTTCTTTTAGACTAGAAAAATTGTTAACAAGTCTAGAGTCACACTCAGCCCAGGTCCCAACTCTCGTATTTTGACATTCAACCTTCTCAATCAAGTCGGTAGGAAAGTCTTCCGGAGGATAACATTCAAAATTTAGTTCGAAGTCATCTACCGTGTGCCACCCACTAGAGGTCGACCGCACCAAGCAAGATGGCAATTCTGAGACCCGGGTTATATCATCATACTCTGATTTACTAGTGTCTCCCGAGGTAGATTCAAATTTCTTGAAGCATCCGCTTAAAATCAAGCAAGCGAACAAGGTTGCTAAAACCAAAGAAAGTTTTTTCTTTATTTGCTTTAACATCGACTATCCTCCGTGCGCTGGTGGCACGACCTCATAGCCAGGAGGTAAAGTGGGAGTATTTCCCTCGGGAGCATTACCGGTGTTCCCTGCAACATCACTCGTAATCCCGTCTTGAGCATCTTCCCATGGACTAAAGTCGTCAACTGGAGGCTCTCCGCCATCATCTCCGTCATCGCCACCCCCCGAAGAATTAGATGACTGAGACTTCTTCTTTTTCGGTTTCGTTACGAAATAAATAAGTAAGCCCACAGCAATCACCGCTAGAGCAACACCGATCCAGAAAGCCCAGCCACACGCTTTTTTCTTTGTTCCATCAGCTTTTTTACATTTCTCTTTTGCTTCTTTTTGTGGATCTACTGAAGCAGGAGGTGGCGCCCCCTGAACATTAGCGCCATCACCAGCGTGGGCCGAAGGAAACAAAAGACTCCAGACATCAAAGCTGGCATGCTCTCCACCTAAAAGTGCTTGAAGCCGCATGATATTACTTTGAAAACCCTCTGATAGATTCCATTGGAAGGCTTTTCCTTGAACTAGAAATTTTCCATTAGCGGTATCAACAGGAGTGATCGTAATTTTTCTTCCATCCGCCGAATTAACCCTTAGAGAGTTAGATGCCTCTAGATAATCTACCGTTGGTAAAACCTCTTTTGAGTGAGCTAGAACCACGGCCACTCCAGCGCTAACATCTTCGTCTATTAAGTGTTCAATGCCCCAAAGAAATCCTGAAGGGTTTTTATGCTTTTTGTAGGACCTTACAGAGAGTTCATAGATCTTACTCATTAATTTGAGCTGCTTTGCATCGCTTGATTGTTTAGCCCCAGAAATCGCGGAAGGACTACCAACGGTCATTGACAGAAAAAATGCAAAACAAGTGACCCTCGCTACAAATCTTTGAACACGGCTAATGCTTCCTGCTGAAAAAATTCCTGAAGTCATAAAGACCCTCCACCTCTACATCTTAACTATATCTTCGTAATAAAAGAGGAAAACCCTTAGCCTTAACTCAAACTTCACAAAGACTTAGCTGAATATTAACTTTAAGTTTTCGGGGGGATTACCTACACTCAAGAGGTGGCACGTATTTGGAACGTAAATAAATCATTATATAGGTCCGTCTTTTTTGTGCTCATGTTGGCTATGTCAGCTTGTGGCCAAAATAGCCTCTATGAGCCCATGGATGCGTCCATGCAGGCTTTTACGGACGAATCACGAGACCTATCACTGGGGTGGCTGGCTAGTGTCAGCCAGTCTGGCGATGCTCAAGTAGCCAGTATGGCTGACTCACTACAATTGATCCTTCAGGACCGCCTTATTGCAAAAGTGCCTTCTATTTATGCTCAAGAATGCACTTCGACGAATCCTGGCTCCTTCGTATCTGCCTTCGTTCTGTCACAAGACCTCAATTCCAACATCTACATTTGCCCAGACATTGAGCGAAAAGGCGAAAAATTTATGGCTCAAGTTTTGATCCATGAAGCGATTCATTTGGCTGGAGTGAACGACGAGTGCACAACCACAGAGTTAGAAATCGCCGTTATGCAAGCGGCTGGCCTCAATCCTCATTCCAACTCTTACGTCAGCCGCTGCGGCCTATCCAACGTTGCAACTTTTGATCACTCATTCGACTCCCACTAAAACAAAAAGGCTTCGCCGCAATTAAGCAACGAAGCCTTTTCAGCTCACTAGCACCATTGAAGCTAGCGCAGGGTTAAGAATAACTTCTAATTAACGAACAACGTAGCAACGGCTAGGATTACGAACCGTGTTTAAGCAACGGTTCATAGCATTAGCTTTTGCTTCAAGTCTTGTATAAGCGTTCGCGCGGAATCTTTGTCCAGTGCGACCGTTTTCAACAACTACGAGTTTCAACCCGTTTGTTTCTTGAGCACAACGAGCATTCGAACAAGCGCGTCCATTACGTGAGTTATTCAAACAGTAATCAAGAGCAGAAGATTGTGCGAATGAACGAGTCGATGACTTACGAACATAGCTGTATCCTGTATTGTTGTTTGTTGAAACACAAGCGTAAGAGGTAGACGGACCAATGACCACTTCGATCGGGCCTTTGTCTCCACCTGCAAATGCAGTCGAGCTAGTGATGATGAGGGCTACGGCCATTAAAAAATTTTTCATATTGTTCTCTCTTTCTATTAGGGGGTTGTGGTGCACCGCGACGATAGTCGTTCAGAATTGAGAGTCAAGAAAGCAGAACTGTGCATGCGCGTTAAGCGTTTAATATAAAAGAACATATTACAAGGAATAGCTTGGGATTTTTCTGTAACCCACTAAAAAAGAGATAGGCTCATGATATCGTTTTAGCCCATATGGGGGAGAAATCTGTGAAAAAGCTAAACCAAAAAATTCAATCATTCCTAACACTAATCCTTGGAGCCACCCTACTGACGTCTTGTGCAAGCGAGTCTTCGAGGTCAGTTGAAATCAAACAAACTCAGGCCAACGAAACAGCTAGATCTTATTCGGGCCCCAAAAAACCGCTTATAGTTGGCCGTTTTAGTAACGAATCAAATTATATGAAAGGCATGTTCTCAGACGACAGCGATCAACTGGGCCAGCAAGCTAAGACCATCCTTAAAGGACATCTTCAACGAAGCGGGCGTTTTTCAGTGATGGATCGATCCATCATGGAAAAATTAGCGAAAGAGTCCGGCTACTCTAAGAAATCTCAAAACATTAAGGGAGCAAAGTTTGCTATCTCCGGAGACGTCACTGAGTTCGGCCGCAAAAACACTGGCGACAAACAACTCTTTGGAATCATGGGAAGCGGAAAGAAACAAATTGCTTATTCAAAAGTCACGCTGAATGTTGTGGATGTTGAAACGACTGAAGTTGTCTATTCAGCATCTGGCGCTGGAGAATATGCCCTGAGCAATAGAGAAGTCTTAGGCTTCGGCGGGACTGCTGGATATGACTCTACTCTAAACGGAAAAGTCCTGGACCTCGCCATTAGGGACGCCGTTGACGACCTAGTTCGCAGCATCCAAAATGGAGCATGGTAAAAATGCAGATAACGAAGCTGAACACTTTAGGAATCGTTGCCCTGGCATTACTGCTTAGCTCTTGTGCCTCAAAACCACTTTACTATTGGGGCAACTACCAGGATGTCATTTATGAAAGGTTAGCAAAAGGGAACAACGATGGACCCCTGAAGCACATCGAACTTTTGCAAAAGGACATTACATACTCCCAAGAGCAAGGCCTCGAACTCCCTCCGGGATTTCACGCTCACCTAGGAATGCTTTATAGCGAAGTTGGAAATCTTAGACTTTCACAAGAACACTTGGCCCAAGAAAGAAGCAATTTTCCAGAGTCGGCAACTCTAATGGATCTGTTTCTCAAAGGACAAAACAAAGGAAAGCAGTCTTCGAAGAAACCAAAAGCTAGCAAAAAATCTAAGGGGAAAAAGTCATGAAAAAGCTGATGTTAGCACTAACCATTCTTGGACTTGGTGCTTGTGCTACACAGCCAAAAGATTACACATTGTTTAGAGAAGAAAATCCTAAATCCATTTTAATCTTGCCGCCCTTAAACGAAAGCTCAGAAGTAATGGCAAGTTATAGTTTTCTTTCTACCGTTAGTCTGCCAGTTGCGGAACAAGGATTCTACGTTTTTCCTGTGGCGGTGGTCGACGAACTCATGAAAAGAAATGGTTTGCCAGGCCCCGGAGAAATGCACCAGGTTCCCGTTAAAAAAATCAAAGAAATCATCAACCCTGATGCCATCATGTACATTATCGTGAATCGATATGGCACGAAGTTTCACTTGATTGACAGCAACACGACAGTCGAGGCAACGGCAAAACTAGTCTCCGCCAAAACGAGTCGAACTCTCTGGGTAGGAACTGCTTCAGCCAATCACTCTGCCAACTCCGGCCAACAGGATCTAGGTTTCCTTGGAAGTCTCGTGAATGCAGCGGTAGCACAAGCAGTAAATGATTCTCTTGATAAATCTAGAGAAGTAGCAACATACACATCGAGAGCATTGTTCTTGAGGAAGAATCAAGGCCTGCTGGAAGGACCTTACTTCAAAAAAGAAAACGTGGCTTCTCAGTAAGCCATTGTTTTAAGCCTATTCTTTAGCTCCGGACGCAAATCACTCCGGAGCTAATTCTAGCTCCAAGCCTTCAGTTCCAACTGTAGTCTCGATACTTACCCCAAGATCTCCCTCGTCGCGGCTCAAAGGGTTTCCATCCTGGTCAAGCCTCAAAGCAAGAAGAACTTCTCCAGAAAAATCAGTCCCCTCCATCATTCGGTTCTCTTGAGTGAGCTCAAAAACATAGGGGAAATCTACTCGACCCAATCGCTTCACAGCAAGAGGTGGTCCACCAGCTGCAGGTCGCGCTGAAATAAAGAACGACATGCCATCTTTGTATTCGGCCCCCTTAGCTAGCTTAACGACGCCGGCAATACGACCTTCTTTTGAAACGCCGCCGTTCTCTGCGAGTGGATTGTTGAGCGAATCAATGCCACCAAGAACCGCTTGGGTGGTCTGAGCTTGTTTGACATCCGAAGTCCGACCAGCTCCACCTGGAAATTTCTCGTGTGCGACTTCACCAGTGCACGAGCACAATATTATTAGGCCAAATATCTTCAATCGTTTCATCATGCCAAGGCTCCTTGAACTTTTTCAGCAGCTTCTGCTGAAGTTTGAAATGGTAACTTGCCTTGCGCCGTTCGCGCTTGTCCCCCGCCACGACCGCCGAGCTTCTCTGCCAAGCCTTTTAGAAGTTTTGAAGCATCAGCTCCACTTAACTTCTTAGGATCAACGGTCACTAGAACATTCGATGCGGCAAGAATAATATGAATACTGGTCGATTCCTTAGTTCGTAGCGAGTCTGCTAGATCTCTCAGACTTCCCACGTCCGCATCATCCGGCATCGCATGGATATGAACTGGGAAATTTTCAAAAGTAGCTTTGAGCACTGTTGCATCACTCGGCCCCTCCAAAAGTTTCTTCTTCAACTTCTTGATTTCGTTTTCTAGTTCTTTATTGTGGCTAACGAGCTTCGAGACTTTTTCCTCGAGTGCTTCAGGCTGAGACTTCAACTGTGTAGATAGCGTCAGAACCAAAGACTCTTGCTTCTTATAGTAATCAAGCGCACCAGCTCCAGTGAGCGCCTCAATTCTTCTTGTTCCCGCCGCAACAGCCGAGTCTTGAATGATTTTGAAAAGCTTGATGTCAGAAGAGTTCTTCACATGAAGACCACCACAAAGCTCCGTCGAAACTCCTGGCATATCAACGACGCGAACGGTGTCGCCATATTTTTCACTAAACAAAGCAAGAGCACCGCGGTTTTGAACCGCATCATCATAAGAGGTATTCACAATTTCAAGCTCTACACTTTTTGAAATGGCTTCATTTACTTGTTGCTCAATTTGATTGAGCTCTTTAGAGCTGATCGACTTATTGTGGGAAAAATCAAACCGAAGTTTCTCTGGATTCACCAATGAGCCTGCTTGCTGAACATGAGTGCCCAGAACATTTCTCAAAGCAGCATGCAGAAGGTGAGTTGCCGTATGGTTAGCGCGAGTAGCTGAGCGCTTCACGTCGTCTACTTTTGCAAAGACTTTTTGACCTGTTTTAAAAGTGCCCTTAGGAGCTTTTGTATAAACAGCAAAACCACCATCATAAGTTTTCTGAGAATCGAGCACTGGATAAATTTTGCCGTCGAGCTCAAGAGATCCTGTGTCCCCAACTTGGCCACCGCCCTCACCGTAGAATGGAGTAGGGTCAATAGCTAGCCAAGCACCCTCTTCTCCCTCTGCGACAGCAAGAACTTTTGATTCGGACTCACTCGCTTCATAAGCAATGAATTTCGGAAAAACATTCTCGTTCTTCCACTCCTTCACCGCACCAAGCACAGCGGTTTCACCTGACCCCTTCCAAGAGCTGCGAGAACGATCTTGAGCTTCGGCCATCAACTTATTGAAACCATCTACGTCGAGATCAAAATCACGCTCACGTGCGATCAAAGCAGTAAGATCTTCGGGGAAACCGAAGGTATCATATAATTTAAAAATAACCTCGCCCGAGAGTTTCTTAGTTTTTTCAGAAGCCGCAAACGCTTCTTCCAAAAGCTGAAGACCAACATCAAGAGTCTGAAGGAATCTCTCTTCCTCTTCCTTAAGCACATCATAAATCACACTCTCGCGATTCTTGAGTTCAGGATAAACATCTCCCATTTGACGAACCAAAGAAAAGACAAGATCGGCCATAAAAGGCTTGTTAACGTCAAGCCTCTTTCCAAAACGCAAAGCCCTTCGAAGAATACGCCTCAAGACATAACCCCGACCTTCATTTGATGGAAGGACGCCGTCTGCAATTAAGAAACTTGTTGAGCGCAAATGGTCGACAACAACTCTAAGCGCCGAGCTTTCAAGATCTCTGCTGTTGGCATCATAGACTAAGTCACGCTTTGCAAGACGTGACAAATGAACTCTTGTGTCTTCAATAAGACTTGCCATCAAGTCTCCGTCATAATTTGAAGGAACTCCTTGCATCACGGCAGCTACGCGCTCAAGCCCCATCCCAGTATCAACCGACGGCTTGGGAAGTGGAGAGAGCTTTCCGCTCTCATCACGATCAAATTGCATAAAAACCAAATTCCAGATCTCTAGCCAGCGTTCACCGTCGACCTCTGAACCTTGATCCCAGAATATCTCAGAGCATGGACCACAAGGCCCCGTATCTCCAGCCTGCCAGAAGTTATCTTCATCACCCATTCTGATAATGCGATCTTTTGGCACGCCCTCTTGCTTGTGCCAAATTTCTGCAGCTTCATCATCACTATCGTGAACTGTAACTCGAAGTTTATCTTTGGGAAGCTTCAAAACTTGAGTCACGAACTCCCAACCAAAACGAATCGCATCTTCCTTGAAGTAGTCTCCAAAGGAAAAGTTTCCAAGCATCTCAAAGAAGGTATGGTGCCTTGCCGTGAAGCCTACGTTTTCTAAGTCGTTATGCTTACCGCCAGCACGCACACATTTCTGCGCTGTTGTTGCCCGCGTATATTCTCTCTTATCAACCCCTAGGAAACAGTCTTTGAATTGCACCATTCCAGCCGCAGTAAACAACAAAGTCGGATCATTGTGAGGAACTAGACTCGCGCTTTCGACTCTAGTGTGGCCGTTTTTTTCAAAATATTTCAAAAAAGCTTCGCGAATTTCTGCGGTAGTTTTTGGGGCTGTCATATGGGTCAGAGCCTAGATCCTAAGCCTCGTAGGATCAAGATGGTTTTCGTCAAAGAAAGCCTCTATTGAAGTCTAAAATCTGGCAATCTTTAGTCCCGTAAGGGATGCAATGTTTCAAAGACTTTTTGGAGCTCGGAATCGTCGATTTTAAGGTAGCGCTCAGTCGTATTAAGGGAGCTATGCCCTAGCAAGGTTTGCACGACACGAATGTCCGCCCCACCTTGAAGCAGGTGCGTAGCAAAAGAATGCCGCAGCATATGAGGATGGACATCATCCACCCCGCATTCAAGCGATCTTTGATTGACTATTTTCCAAATCCCCATACGACTTAAACCTCGCGACCTGTGACTCAAAAACAGTGTGTCTCGAAATTTGTGAGGCGCAGACTCGGCCCACTCTTCGCGAACCTCGTCGATATATTTTTGAACCCACGACCACGACCGGTCCGAGTAAGGCACAAAGCGCTCTTTGCTTCCTTTACCAACAATTCTCAAAACTCCCTGGTCTTCATCAATATTTTGAAGACTGAGCTCGGCCACTTCAGTCACTCGAAGCCCTGAGGCATAAGTAAGCTCAAGGAGAGCCCTATTTCTTAAAGCTCGTTTTCGCGCGGGTCCCGACAGTCCATCGAGTTCGATCTCAAGAAATTGCTTCACCTCATCGAGGCTCAAAGCCTTAGGCAGTGGTGGCTCCTCAATGCCAGGAGGAAGATCGTCCAAAAGCTTGGACCACGTCGGCTGGAAGAGATTCCGAAAGGCAATCATGGACCGCAATGAAGCAATTCTCCTAGCTAAAGTGCTTTCCTTAAGACCATGGGCACGAAGCTTTTCGATGGCTTCACCAAGAATTTCCCTTGAAACGCAACTACTAGCAGCCCAATCAAAGCCTTCTTGCCTCCAAGACAAAAGATCGCTCTTATAAGCACTTATTGTCGCGGTCGACATCTTTTTTTCTGACTGTAGATACCAAAGGAAGTCATCCAACGCGCTTTCCATAGGTTTAATCCGGCACCTTTAATGACAAAACATCAACCGACTTAATGGGCACCTTCTCATCACTCAAAGAATCAAGCTCACCTACCCTAAGGTAATATTTGCGATTTTCCAAATCACGCAGACGAAGTTGCCCTAAAGCCATAGACCCTGCGGCACTTGTGATTTTTCCACAAGGCTTTTCATCAGCTCCTTCCGCAAAGATGTAGCCAAGCGCGAGTGTCGTATCTGAGTGAAAACGCACAAAGGCTTTAGCCACTTGGCCGCGGTAGCTTCCTCGCGCCACAACTTCTTGCCCAAGATAGCACCCCTTGTGAAAAGAGATTTCATCCTCAAATGGAAATTCCAGCACAAAAGAATCGTCCGTGATGTCGACACCCCACTCCGGCACGCCACGCTCCACTCGGAGCCTCGTGTGATCATCCGCCGAAAGCAAAGCTTGAATTTCTCCAGGGGATGATTTCATGATCCATAATTCAAACTCTTTAGGGGAAATTCTTGATACGGGCAGTAGAACGGCTCCTTCTGCACAGGCATCATCCAGATTCTCCGCTCGAAAAACTTTTGCCACATCTTTCGCAACCAAGGGCTCCACGCGAAAACTTGCAGCATCAGGCAAGTTATCCACAAGGCATGTGTAAACATCCATAGAAGACTCTGCAGCCGTCACCAACCTAAGCTCCACGTCATCAGCGACCAAATAACGGTCCATAGCTTCGACCGTGGATGCCCCACGCCCCGCGGGAAGCGAGATCACATAAGTATTTGCACTTGAACCGTCCTCGGCCCTGACGAGTTCCCCAGCATCATTAATGAGGTATCCGGATAAAATTCGAGCTTCTGAGACCGGCTTGGCCTTCAAAGTCAGCAATAAGCCACCCGCAACGGCAGGCGCATTTTTCGAGAGCAGCGAGATGTCGCAGGTCCACATGCCTTGGAGAAATCTCGTCGAATCTTTTCCTGAGACGGCGACAAAGTCCCTCTCACGCCGCACCCCGCGTATGTCAGACAAATTAAGGTTCATTTGCTCTTATTTTAGCGTTAATTCCCCTATGATGCATCTACTGGGGAGGATTCATATCAAATGATTCAATCAATTTTTTCTACACTTTTTTCAAAACGCTCTGCTTTGGCGTCCTTAGCCGTGGCTTTTTCCATTATGCACTCAGGACTTACGTCTGCGGCGTCGCATCACCATTCTGAGGAAGCCAAAACTCACTACATCGAGATCAAGTCCAACGACAAGCATCTTCGAACTCTTGTTCAGGACATGGGCTTTGCAATCGACGAAATTCGTTCAGACAAATTCTTCGTGGCCGGAACAGAAGCCGATATTAAGAAATTAAAAGCTATAGGCGCGCCTGTCACAGCTCAAGAAATTCCTGAGCGTTGGTTCCAAATGGACATGGGCTTGAATGCTCAACGTTACACTTCCTATGAAGAAGCGAAAGCTCAACTCGTAGCTCTTGCAAACGACTACCCAAGCCTAGTGACTCAAACAACTTTGGGTAACAGCATCGAGAACCGCGATATGACCATGGTTAGAATCAGCGGACGCTCACTAGCTCAAGCTGAAGCTGAGCAACTTCCTGTTGTCCTCTTCACGGGATGCCATCACGCTCGGGAGCACCTTTCTGTTGAAGTGCCACTTCGCATGGCTAGCTACCTCGTAAAAAACTACGAGACCAACCCACAAATCAAGCAGCTTCTCGATACTCGCGAAGTTTACATTGCTCCCGTGATCAACCCTGACGGACACATTCACGACTACAGCAACGGAATCCGCGGAAGCATGTGGAGAAAAAACCGTCGCCGTAACAACGACGGAACCTACGGAGTCGACCTTAACCGTAACTACGGTTACCAATGGGGAACGGGTGGATCTTCTAGCACCCCTAGCTCAGACACTTACAAAGGTGTTGCACCTTTCTCAGAAGCCGAAACTGCGAACTTGAAGTTCTTTGTTGATTCTCAACCTCGTATGACCATGCTTCTTACTTTCCATACGTTCTCTGAGCTCATTCTCTACCCATGGGGCCACACTTATGACAAAATCGGTGAGAAACTTGGCAACCCTGCCGACCTCCCTATCTTCGAAAAGATGGCTCGCGACATGGCTCGATGGAACAGATACACGCCTCAGCAATCTTCGGACCTCTACATCGCAAGTGGTGACACCACTGACTGGGCTTATGGCGAGCACGGCATCTTTGCTTTCACTTTCGAACTTAGCCCTGCGTCTTTCTGGAACGGTGGATTCTACCCAAGCCCAAGCATCATTGAGCCAACTTTTGAAGCCAACATCAATCCGATGCTCTACATGATTGAGTATGCGAATGATCCTTCAAGAGTCTTGAGAGAGACCCCCGTAAGCTTCGAAAAAACACCAGTAAAAGCTGGCGTTGGAATCGCAAGCCCTGCAGATCTCACTTCTTTGTAGTTTTTCGATTATATTACTTTTTTAAGCCCGCACTCTTCACAGAAGTGCGGGCTTTTTTGTGCCCAGACCAGGCCCCTTAGAGCGCCTCAAGAGCGTTTACATTTTTGTAACGCACCCTGTAAAGAACTCTTAGGTTTGCTCCATCCTCCAAAATCACTATGAAAAAGAAATCAAAACCAAGGAGGCCCGCCACATGAAAACTTCCCCCCTAACCCTCAAATCGCTTGCCGCAACTCTATTGATCTTCACCGCTCTTCCATCTGCCCACGCCGATCGGCCACTCGCAGAGAGAGCGATTGAAAAGTCTGCCAACGTCGCCAGGCTCGTCGAGCGAAAAGCTTACGACCTCAGGCCAGCGGAACTCAGACAGATCAACCAACTCCTTGAGGATATCAAAGCCATCGCAAAAGGCGAGTCCGTAGATGACGGAAGCTTCTTTGAGCCTGGACCTCTCTCCACAGTTACTGCCAACATCGAAGGCAGCTCGTACAGCTTTAAAGTACGAGGCACGGCCCAACTTCTCCAGAAGTGTCTTGCCGAAAGAGCCGGCCAAAGCGCAAACGTAGACGACATCGAGGTCTCCCTTAACTATGTTTCAACAAAAACCATGCGCAATTCCGCTGGCTGGTGGAAGGGGTCTCTCGAAACCTGTTCTGTTTTGGCAAAAGGTGCTGCCGACCTTGGCCTTGGAAAAGGAATTCGAAGAGGCAAATACCTTGTCGCGTTTAGCTTAGAAGGAAGAGAAAGCAACACTTACGCCTTCAAGGGGTCAACGGCGACCGAAATTGGTGACCAATGTATGGACGAAGTAGAAATGCCCGGAAACGTGGATGATATTGCCATCAGCATCAACGGCCAACAAGCCCTTAAGCTTCGTAATTCTGGTGGCTGGTGGAGAACGAAGGCTGAAGTTTGTCAGAAAGTCATTCAAGCTGCTGCAAACTACGTCGACTAAACCTGGCACTAGCAAAAACATTAAAACAAAAAGGCCAGCGAGAAATCGTTGGCCTTTTTTATTTTTCAATCATCAAACTAACTGGGCCCCAGTTTGTAAAAGTGATTTCCATGTCGGCGCCAAACACTCCAAAGATGTTGGTGTAAAGAGTATCCATAGCCTGAACCTTTGCCTTAAAACCCTCAAAACGCTTCTTGGCTTCTAGCGGAGTCATGGCTTTTGAAAAACTTGGGCGATATCCTGAGTCCATTTTTCCGGCTAGAGTAAACTGAGGAACCCAAAGTATACCGCCTTCCAGCTTCTCCCGCCCCATATAGGCCGGAAGGTCCATATTCATCTTACCTTCTTCGTCCGGAAAAATTCGAATCTTTGAAATCTTATTTAAAATCCAATCTTCAGCCGCATCCAGATCATCACGCTCTTCATCATGCCTATCCCAGCCAAGCAGCACAACCATCCCGACACCGATATAATTTTCTTCAAGTACATCAGAAGAAAGATCTTCTCTCGACCTAATTACAGTAAAAGAACAAGTGCGCTGAAGAAATGCCTTCATCGATCACAGCCCTACCAAGTGACAGATAGTAACGGGCCTAGCTCCCACAATACGACGAACAAATCTTGAGAGATCATCAGCCAAATCTTTCTCTGACTTGCTGCGATCCATTTTCTGAAAAACGTTTTCTTTTTGGAGTTTTTTATAGCGGCTTTGAGCCCACTCTATAATTTGCTCTTCCAAACTTTCGGCCATAGCTTCAGAGTCGGCTGCCCTTTCCGGAATCAATCCACAGAACTTCACCTGCACTCTTCCTACCGAATCAAGGGTCATCGAAACGATACCCGCTTTCGCGCTGTGTTTTCGATCTCTAAGGAATGGATCCAGGCTATGAGCTACGAAATTATCAAAACGAAGCATGCGTCCTTCGTATTCGAGAAGGGAACGACTTTCGAGTTCCCATCCGTCGGCTGATTCGACAAAATCCAGCCTCGATAGATTCTCACACAAATGAACATTAGAAACCCAGCCCTGAGACTGCATCACTTGTTGAGAAAGCTCAGCGCAGCTTCTCAGCTGCCGGAGTTCACCATGAACCGGAATAATGTTTTTGGGCTTGAGCATGGAAAGCAGGTCGGCGATCTCCTCTCTACGAGCGTGCCCACTCCCATGAATGGGACCACCCGCCTGAAGAACAGCATAACTTCCCCAATAAACCTTGGCACCCTCACGAAGAAGTGAATTCACAAGCCAAGAGACAGCCTTTTCATTTCCTGGAATAGTCTTGCTACTTAAGATGACCGCGTCGCCCTCATCAATTTTAAAATTAGAGTGAGTCCCCATAGCCAAACGAGCCAAAACACTCCGTCTTTCTCCCTGGCTTCCCGTGCAGATGATCAACTGCTTGTGCTTAGGACTTCTTACAATCTCATCTTGGGGCAGAATCTGCGCTCCAGATATATCTCGGCAATTACTTCCGTAAAATGAATTCTCTACTGCGATCCTGTGGACATTTAGCAAGCTGCGACCTGCAAGAGCCACACTTCTCCCCAGGTCTTTAGAGAGTTTTATGAGTGAAGACACACGGTAAACGTTTGATGAGAAAAGAGAAACAAATATTCTGCCTTCCTGTTTTTCCATAAGATTCTTCAAGTTTGGAATGATCTCTTTCTCAGAAACCGTTTTTCCTGAGCGTTCAGAGTTTGTAGAGTCCACCGCTAGAAAGTCTGGCCTTTTCCCGTCGAAGACGTCATAAATCTCGAGACCCCTGACGCCATCTTCATATTCTTCTGAATCAATCTTAAAATCAGAGCTATGAAGAAGTGACATCTCTTTTGCCCCATCAGCCCACTTAAAAGCAATGGCGCAAGATTGCAAAGTACTGTGCCTGCCCTCTATAAATCGAACCTCAATTCCGTCAACATCAAACCATTCATTAAGATCCACATTGCGAACCTTACCCACAAACTTATGAGCATTGGGGTAGCGAGTATCTTCCATAACCTTGAGGCGAATCAACTCCGCCGCAAGAAGTGGAGCATAAATCACAGGAACTTCGACTCCCGCCGCAATCGCCCCCTCCATCATAGCAGCCACAGCGCCAATGTGATCTTCGTGCGCATGAGTGATTAACCAAGACTTAGGCTTGTGCTTTTGAAAAAAAGACTGGTAGTCCGCATGCAAACATTCAATTCCATAGTCATTTGCATTTGCAAAAACGATTCCCGCATCAACAGGAAGTAAGGTTTCTCCGAATTGATACAGGAGAGAGTTCATCCCAACTTCTCCACTGCCACCGAGGGACCAGAATCGAAAGCTCCTAGAACTCATATTGAACCCCACCTAAGAGCGAAATATTCTTGTAGCTATTTTTCGCAAAAGCAATGTCTGAAGAGGCTGAAGTAGGAATCCAAGCTTTTTCGGAATAAAAATTAAACTGCGCCTTCGCTCGTTCTGTAATTTCATATCGTGCGCCAATACCCACTCCCAGTACCCTATCGTTTCGCCTACCACCAGGCAATCCTCGATGCATCTGTTTCTTAAGTGACAGCTCCAATGGGAGCTCTAACTGATCAACAGAATAGCTAAGCTGAAACTTACCCGCTAACTCAAGCGTGGAAATTGACCAGGGATAAACTTCAGGACTCAACTGAAAACTCAAGCCAACCTTAACCCCGGACACACTAAGACCATCCGACTCCAGAGAAAGCCCTAGATCAGGCCAAAGCTTGGATCCAAACTCACTATCACGTTCGTCCTGAAAACCAATTTTAACATCTATCAATCCCTGGTTTGATTGGCGCACCTGCAAACGATAAGCGGCGCCCCAAGTCCAGAGATTATCAATGGCCAGGCTATCTTCAAAACTACGCTTCGAAAGATTGAAAACAACAAATCCCTTCGAGGATGGGACGTCTTGCAAATACACTTTATGGACTGCTCCAAATTCCACTGAGCCCCAAAGCGAAGGATCCCAAGTCGTTTTCTCTGCGTAAGCCCCAAGCTCAAGCCTTCTCCCAAAAGATCGCCAGCTAAAATCTCCATTCCCGAGATAACGTTTTGAAACGGCCCTGTCTGACGAAGCGACCCCAGGTATCCAAACAGACTTTTTTTCTAATTCACCACCAACCGAAACCGCCGCAGCTCTAGACAACGAAAAGACATGCTTCTGTTCATAATCCCACAGAAACAAGTTGCTACGATCCCCATCAACAATATAACTAGGTTTGAATGAAGCTCGATGCCAAGCCCTGCCCGTTTTTACAACGCCCTTTAAGCCGGCATTAAAATTTAGTATTGAAGTCGAAACAGCTGCTGACTCGGCTTGCCCGGGATTTGACTCTCGCACCCCCGTGACTCCCACAGTAGCACCCAGACCTGACTCTTCTTCTAGATACCAGGGATGGTGAATGCCAGCGCTCAAACAAGATTCTAAAGCGGTTTCAAGTCGATCAACATTGGATGAAACAAAGGCGATGGCATCAAGAGATTCTTGACACTCCTCCTGGCACTCAAAAAGTTTGGGCGATTCATTTTTCCACTTCAAGCTAATGGCCTCTAAGGCATAAGCCACGGATTGCCCACATCGTGGACTGTCATCATCACGAAACTGAACCCATAGATCGTTCAGTCGTTTATTGATCTCTCTCATCTTAGATTGCAAAACGATTGACTCATAGCTCGGCGCTCGTCGCTCACCTAAAGATGGACTGTTTTTTGATTGTGAAGTTACGGGCCAATTTTCAGTAAGATGTCTGAGTTCTTGAGGGAGATCTTGCTGAGCCAGAGCAAAACTGGCCAAAAAGTAGCTCGATATCACAAATCTAGACGCTACACTCATCTAAGTCTCGCGATTCTTTTTTCAAAGTCGCTCAAACTTGCTCGGAGAACTTTGTTTTGATTGAGGTTAAACTTGCTACTTTTATCTTTAATCGCTGAAAGCAGTACTTTTAATTTTGGGAGGAAGCGACGGTCAACGGCGTAAGAGGAGGAGAGTTCCGTCGCAGTGACCAGGCTAGCCAAAGCCGATGATGACTTTGGAAGTCCCACGACATCTTTGACCTGATAATCGATCAAGCGGTCAATCGCCTCAAACCTTTGATCTTGATTGTAGGAATAAGAGCGTACCCAGGACCAGGCTTGCTTCGCCTCAAATCTTAAGTTTTCTCGCTCGAGATATCTCGCAAATGAAAGCAATGCCTCATCTCGATATACAGAATTAAAAGTTTTATCGACCAGAACCTCAAAATCATTCATACTGATCTGCGTGCTCGTCTTAGCATTGGTCGCCGAAATAAATCGTCTGAGTTCAACACCAAGCTGCTCATCGAGATCTAGATCCTGAAAACCAGCAGCCCCCAAAGAAAGAGAAAAATATTGATAAGCTTTTTCCCATTGGCCAGCTTGATAGACCCCATTTGCAATCTCAACAAACTCCTTCGCTGATATGGGCTCCTTTCGACCGAGCTTCAACAAAGAGTCATATGCCCTAAACTCTGCTGATTCAGCAAACTTTCCCACCCCAATCAAACGCGACGATATTGCCGTAAAGAAGCGTCCCGCAATGATTGTTTTCTCCTGAGCTTCAGCCTGAACCTTCTGAAAGTAATCTCGTCCACTTCGTCTCAAGGTATCCTTCTGCCTCGATAGATCCTGAACATACTCATCAGCCACCTGACTCGACTCAAAACCGTTTCCGGAATTCGCAAGGAGGCTATAACTAATAGCATACCCTTCCATTTTCTGGATAGGATGTCGCTCCACTCTCGCTCGCTCCAGAACAGCCAAGGCCTTTAGGTCTGCATCATCGCCATCACCTGGCTGTATGCCGACCATCCATCGCCACCATCCAGAATGAGCTTGAACCAGAAGAGCCTTTTCAAGAGGATGACTACGAATAAAACTTCCCAGAATTCCCCTTAATTGCGACCATGAGATCTGACTAGAGAAAAAAGTGGACTGAGTCGACTCCTGAAGAACTCCCCACAAAGCAGAGTCTAAAATTTTTGCATCGGAAATATTGCGCAGATCTCTAAGTACAAGAGGGGCTCCGGAGGCACCTCGCCTCAAATACCACTCAACCTTAATCTGATCTGACGACAACGCTTTAGCCTCTGCCGAAAACGAGTTCTGAGGCTTTAATCTTTCACTCTCTGACACACGTCTTGCGGAGGCCCATTGATCTTCGATTTTGGAACTGAAGACCATGTCTTCATACCGTGAAATATGATCTTCAATACTCGGGCCCAAGGGACTTAGCGCAAGAAGCATCGTTGGCCCGAAATTTTTATACCAGTTCATAATCTCTCACGCTCCAAGATTTGACCGAGATCATATTCCACTAAAGCAATGGAATCTTCAATCCGTTGCTTTTCTTTAAGCTCATACGGTGTCTGGAAACTTTTCTGGAAAGCTGGTTGTCTAAATACAACCTTAGCTCTCTTCAACAAAGCAACAGCTTCAGCCCCTTTGCCTTTCTTTGCTTCAAGAATCGATGTCATCAGCAAGGCCTGAATTCTCTTTTCAATGGCTTCTTCATGCACGAGTTGAATATTCATCTCGGAGATTATAGACGCCACTTCGAAAAGGTCCTGCTTGGTCAACTCTACCACTCCCAAAACAACAGGATCTAAGGTCTCCGCCCGTAGGACAAATGAATAGAAACCGAGAACAAGAAGAAACGTCTTCATCTTGCTTGCACTCCTGTGTCCTCAACAGACCGAAGGACTAACTGCGGCCCCGATGAGCTTCTTTGCGACCACGGCGTTTGACTCTCTAAGGCCATCAAAATCTTCTTAGAGTGTGTCCGATCGATAAGGCCCAAAGGAAGTTTCGCCTCGTAATTTCGAATGATCTTGTAGGTTGAGAATGGGTTTAATGAATTCAGCTCTTCTACCTGAACCGAAACGTGCAAGATGGAAACATCAGAGGACTCAAAGGGAAGCCAAATTGAATACCAGTTTAGATCCCAACGATCCGAAGACGGTATACGCATGTCACCTTCTACCTCTTTCCCATCAAGAGCTACCAGCTTTACCGATATCGTTCTTGGCTGTTGAAAAGGTCGCTTCGACCATCTCAAGAATAAACGACTGCCTCTTTCGACATCGAAGATCATTTTACTAGCTTCCTTGGGTGGAATTTTGAAGTGTCCTAGCATCCGGCTTCGATGCTGCCTTAGATCAGACTGAGCCCTAAGGAATCGCTCGGCCACAACATATTGGGAATCGGCCCTGACGCTAGGAACAAGAGGTAGTAGCCCAAAACAGAGAAGCGATATGATCCTTAATCGAGACATTATCTTTCACCTGGCTCCAAAACTGCTTTCGTCTCAGTAGGCTTTTCCGTCATGACAGTTTTTCGGTTGAATTCCGCCAAGGCCTGCCCAAAATAGTTTTGCCAGCGCATCAGCTCCCTAGAGCTCTTACTAGAATCATTCATAAGTACCGAGAAAGCCAAAAGCTCTCCCCCCTGACTCTGAACAATTCCCACCAAAGCAGAAACGCCATCCAGAGAACCCGTCTTCGCCCGAAGGCGACCAAAGGCCTTGGTGCCCTTCATCCTGCGACTTAATGTTCCGTCTCTTCCCGCGATAGGTAGAGAAGCCAACAACTCGGGAAGAATTTCAAAGTCTAAATAAGCGGCATTTAAAACATCAATAAACTGTTTTGCGCTCATTTTATTTTTGCGAGTCAGTCCAGATCCTGAGACAATATTCATCCCCGTCGTTCCAATATCCATTCTTAAGATTTCTTCATTAAGAACTTTAATTCCCTTATCCTGCGTTCCGGGCTTACCCTTGATTTCTTTTCCCAAGGTTTTGATCAACGCCTCTGCGATAAAATTATTGGAATACTTATTCATTAAGGAAACAATTTCCCTAAGAGGCAAGCTTCCTTGCGAAGCAACCTTGATCGCAGAAAGTGGTCGCTTTTTTTTCTGAATTTTTGTCGCGCCAGAAAACTTAATACCCTTTTGTTCGAGCATATACTTAAGCGCATATCCGGAATAGATAGCGGGAGAGAGAACATTGAAATACTGCCTTTGCTCTGACCATCCGTAAGGCATTGAGCCACTGACTTCAACGACATCATTGCTTGGTCCCCCGTCTATCCTACGAGCGGTCACACTGAACTTGTTTCCAGTCGCCGTCGTTTTTGCGGAATTCTTCACCTTAATATAACCGGTATCTGGCTCCACAAAGACTCGAACCGGATCTCCAACTTTTTCACCAGGACGGAAATAGACTGTCGTCGTATTGTAATTAAAACTCAGAGCCCCGATAGGCGCATTGTATGGCCGGTCGGTCGTTGTCTTTAATCGATCTTCACTATATCGCTCCTGATCAAACGCCCAATCATCAACTAGAATATTACCTTTGACTTCTTTCAAGCTAGTTCTCGCGACATCACTCGCCAGAACAAACATCCTCTCACTGACTAATGAAGGGTCGCCGCCTCCTTCAAGATAGATGTCCCCATCAAGAACCCCACTTTTGAGATTTTTCTCAAAATAAACATTGGTGTCATACGTGAAATCTGGGCCCAGCTTTTTCAGGGCGACGATTCCCGTCAAAAGTTTAACGGCGGACGCCGGCAAAAGAAGCGCCTTTGAATTCAAAGAATAGATGGTTTCCTGCCTCGAGAGCGAGAAAACCTGCACTCCGAGCGAAGACTTATCAAGTTTGTCATTTTTGAAAATGTAATTGAGTCGGCCCTGAAGTGCTTTCGTGAAGGAATCACTAGCTACGGTGTCTGAGGACCCCATAGAAGACGGAGGTAGCAGTGTTGCGAACGCGCAAACGCCCACCCCTATGACACGGCTCGTGAGCCTGTGCATCAGAACTTGCATTAAAACCCCCATAAGTCTCCATTAAAGCACACTTTTTAGCTATTCTAAGGGCTATGCGAAACATTCTCTATGCACTCATTTTGACTCCACTAATTTTTTCGTGCACCAAGCAAAAACTAAGCCCTTCTGACACGTTGATTATTGGTATCGAAACTGAAGTCAAAAACCTCGACCTGCGAAACACCATGGACATGAACTCAGCTCAGGTCATAAGTCTTTTTGCCCAAAGTTTAATGAGAATTAACAACGATATGGTTCCCGAGACGGAACTAGCCGTAGCCTATCAAGTCAAAGACGCAAAAGTTTATTCTTTCGACCTACCGGCCGAGGCCGAATTTCATGACGGAAAAAAACTGACTTGTGATGACGTCAAAGCCTCATTCGAACAAGCCTCAGGCGAAGGTTCGAGAATCAAATCAGCTTTTGAAGACGTGAAGTCCTACACTTGCCCCTCTCCCACAAAATTTGTGATCGAACTCAACGAGCCTAAAGCTTCTTTTTTGGCAGGCGATGTAACAGCTGTTCGCATCATGCCCAAAGTCTATGCCCTCAGCAAAGACGAAGCTCCTCCTGTCGGGACGGGTCCCTACAAATTTGTTAAAAAAGAAAATCGCGACATTATATTTGAGCGATTTGAGAAATTCTCGAGACACAAAGATGGAGTCAAGATTTCATCCCCCTATTTCTTTAAACACCTCATTGTTAGAACCGTCCAAGATCCAACGACTCGTTGGCTATCACTTACCTCCGGAGACATTGACGCCCTGATCAACGCAATTTCTCCACAAAAAGTTCTGGAAGCCAAAAATGTCGAAAATTTGAAAGTGTATGAAAAACCAGGCAATTCGTTTCAATATCTCGGGTTCAATCTTAGACTTCCTAAATTCGAAAGCAAAAAAGTTAGAGAGGCCATTGCGTATGCTATCGATCGAGAAAGTATTATCCAGCATAAACTCTATGGATTGGCCTCACCTGCAACCTCTGTTTTATCGCCATTAAATTACTACCACAAGAAAGACTTGCCCTCTTATGATTACGATCTTGAAAAAGCGAAGAACCTTTTAAAAGAAGCAGGACAAGAGAATTTGGAGATTGAATTCAAAATTTCTTCAGATCGCGACATCAACTCCATCATGATGATCATCAAAGAACAGCTGGAAAAAGCCGGGATCAAAGTCACTCTTCGCCCCTATGAATTCGCCACCTTCTTCTCTGACGTCCAAAAAGGAAATTTCGAAATGTTTTCCCTTCGTTGGGTGGCGGTAACAGAGCCAGATATCATGCATAAAATTTTTCATTCCTCACAAACACCTCCGGGGAGAAATCGAGTCTATTTTGACAACAAAGAGCTTGATAAGCTTGTGGACGATGGAGCTCGAGAAGCTGATCAGGTAAAACGCAAAGCTCTTTACGATCGAGCACAGGTCATTGTCGCCGAAGAGCTACCGTATATTCCACTTTGGTATCCAAGCAACATCGCCATTACCTCCACTCGAATCAAAGATTATGACCTAAGCACCATTGGGACTTGGCATTCTCTACTAGAAGCCAGAAAAGAGTAGTCATGACAACAAAACGTCTCACAACGGGAATGCTTCCCATACTCCTAGTCGATGATGAAGAGGAAATCCTCAAATCATTGCGCCGAGACTTGAGACGTCACGCCATCATCGATATCGAAACAGATCCAGTTGAGGCCCTTAGAAAAATTGAATCAACGGAGTATGCCGTCATCATAAGCGATCTCAAGATGCCTAAGTTAACAGGACTCGAATTGCTCAAAAAAGCTGCTGAGCTGCAGCCCAGCTGCCAAAGAATTTTACTTACGGCCTACCTAGACCTGGCGTCAGTTCCCGACACCATCAACCAAGCCAGACTCAATTTCATTATGACGAAACCCTGGGAACCAGACGACCTGAAGGGCATCATCGAGAATGCTCTGAGAGCGAATGAGCTAGCTCGGGAGAATCGAGAGCTGAGAAGGCTTGCCCTCGTAGATGGGCTAACCGGAGTTTCCAATAATAGATATTTTTGGGAGCGATTAGACTCTGAGTTTTCAAGAGCGAAAAGATATGGAAGACCTCTTTCGTTGATCATGGCGGATGTTGACAACTTCAAAAAATATAACGATGAACATGGCCACCTTCATGGTGACAAGATTCTTCGCGAGTGTGCGCAAAGCATGGAGAGAAGCAAGCGAGGCGCGGACACCGTGGCTCGCTATGGCGGAGAAGAATTTACTGTTATTCTTCCTGAAGTCACGCGGCCAAAGGCCATCGAGATTGCGACTCGCCACCTCCAAAGCGTTATTGAAAATGCTGGCGTCACAATGAGCTTCGGAGTGGCGACATATCCTGACGATGCCAAAAGCACCACAGAGCTCGTCGACAAAGCAGACCGCGCCCTTCTCAAGGCCAAGAGAACCGGAAAAGCAAAAGTTCTCAGCGCTCTCGACCTCGATTCAGAGGAATCTTAATGGCTCACATACACACGCTTTTGTTTCGGGGGCTTTCATCAAAGCTTGATCGGAGCTCTCTCGATGGGAGTGACTTTGACTCTTCACTCATACAACACCTCAAGGCTCTTCGAATCCGCACGGGAGAAGAAATAGCCTTCCTAAGCGGCACCGGTCACAAACTCGTCTGCAAATGTGTCGACAGCAAAAGTTATCAATTTGATGTCCTTGAAAAGCATGACTTCAAAAGCAAAGGCCCGACCATCGAGCTGATACTTGCTCTTCCCAAAAAAGATTCCCTAGCCCAGACCCTCACTCAGTGCACTGAGCTGGGGCTTAGTAAAATCACTCTCGTGCGAAGTGAGTTCAGCGATCCAGCCCATAAAGGTGACGAAAAGATTCTTCAACGAGCGATGAGAGTGATTGATGCCGCCGCCGAACAATCGCAGTCTCCTTTTTGCCCAGACCTAAACCGAGAAATTCCTCAGCTCAGACCCTATCTTTCTACTTCGACATCAACCGTAGTTTGGGCCAATGAAAATCTATCGGCCCTTGGTCGATATGGATTCGAGCCATCTCAAAAGGATGCACTTTCCACAAAAGGCTCTGTCTCCCTGCTCGTTGGCCCAGAAGGCGGCTGGAGCCCGAGTGAATGCGAATGGCTTGAGTCGCTTAAGCCCACGCCGTTAGCTCTAGGCCCACAAATACTGAAAGTTCCTACCGCTGCGGTCGCAGCTCTCTATCAGATTCATCTTGCAACAGGTGCCTCCTGGGAAAAGCTGCCCAACTAAGGTAATCTCTCAATCATGGATCCACGTTGGCACCCCGTAGTCGAACTTGTAGAAAAAGCCCGAGCACAAGGAAAGAAGATCGTCACAACTAACGGTTGCTTTGACATTCTTCA
>CAZXHL010000024.1:0-27011 GCA_964640545.1 uncultured Bacteriovorax sp. | reverse complement strand
TACAGCAACCTTATCTGAGGTATCCAGCAGTCAGCCTACTGATACGATTACAAGCAACTCCAGAATCATCTTTGCAACCCCAACTTACACAGACGCCAACGGAGGAGAAAAGCCCAACAAAAAACAGCGCCGCTTTTGGAAATTCGACATCTAATTGGCTCTGTATGTATTAGAAAAACGCGGTCAGCAATAAATTTCCTTGAATGCGATTGTACTTGGCGGCGTCAGAACTTGAAAAACTCTGATTTAAGATCAATTGAAACCTAGATTCAAGCCAGGCGTTGAGCATGTGTGAGACCGAGCTCGTGCTTGCAAGAAGAAAATCTTTCCTAGATTCTGCACTTGAATAGTAAAACGATGAGTTTAGTGTCAGCTCTTGAGAGAAATTCAACTTAAACGATTTTTCGAGAAGCGGCTGATCGTAGTGGCCACCAAATTCGGCGCTGACATTACTGTTCTCAGAACCTTTCGCTAGGCGCAGCTCCCAGCCCCCTAAGTAGCCGTAGCCCACATTCCCTCGTACATAACGAAGTTTATGGTCTCCGGTCACAATCCACGCCGTCGCATCGCTAGACGCATCCGAAGACTCTCTCGCTGGAAGCGACCGTGACAGTTTAAAGCTATGTGTCCAGATTTGGTCGAGCTGTTTGTCTTGGTTGAGTTTGAATTGGCTGATATCCCATTTCGCGTTGTAGCCTGTGAGATATTTAGCACTTGTTGAACCAAGTTTTCCTAGGTAACTCAAATTTCCGCTTGCCGTCACAGTATGTTGAGCAGAAAAAGGATCCCCCCAACTCACGTTGGCCCCGAAGTCATGCGATTGAACATCCGTCGTTTCCGCAATGCCCGTATTTGTATATCCCAGCATCAGATAAGAGTAGAAAAATTTCTGCTGAAGTGGATACAAATAAGAGTTCTTAACATCGACAAAAGCCAATGCGAGATAAGACGGCGAAGCACCTGTTGTTAAATTTAAAGTGGAAGGTTCCGTAGAAGCCGAAAGAGAAAGAGCATTGGTGTCATACCCCACCCCGGTATTCAGCATAAAACTAAAAATTTTATTTTCGTATTTTTTTCGAGCCTTCTTTGCATTCAAAGTATCTAGTCTGGCCTTTGCCAACTTTACCAATTGATCCTTGGATGCAAAATCTATCGTGTCCAAATAAGCCGATTCCGCCATGGCATAGTCATCCTCTGCCTCAGCAACAACTCCAAGGTAGAATCTAGATTCTTCGACATACTTTGGATCGTCTAGCTCTACCAATTTTGAAAAATGTTCCTTCGACTGTTTAGTTTCATTGGCATCAAGGGCACATAGACCTGCATAATATCGGGAGTCATTCTCATACTCACCCGGTTGCAACATGCTCTTAAATCCATCGTAGGCAGAAGCGCATCCTAGCTGATGAAAGCGGGACAAACTCAAGCCAAAAACAAGTCGCTGCCTTTCTTCTGGAGTTAGCTGAGTCCACGAGTTTTCCTTCAGAGCCTCGAAACCAATAAGAGATCGATCAAATTTACCCTGTTGAAGATTCGACCATGACTCCTCGAAAAGCTCTAGAGCTCGTTTTCTAGCCATCCTCTTTTCGGCCGCAGATTTTGCTTTGATTTTTAAAGCCGCTAGATGACTAAGATCTGCCTGAGCCATAAGAATGTAGTTCTCACGAAGTTTAAAAACAACAACATTGGGCTGAAGCTCTGTGGAAACAATCTTTAGCGGTTCAAAAACGATCTCCCTCTCTCCAGGGCCTTTGATCCAAGCTTCCGTTTCTTTTCGACGACCGGCCTCAAAACCCTTCAATTGGTCACGATTGATCAAACGATTGATTGTAAAATCTCCCGCTGAAATCTTTTGTCCTTTCCTGATCCCAAGAAATTCTAGCTGCCTTGGCAACAATCTCAAATTCCCAGAGCTACTCATGATCAACTTTTTGCCGGTAGATTTGTTTTCCACATAGATGTTTCCAAATTCCTGTGACTCGGGTACTTCGAATTGCACGATGGGGTAAGCAGCCGGTTCCTGCGATAGAAGCTCACCAGCCCCTACGAGAAGACAAAATATTGACGCTACACGGATCAGATTTAAAACAACTTGATTTGGCTTTTTCACACCTACGAATTTATCCTCATTCCGACTATTTGGGGAGTGCAAATCCGGAAATTTTAACCTTAGCTTAACAATCTCGAAATCTTTACACGGAATCCACCTAATTTCTTCAGTTTTTGCCTAGCGTAAACGATACAATAAGAAGGGTATAAGGATTTGTCATATGAACAATAAATTTAGGACGTCAGCAGTTTGTTTTCTATTGGGCTTTTTCATTTTTTCAGGCAGCCTTGAGGCAGCCCAAAAAGCTGGGATCATTACTCTTGTTAAGGGCGAAGTCTTCATTCTCGACTCAAAAACCAAGGCCATATTAGCTGATCCCTCTGGGAAAAAGGGAAGAAACACTCAGAAAAATTCAGAATTTTTCGAAGGAGAAATCATCCAAACCAAAGCCGATGCCAGAGTAAAGTTAGAATTTATCGAAGGAAAAAATAGCGTGGTTCTCGGGCCCAGCACCTCACTGGTTGTGGAACGGGCTGGAAACGACAAAGACAAAAAAGGTACAGATCTCGAGCTTAAGAATGGCTCTGTAAGATCCGTCGTAAAGAAAAAGTACACCGCTCAAGGCGATGACGTCTTTCAGGTCAAAACTCCAAACGCAGTAGCTGGTGTTAGGGGAACAGTCTTCAACGTAAGCTTCGACATTAAAACCGCTAGAACAAATGTCCTCACAGAGTCAGGCCTTGTTTCACTCATGAGCCGAGCTGCGAATTCACCTTCGGGACAAAACCGCTTCAACAACAATAGAAACGAAGTTCTCGTTAAAGCGGGTACAAAATCTGAAGTTGATGCCGACGCCTCACAGCCGACACCACCAAAGAAAGCTTCGGCAAAAGAAATGCAAAATGTGAAGAAGATGGATGATGTTGAAAGCGACGAAGGCCCATCTGACCTCTCGCCCTCAAGCGCCGACAACAAAAAAGATTCTAAATCAGAAAAGAAAGAGGAGTCTGTCGCCGTCTCTCTAGCTCCGAAACCCAGTGATTCCATGAACGAAGAGTCAAAGCCCGGCGATGGATCTACGGGGGATCGCAAGCCAGCCTCTCAAGATCAAAAACCGGCAGCTGATGCTAAACTAGGGCCTCCTCCTGAAAATATTATGGTTGCTGGTGGCGTAGAAAACATGGCTCCTGGCCAAACAAACACACCCCAAAATAACCCATTCGCGATTGCAAGGGATCAATTAAAAAATGCTCAGAATGGGGCCGAAGAAGCCACAAAACAGCGCTTAACTGATGGTGTCATCAGTGAAGTTAGCGTGAAAATTCAGTAGTTTAAAACTTTTTTTGAACCATTTCGGCCATCACAACGTCTAACTGGGTATATGAGCAAAAAACTTCTTAAAATCAAACCGTCGTTTCAATCAATGATTATGAGCGGTGCGCTCCTTTTTGCATCCTCAACTATCTTTACCCACAATGCCTTCGCCAACGAGGATGATTCCACGGAACGAGCTGAAGGTCACCACAAGCGAAACGAAAGACGTGGCCAAGGTGGTGGGCTCATGAAGGGACTCAATCTCTCCGAAGAGCAGCGAGCTTCCATAAAAGAACTACGACAAAAAAACAGATCACAAATGCAGTCATTGATGGAATCCCACAGGTCTGCAAGGAAAAAACTACTCGAAGCGCAATCAAACTCAGATACCTCAGAGAGTGAGCTCCAGCGATTGTTTGATGCCGCCTCTTCAAAGCGC
Organism: uncultured Bacteriovorax sp.; assembly: GCA_964640545.1. Classification (GTDB taxonomy): domain Bacteria; phylum Bdellovibrionota; class UBA2428; order UBA2428; family UBA2428; genus JBGSZX01. The sequence goes on along the minus strand of CAZXHL010000024.1, from coordinate 23,208 downwards.
CTAGCTCTAGAAGAAGCTAGATTCAGCAACATGCTGGACATTCGCAAAATTCTCACTCCTGAGCAAAGAATAAAAATGCAATCAAAAGTCAAATCACGGCTGGGCAAAGGACGTCGAGGAAAAGGCGAGCGAGGCGAATAGGCTGATGATTTCAGACGACGCCTTTCGGACGATCTACAACGAAAATGCGTCCGGCGTTAGGGCCTTTCTCTTTCATAAGTGCGGTCCTCAGAATCTTGATGACCTTGTTCAACAAACGTTCATCAAGGTCTGGAAAAACGCCTCAAAGTTCGAGAGTCGAAGCTCTCAAAAAACTTGGATTTTTAAGATCGCCCTGAATGTAGCCTATGACTTTTACAGAAAACGAGGCACGGTTGGAGAATTGTTCCAAGATCACCACCTGGCCGCAGAAGCCAATAGCGACGACAAAATAATCTTAGAGCAAGCGCTATCAAAACTTGAGCCAAAGCAGAAAGATTTGTGCCTTCTCTATTATTATGAAGGTTTTGGAATCAAAGAAATATCGCAAGTGTTGGAAGTACCGGAAGGGACCGTGAAATCTCGTTTGCACGAGGTGCGATTGATCTTGAAAGATTTACTTAAGGAGAATTCATAATGACCCAATCAGACCACGAAATTGACATCGCACTTAAGTCTAAACTTCAGTCTTCCAGTCGGCCCATTCCTGCTGCACCTAGCGACGAATTTTCCCGGATTCTTTCGCGTAGACCATCTCGTGGACTACTCTCTTGGACTCAACTCGTTCCATTGTCTCTAGGGATCGCCACTATGTGCTGGCTGCTGATCTTCAATCAATCATCGAATCATCTCACGAATGTTACAGAGTCTGAAATCGATGCTTTTGTCCTGGACAGCTATAGCGTTACCTTTCAATCCTTGGAAGATCAAGAGTTACTGGGCGACGCAAGTGCCGCCTACTATTTTTAAGGTTTTAAAAAAAAATTAATTCGATGTTTTATAACGATGAATAAATAGACTCATCAAAACCTGCACAAATAATTTTGGAAGCTTTTTCTAGCAGAGGCCTTTTGATCATACTTGTGTGATCTTGGATCAAAGCAATCTTTTCGGCCGGTGTTGCCGCATCAAACTCTTCCTGAAACTGCTTGAAAGTTCTACCTTTTCGATTCACAGGCCAGTCCGCGAGTTCTTTCTTCCAAGCCTTAATCTGACCTGCAGTCGGCACTTGTTTTTTAAAATCAATGAACTCGTATTCGGTCTTATTTGCGTCGAGGGCCCTGAGGGCCTTCCTGACCGTATCACAATTTTTAATACCATATAGCTTGTACACTACTCAGCCACCAGCCAATCAATGGCTCTCTTCACAACCTTGATCATGTGATTGTTACCCTCTCGGTCGTTCATGAAGTGATCCATGCCCTCAAGTTCCCAGCGCTCCAAATGATTTCTACCATCAACTTCAAACCTCTTTTGGAGCAATCGACTCCCCTCGATAGGGGCATTTCGATCTTCGGTGCCGTGAATGTCTAAGATAGGCCCTCCGTAAGCAAAAAGATCTTCCCAGGCGTGATGAAATAAAATCGAGTTCCAATATTTATAAGTGTTATTTTCCCCTCCCCAACTCAATCTCCAAGTCGGGTTGGCAAGAATTTCATCATACTTCACAGGAAACTTGGCAAGCTCAGCGCGAATCAAGCCATCCGAAAGCCCATTTTTTCTCATGTCTTTCTCAGCAAGAAGCGGCAACGTTTCAGACATTGGCATCCCTAAAGCTCCGCCAATCAAAACAATTTTCTGAGGAAAAACGAGTGAAGCCAAACGGGCGGCAACATGTGCCCCCTCACTTCCTCCAAGTAAAAATAATCTTCCATCCCAACCTTCAAGCTTGGTCCTTACGACAGAGAGAACTCTCAAATAGTCATTGAGCCTCTGATCAATGGTGTTGTTTTTTAAATAGGCTTCCGGACAGCCAACCGTAGGCGCTTCAAGGCCATACTTTTCGACGAGCAAAAGTCCTATGCCATATGATTCTAGAATAGGCCATTTATCCAAATGCGATGCGACCGAATCGCATTGTGATCCCTGTAGAACAAGCAATAATGGGAATGATGAAGTGTTTGGCTTCTCGACGTAATACTGAATGACGGAGCCATCCTCGCGAGATTCAATCTTGAAATCTGCATGAGTCATGACGGAACCCAGGCAAAACCCGGATACCAAAAGACAGCGCTGTATTAGCTTCCTCACCATTTCCACCCGAGGCTACTCCTAGCCCAGCGGGCCCTGATGGGCAAATGCAAAATTGTAACATCCTTGTATTTTCAGAAGCTTACGCTGGCTTTAAAGGAGATTTAGTTCACGCTGATGGAAGCGGGCGTCCGGATTGCGACTGGTTTGGCAGGCCTCGCCGAACTGTCTACCGATGTCAGACCAATAGCTCTCAGAGAGCGGCTCGAAGTCTCCATTTTCATCCCATTCGCCCCACTGAAGAAACATCTTCCTTCTCAAGAAAGTTTCAGACGTGCTCATGCTTTGGATGGAAATTTGCCACGTCATTTGCTCGCTAGATTCTTCGCCCTGATCAACCTCTAGATACAAAGGATTTTCAAACTCAACCTCATCAGTCCAGGCATTATCCCAAGCTAGATAAAGAACATTTCCCAGGGAACCTGCATTCCCTGCAATAACTTTGATATCGCTTTCTACGCTATACACAAACTGGCAGGAGGGCATGATAGACCGTGAAAAAACATTTGCCGGACTTTCGATAATTTCTTTAGCAGAGACCCCGACAGAAGCTCCTCCCGACAAAACTCCTGTCACCAAAACGAAAGTACTCCAACCGATATATTTTTTATGAGTCTTTTTCATCTCGCACCTATCCTTATGTCTAAAGCTTAAAAGCTTAGAGTTCACTTCACAAGGTGAGCCAAAAAATCTTTTGCTTCCTGCCCTAGAAGACATTGGATGAGGATATCCTTGAGAACAAATACTTTGAAGATATTGTGCACGACCTGCCAGACGGCAGGCTCATGATTGACTACGAGAAATTTCACGACCTACGTGATCACAATTAGAAGCCTAATTCGCGTGATGCTCGTAAATTGTTTCGAAGTTTGGGTCAAGATACTGAGTCGCCGGAGTTAAGGTCTCACGATTCCAGGGAATAAATCCAAAGAACCACCAGCGCCAAAACTTCACAACTTCGGGATATTCGGTGTGCTTGAGGAGCTCGTCAAAGGTTTGAATGGAGCCAACATTTCTATTAGCCGCCTGCGAATAGATTTGATCAACAAACTTTGAACAAAAGAGCCTTTTGGAGTGAAGCTTGAAGCCCGTGTGGTAGAGAACTCCCATTCGTTCTTCGGCAGCCTCATGAAGCCCAATGATCTCATCATCTGTGAGCTCGGTGTTCGGTCTTCTGATTCCAATCGTAGAATCGATTCCTTTCCCAAGGAACTCACAAAGAGGAGTCATCTTGGATTTGGGAATGGTCGATTCAGCAACCACCCACTCTCCCTCATGCTTCATCGCCACCCCAACATGAGAAGCCCAATGATTCTGGGTCTGTGCGACTTTCGTGAAGAGATTGTTGTCGATCTCAACGAAGACGAGGTCTCCCTCACTCACAAAAGCGCGCACTTCTTCGCAAACGCTAGAAAGTGATTGAGCTTGTGCAGCTCCTGCTAACAAAAACAAAACAGCAGCCATGATGGTTTGGCCGATTCCATGAAAAAGTTTTTTCTTCCACATGATCCTACTATCGACCGAAGAAGCAGCTATCCAAAGTGCTCAACTGTTAAGATTTAGAGAAGATGATGTGAATCGATGTGAGCCCTTTTACAAAAGCGCTTTGACGACGGGCTTTACAATATCTTGATCGAAGTAATTGAGCCGCATGCCAGCGTCCAGGACCATTTGCTGGGCGTTGATCGCGGATGAAGCATCGCTCAGAAGGAATAAGGCGGCATTGGCCACCTCTTCTGTCTTGAGCGCCTCGCCCCTTAGAGTGCACTTCTCGGCAAAGAGGTAGTTGTCCATATAGCCCGGGATTCCAGCAGACGCTGAGGTCTTGAGAAGACCTGGGCACAAAGCATTGAAGCGAACCTTAGAAAAACGGCTGAAGGATTTTGCGAGAAAACAAACACTAGAATTGAGTGCCGCTTTCGCGGGAGCCATCCATCCATAGCTCTCTGCTGTCATCTCAGTTGTAGATATGGAAACCGTAACCACAGAAGCGTGCTCCGTGAAAGCTTCCTTCATGGCATTAGAAAGTGCCACGAGCGAGTAGCAGGAGATATCCATCGTCTGAAGGAAATTCTTGCGGCTTGTTTCGTGAAAGGGCTTCATGCCTTCTTCAAAATTTGCAAAAGCAATGGAGTGAAGCATCCCATCAATGTTTGGATAAGCTTTGACGATCTCCAAACACGTTTTGTTGATTTGCTCTTCGAATTCCACATCACAAATATAAATGGGACGATCGACTAGAATCCGAGAAAGCTTTTCCTTGCGTGCTTCACTGCGCACCACATACACAACCTTTGCCCCTTCGGACTCAAGCTTCATGGCCACATGATAGGCCACAGACTTTTTATTGGCGACGCCTGTGACGACAAAGGTTTTGTTTTCTAAATTCAAAAAGCTCATTTTAATATTCAGTTTTGTTTCGTGCCCGTGCTTGGATTTGGAGCCATCACACACGCAAATTCAACAGAAGCTGCGACTTTGCCGCCAACAGTTGCTTTGCCTTTGAGGTAATACGCAGGACCCACTTTTTCTGTGATCGCAACGCTCAAATGAACTTCATCATTGGGAAGGATCATGTTTTTAAATTTGAGATTGTTGGCTCTGGAAATCACAGGAACATAGTCCCCCACATCCATCTCACTTCCCATCAGCGCTCCGATCAAAGCAGCCCCGGTTTGGAAAATCATTTCTGTTGTGATGACACCAGGGACAAGTTGAAACTCTGGATAGTGCCCTTGGATGAAGTGTTCATCTTCACGAACGGTTTTGCGCGCTTCAATCACTTGCGCCTCTTTATCGAGAAAGCTAATCACATCGATCAAAAGCATTGGTGCCCTATGAGGGATCAGAGTCTTGGGATCGATGTTTTGCGTGCCTTTGCCGGTTGTAGTTTCTAACATTACAAGCCTCCTGTAATTTCGAGAGTTGTGCCGGTCACATAAGATGCGGCCTTGGATGCAAGGTATAGAACTCCAGAAGAAACTTCTTCAGGAGCACCGAAGCGCTTTAGTGGAATCATGTTGCGGTATTCAGCCACCATGGCATCGGGTAGATCATGAAGTAGCTCGGTATCAATAAATCCTGGCGATACGCAGTTCACTGTGATCTTACGCTTAGCCACTTCTTGGCAGAGTGAACGCGTGAAGCCGACCATTCCAGCTTTTGAAGCGGAATAGTTGCCTTGGCCCTGAAAGCCCATTTTGCCTGAAGGCGATGTGATGTTGATGATGCGGCCAAAACGGTTGCGAGACATGCGCTGAACCGCATACTTCGACATCAAGAAACAACCCTTAAGATTGATGTCCATGACAGCATCCCAATCCTCCTCAGAAAGCATTCCCACAATGGCATCTTTGCGAATGCCCGCAGAGTTCACGAGCACATCGATCTGCGGATAGGCCTCATCAAGTGTGTTGTAGAATTTTTCGACTTCAGCAGACTTGCTGACATCGAATTTATACATTGAAAGCCTTTGAGCATCGCTACCGCAAGAAGCCTTGAAGGCTTGGGCTGATTCCTCGTTTGAATGGTAAGTCGCTGCGACATGGGCGCCCGCAGCCAGGAAAGCCTTTGAGATCGCTTGTCCGATGCCACGAGTTCCACCCGTGACGATGACGTATTGTCCGGCAAATTCTCCATCAAAATTCATTTTATACTCCTGCCTGTGTTGAAGCGCGCGCATCTTCAGCAGAAGATGCGGGCCTCGCGTTTAAAGACTCAGAAGTCATAGCTTCTGTTTTGGTGTGGACGTAGGAAGAGATTTTGTTGGCCACGATCACGCCGTAGTTAATCGCGCCAAGCCACCCACTCATGATGATTCCCACTGAACCCGCATGAAAGGTACCAGGAATCTTTTCAGGAATGCCCATGCTAATTTCGAGCCCTTCAAACTTGGTTCCGAAACAAGCCCCGCCAAGGTGCTTGGTGTAGTGAACAAAAGTTTTTGGAGTTGAGACTTCGACGTGCTCAATTTTCTCTCTCACACCAGGAAGGTAACTCTCAAGAATGTCGATGGTCTCGTCAGCCAGTCGCTTCTTTTCGATTTTGTATTCTTCATCGCTTAACGCTGCCCAATCGGCGTAGTTCGCGTTAGTAGATGAAACGACCGCGTAACGAGGCTCTTTCTCGGGACGGATCTTCGGATAGTAAAAAGAGAATGTACGGCTTGTGGGCCTGAGAGCTGTCAAAGCCTCGGAATCAAACTCAGGATACTTCGACGTGAAAAACAGCTCGCCGATGTCCTCAAGGACTTCGCCTTTTTTGATCCCCATATAAACTTGGCAAGAACTCGAACTAAGTCTTACCTTGTCGATCTTATCGTTAAACTCTTGGTCGAAGTGTTCTCTTCCGATCAAAAGGTTTGTAGTGTTCTTGAGTCCAGCGTTGGAGAGAACAGCCTTGGCCATAACTTTCTTGCCATTGACGATCACGCCTTTGGTTTCGCCGTTTTCGATGATGATCTTTTCGACGGAAGAACGATTGAAGACCTCCGCGCCGTTCTCCTTCAAGATGGCCTTCATCTTGTGAATCATTTGGTCCGTGCCACCCTCGAAGATGTAAACACCTTTGCTCATAAAGTTTGAGAAGACGATTCCATAGGTCAAAGCGGGCTCATCCAAGGTGGATCCATTGGCATAAGCAATAGGCTCCATCAAGAAGCGCCACACTGCTGGTTGATCGGGGAAAAACTCTTGAAACAATTCACGAGTTGTCATTTGGATATCGTCCAAATGAGTCATAGACCTCGCACGATCAAAGAATTTCTCCACGGTTTCGCGAGGCACCTTGAATTCTTCAACCAACTTGTTTGTGAAGTCCTCGCGATCAAAAGTCGTATCGAGCGAGAATTGAGGATTGTCAAAACGCACTTTCTCGACTTGTCTGATAGATTCAGAGAGCTCCTTGCTCCAATATTTGCGCACACTCTTGATCATTCCCACGGGAAATCCGTGCAAAGAGATATCAAAAATGTGGTTGCCCTTGCGCTTGAACCATGTTGCCATTCCACCGAAGTTAAAATGCTGCTCGAGCACACACACCTTAAGGCCAGATCTGGCCAAGATGTTTGCTGCTGTCAACCCGCCAAGGCCAGAGCCCACAACGATAACATCGTATTCACTTTTGATATTTTTAAAAAAATGACTCATATAATTTCCTAATTCCTTAAACCTTTTACTGATCCATCAGCCTCACGCATCAAGGCGCTATAATCACACCAACGCATACTTATTTGCCATTACAATTCCACTGAGAAGGGATCCTACGATCCCCAGATAACCTTGATCCGTCCCGCAGAGATACACGTCCTTCACTCCAATATCTCCGCTGCCGACCTTCATCGGAGATCCATAAACAGCGCCCTGCAGACGACGGGTATACCTTTCGATGGTCGCGGGAGTAAAAGTATCGACGTATTCAATATGCTCCGAAAACGATGGGATGATTTTCTTCAAGCCTTCGAGCTCTCTTTCAACCATCAAGTTTTTCTCAGCTTGATAGCGTTCCATATTCTCTTCGCGGAGAGATTTCCAAAGATGCGGATTCGCAATGTGAGTAAGGCGAAGCATCCCTTCATTCAATTCTTCTGGATCTTGGAAGTTATTCGGGCAGCAAAGAATCCCCGAGCTATAATCCACAAGCTCTTCGCTTCTTTGATATCTAAAATCGTTCTGGTGACTAAAGAACTCAATGGTCGCATTGATATCGAGCTCCTTGGGATATTTGTTCAGGCAGAAAATGCTCTCCACAAAACTAAGTGCACCAATATCGGATGCTGGAGCGTCCATACCTAAAAGTTTCTTGGTCTCAGGCAGTCCGGCCGATGACAAGACCTTCTTGGCCCTGATCTCTTCACCTGAATCTAGAATAACTATGGCTCCACCCTCAGGAAGTGCTTTGATTGCTTTCACACTCGCTTTCGTGCGAAATTCTCCGCCACGATCCACATAGGTTTTGCGCAGCAGGCTTAAAATTTTTCTCACACCCGCATGGGGCCTTGAAAAGCCTTCGAAGTAGACAGACTTGAACATGATCACAAACTGATTCCAGTCCATATCATGCTCTGTCGATGATCCATAGAACATCAGCGGACAAAAAATCATATCCACGAGCAGCGGTGATGGGATCACAGCACTAACCTTTACCTTGGCTGAGACAAAATCAGAAGGCAAATGGCTGTCGTCATGCGTTTCGACCATATGACAAAGCTTTGTGAAGGCATCGACATGCTCCGGGAATTGGTCTTTTACAGAAGCCTTCAAAAACTCCACATCATTTGTGAATCGAAGTTGCTTATCTGGAAAGGTGATCTTTGACTGCATTTGTTCATGCAAATCAAAATCTTCCCACTTCAAGCGCAGTTGCCGCAAGATCGTCGGCAGGGGCCCACGCTTTTGTCCCTTCGGTGCGAAGTTAGTCATAGCATGGAGGCCCACATCAAACTGTCGACCCCCCTGCCGATAAAACGAATTCAATCCACCCCAGACAGAATGCTGCTCAAGCAGGCACACCTTCTTGTCATACATCGCTAGGCGAATACCCGCGCCAAAGCCCGACATTCCCGCGCCGATGATGACCGTATCGTAGGTGGTAGAAGAATCTGTCATTGTGTAGCTCAAATGCGATATTTAGTTGGCAGTTTTCATCTCTAAATTTTGCATCTTAGGCTCAAGATACTCAGCGCAGCTATCAAGAGTCGCGAAGTATTTGTAGTCCTCTTCTGGAACTTCAATTTTATGACGCTTGCGAAGTTCCATGATGATGTCCAGAAAGTCCATAGAGTCGAGATCGACTTCTTCGCGGATCACGCCAGAATTTGTCATAACGGACAAATCTTCGTCCGGAGCAATGGTAGAAATGATGTCTTTAACTTCGTTGCGGATTTGGTCTTGGTTCATAATATTTTCCTTTTCACCTTATATAGTTTTTAGATTTACAATCTATAAGTTGTGTTTACGTTTTTGTTACAGTCTGGTTTCCAAAAACCCCAGCTACTACTAGCCAGGACTACTTCATTGATATTTTTTTACGATAATGACGGTGTTGATGCCGAGCATGCCACTCGACATGTTGGCAATCGTGTTTATGGAGTCAGCCTTTTCTGGCTGACCGGCGACAAGTCCTGCAAATTTGCAAGTGTCATCAAAGGCTTCGAAGTTCATAGAAGGGTGAATGTAGCCATCATCAAAAGCTGGCAAATTGCCCGCGAGCTCCAACGCCCCCGCAGCTCCCATGCAATGTCCAATGAAACCCTTAGTCGCATTGACTCTCACATTCGGATAGTCACCAAAGACGGTATGAATCGCTTTGGCTTCTTGAGCGTCTCCAAGGGGTGTGCCCGTGGCATGAGCGTTAACGATGTCGATGTCAGCAGGAGTCATGTCAGCTTTCTCTAAAGCCATGCGCATGCATTCCGCTTGACGCTCACTGTTGGGAAGAACGAAGTCCGTTGAATCTGTATTCACACCGTAGCCAACAAGCTCACCATAAATTTTTGCGCCACGCTCGAGTGCGTGAGAGAGCGTTTCAAGAACATAAACACATCCACCTTCAGAGCAGACAATTCCCGAGCGATCTTTGTCGAAAGGGCGACTCGCCTTAGTGGGGTCTGGCTGTTCTTCGCTCAAGTGAGCCAAGGCCCCTTGACTATTGAAGCTCGCGAAGATTCCAAAGGTATGAATGGACTCAGAGATCCCTCCAGCAAGGGCATACTTCACATCACCAAGCATCAAGTTTTGAGCTGCCGTGATCAAAGCATAGTTTCCCGCAGCACAGGCCGCCCCAACAGTCATATGAGGGCCGATGATTCCTGTGTTGAGACTCAATTCTCCAGCTGGATTGTTGGCGACAGTTCTAGGGTTATGATGGTGAGACCAAAACTTCACATCGTTGTCGAACTGCCCGACATTCCACACCTCATTTTCAGTTTCAACGTTACCGTGCTCAGTAATGCCTAAGTAGATTCCGATTTCCTTTCGCAGCGGATCGCCGTCGTCAACACCTTCCAAAATCACATCAGCATCTTTCAGCGCTTCATTGCCACAATAAATCGCGATAGATCCCGCACGAGTTCCACGGCGTCGCTCTTTGCGTTTTTGATATTTCATTTCATCAAAATCACAAACTCCAGCTAGGACTTCGCCCATATGACGAGTTTCCCACTTCACCACACCGCTGATGTTGTTGAGCAAAGCGTGTCTATAAGTTTGGAGGTCGTTTCCATTAGGGGCCGTTAGACCAACACCAGTGATTACAATTCTTTCTTTAAGTGCCATTCTGCTTTCCTCTGTTAAACCGCGAGCCTAAGCTCTAGCGTTTCGAATCTTTTCTTTGATTTTGGATGCGACAAACTGAGTGCCCTTCGTTCCCGCAAGGATCGCATCGAAGGCCTTGGGCAAAGTGCGAATCACCCCCTGGTATTTCTTCATGTTGCCCATCTGACTTAGCGAATCCACAAATGAAATGACGGCTTCCGCGGCTTCACATGTAAGAATGATGGATTCCAATCGTCTCATACGAGCGGAGTCAGGCTTTTCACCCATCTTCGCAAAGGTCTCAATTGTAGAATGAGCATTGGCTTTAAATTCTTGAATGGCCATCTGCTCACGTTTTTTAAAAATCGTTGTCACAATTTTCAAACTGTCTTCAGCGGCATGGTGAACCTGAGCTCTTTTTTCAGAACTCCATTCGGACTCCACCGCACCCCACTGAGAAAGCGACTTCAAAGCCTGTGATGCGGCGCCCTGAGAAATTTGGAGGCGCTCGTGGATTTCGGCCAAGGTCACAGGCTCATCTGTGAGAATGAGGAAGCCATACAAGGATCCCTCGATGCGCTTGAAGCCAACTGTCTGAAGGAAGCGCTCAAAACAAATGTGAGAGTTTTTTATTTCAGGTTGCAAGACCTTGGGGTTTCTCATATTTATGATATTTCACAAATATGTGAAGTTTACAATATTCGTGAAGAGACAACATCATTATATGACGCAGCCAAAACGACCTTCGCAATTCAAAAATGTCTTTATGGATTCGCTTGCCATCGCACAGCCCCCCAGAGTTGTGAGCTCAGAAGAGATCGAACACCAGCTCAAGCCTCTATATAATAGACTCAGTCTCCCTGAGGGTAGACTTGAGCTGATGACGGGCATCAAAGAACGCAGACTTTGCGCGCCAGGCGTGAAACCAAGCGACCTGAGCGTTGAAGCGGCGGAGAATGTTTTTAAGAAAACCTCTATCGATCGTTCAAAGATCGGATGTCTCATTCATACGTCTGTGTGCAGGGATTTCCTCGAGCCCGCTACCGCCACTGTCGTTCACCACAAACTAGGACTGAGCGAAGATTGCCAGATCTTCGATTTATCCAATGCGTGTCTGGGATTTTTGAACGGGATGCTTCAAGTCGCCAATATGATTGAGCTCGGCCAAATAGAGGCTGGACTCGTCGTTAGCGGCGAGGACGGCAGAGCCCTTGTCGAATCGACCATCGAGCACCTCAATTCCAATACTGAACTCACAAGAAAATCCATCAAAGGAAGTTTTGCCTCTCTTACCATTGGTAGTGGCGGAGTAGCTGCGATTCTTTGCTCAAAAGAATTGGCTGCAAAGAATTCGGAAGATGTGGTCAAAGGCCCACAATTTTGCGGCGCTCTCACGCAGTCAGCCTCCCAGTATCACAACCTTTGCCAAGGCGGTGTTTCAGAGGATGAAGCCACCACATCCAATGTCATCATGAACACGGACAGCGAAGCCATGCTTGAAGCAGGCATTGCCCTAGCCTCGAGATGCTTTATGAAATCCAAAGAAGCCTTTGGCCTCGACCACACTAATATTGATCATTTCATCACACACCAAGTGGGCTCGGCTCACTCAAAACAACTCTTTCACGCACTCGAGTTAGACGAGTCCAAAGATTTTAAAACTTATCCTTTTCTTGGGAATATGGGATCAGCGTCCATAGGCTCAACTCTTTTTCTCGCTAGCGAGGCGGGACGACTGAAAAAAAATGACAACGTCTTACTCATGGGTATTGGCAGTGGCCTCGTCTCCATGATGGTTAAACTAAAGTGGTAATGAAACGATGCTAACAACTTCAACAAACAATCAAACTGAACCCAACCCTCTCGCCAAAGAGCTAGGGGAATTTTATCCTTTTAAAAGTCATTACAAAAATGTGAACGGTCATCGCATGCACTATGTTGACGAAGGCAGCGGCCCCGTCATCATCATGGTTCACGGCAACCCTAGTTGGTCGATCTACTGGAGAAAACTAGTTGAAGAGTTAAAATCAAAGTACCGAGTCATCGCGATCGACCATATCGGCTGTGGACTCTCCGACAAACCATCTGACTACAACTTTACCCTTGAGCAACGTATTGAAGATGCCTGGAACCTCGTTGAGCAATTGGAGCTCAAGCAATACTCTTTGTTTGTTCACGACTGGGGTGGAGCTATTGGAATGGGACTTGCTGAGAAAGCACCTGCCAACGTTCAGTCTCTTGTGGTTTTTAATTCAGCCGCCTTCTTCAGCTCGAATATTCCAAAGCGAATCGCAATGTGCCGCTGGCCCGTGTTTGGCAAGCTAGCGATTCAAGGCTTCAATGCTTTTGCTGGAGCGGCCGTGCACATGGCCACACACAAGGGCTTCTCCAAAGAACTACGTAAAGCGTATGTGGCGCCCTACAATAGCTTCAAAAACCGAAGAGCCACATTTGAATTCGTGCAAGACATCCCCATGGAAGCGGGACACCCGACTCGTCCGACTCTGAACAAAGTGGAGGAAGGCCTCAGCCAGTTTATCGATCACCCCATGCTCATCATCTGGGGAGAGAAAGATTGGTGCTTTGATATAAGTTTCCTTAAAACTTGGAAATCGAAATTCCCTAAGGCGACCGTGCTCCCACTGAGAGACAGTGGGCATTATGTCGTCGAAGACGGTTTTGATGATTACATTGGATCGCTGAAACAATTTCTACGCCAATCCATTCCGGCCGCCAGTGAACCCAAGAATTAAACTCCCATGACGACTAGTGATTTTAAGAATGTTTCAAGCCTGCTGACGGAGAACGCTCTAAAGCATCCTCTCAAGCTTGCTACGATTCTTGAAGATCAAAGATCACTCACTTTTAAAGAGATGGAAGAGGCGACTCGTCGCAATGTGAGCTGTTTTCTAGAAGCGGGGATCGTAGCAGGCGATCGAGTCGCCACTTTTGTAAGACCAGGCCTGGATTTTGTTCCTGTGATATTCGCTTTGTTTCGCATTGGAGCGGTCCCAGTTTTTATTGATCCGGGAATGAGCGTGCCCAACATGCTCAAGTGCATCGAACAGTCGGAGTGCAGAGTGATGATCGGCATCCCCCTAGCCTTTGTTTTGAAGAGAATTGAATCTCGCTATTTTAGACATGTAGAAGTTTCTTTATGCCTGACAAATAGCAGCCCTCTAGCTTTCTTATTAGGAGCCAAGCAACTCCGCAAGGCAAAGTCCAATCCATCATCTCTCTCTGATTTGATAGCCTCCGTTGAGCCGCAACAACTTGCAGCGATTTTGTTCACCAGTGGCAGCACGGGCATTCCGAAAGGCGTTGAAGTCACCTTTGGAATTCTTTGGAGGCAACAAGAAATGTTGCGATCAACCTTCAACATTCAAGACGATGAAATCGACCTCGTGCCCTTTCCTCTTTTTGCATTGTTCAGTGCGGCTTGGGGCATCACGAGCGTTATTCCTTCCATGAACCCTGCCAAACCGGCAAAATGCGATGGCAAGGCGCTATACGATTTGATGCTCAGGGAAAATGTCACTCATACCGCAGGATCTCCCGCGATCTGGAAAAATGTTTTGGACTATGCCTTGCCGACGAACAAAACTCTACCAAAACTCAGACGAATCTTGATGGCTGGCGCTCCAGTTTCAGAAAAGCTTGTGCGCGGCTGGCAGAATGTCCTCGGCGAGAACGGAAATATCTTTACGCCCTACGGTGCAACAGAAGCGCTACCCCTTACTTTTATTTCGGATAGAGAACTGATCGATCAATGCTACGAACGCACGCGCCAAGGACAAGGTAGCTGCGTGGGCAAAGCGCTTGAAGGAATTAAAATCAAAATCATTGCGGTAAGTGATGCTCCGATTTCCAAAATTTCTGAAGCGAAGGAATTGCCGCATGGCTCAATCGGAGAAATTCTCGTCAAAGGCGCCATCGTCACGGCCAGATATTATGGCAACCACAAAGCGACTGAAATGGCCAAGGTTTTGTGCGACGAAGAAGACAATGCTCCCGCATCTTCCCAAGATCTTTGGCATCGAATGGGAGATCTCGGCTATTTAGATAGCGATGGCAGGCTCTGGTTCTGCGGCCGCAAAGACCACCGCATCAGACAAGGCGAGGTGGATCTCTACCCTGCAGCACTCGAAGCGATTTTCAATCAAGTCGAGGGTGTGTCTAGGACTGCACTCGTCGGTGTGCCATCAAGCCAATCTTCCGACAAGCCTATTCTTCTCATCGAAGGGAAAAACTCCAAGAAAATGAACCAACTCAAAGAACATCTATTGTCAAAGGCTCAAGAAAACGACGCTACGAAGTCCATCAAAGATGTTATGCTTGTGAAAAATTTTCCTACAGATGTCAGACACAACATCAAGATCAACCGCTCCCTGCTCGCCATCGATGCCAGCAAAAAGTTAGGGCGTCACTCAGAAGGAACTCGTTCATGAAAGTTCTCGTCACAGGGGGCGGCGGCTTCCTTGGTTTTGAAATTGTTAAAAAACTTGTGGCACGTGGTGACGAGGTCACCGTCATCGGACGACACACATATTTCCATGTCGAAGAACTTGGCGCTCATTCCGTCGTCGCAGACATTCGTGATCTTAGCTCTCTAAAAACACTCTTCGAGGGAATTGACGAAGTCTACCACGTAGCAGCCCTCGCCGGGTTATGGGGACCATGGAAAAGCTATTACGACATTAACGTCCTCGGCACTCAGAACGTCATAGAAGCTTGCAAGGCAAACAGAGTTTCGAGACTCATTTACACCAGCTCTCCAAGCGTGGTATTCGACGGGAAGTCCCACCGAAATGTTGACGAGTCTATACCGTATCCAGACAGGCACCTGTCTCACTACTCTCAGACAAAGATGCTCGCAGAAAAAATGATTCTCTCTAGCAATAGCGCCGAACTCAAAACCGTTGCCTTAAGACCGCATCTTATTTGGGGACCAGGAGATCCTCATATTTTCCCGCGCATCGTGGGCAAAGCCAAAAAAGGCCAGCTTGCTATTGTTGGCAGCGGAAAAAATGATGTCGACATCATCTATGTGGAGAATGCAGCCGAAGCTCATATTCAAGCGGGGAATGTCTTGCGAGAAAGCGGCGTCACTTCTGGCAAGGCTTACTTTCTTGGTCAGAATGAACCCGTGAAACTGTGGGATTTTATTCAAGAGATTTTGAAGCGCGAAGGCGTGCCTCCCGTCACTAGGCGCCTACCCTCGTGGGCTGCTTATGCGATAGGAGCCACCTTAGAATTCATTTACCGAACCTTCGGAATGAAAGATGACCCGCGAATGACTCGCTTTCTGGCCTGCCAACTATCACAAGACCATTACTACAATCATCAAAACGCGATTCAAGACTTCCAATACGACGCGAAGATCACTGTCGAAGAAGGCCTAAACCGCATTTACCAAGATAGGCCGCGAACATGATCAGCCTTGGCACAGACATTCTCGAGATAGACCGAGTGAAGAAGTCGTTTGAGAAATACGGTGATGATTTTCTTAGCTATGTCTATTCTCCGGAAGAATTAGAGCTGCTTCAAAAGTGCAAAGCTCACTCAAAAAAGTTTTATGAATTCCTTGCTGGGCGCCTTGCGGCCAAAGAAGCCATTTACAAATCTCTTCAATGTGGAATTGATTATGGTGTGGCCTGGAAGGATATGAGCGTATTGAAGGACGAGAACGGTGGTCCAAATGTGAGACTTTCTGGCCTCGCCCTAAGAAGAGCTGAAGAGTTGTCGATCCAAAGTTTTCTGATATCAATTTCACACTGCAGGGACTTCGCAGTGGCTTTTGTGAGTGCGGAGACATAAGTCGTTACGGTACTGTGATCAGAACTGTGGCCGTGTTACTAAAGCCGCTACCATCGTGGACTTCGAATGTGAAGCTATCTGGTCCCGTGTAAGATGCCGTCGGCGTATACGTCACAGAATTTCCCACCACCGCACCGAGGCTGCCATTGGATGGGCCGGAGACAATGGTATAGATCATCGCATCACTATTTTCGTCGGTTGCAACAAGATTAATTACAAATCCTGGATGATTCATCGGCACGGATTCTGCTCCATCAGAAGCCACAGGCACAACGTTAATCCCTTCTCCGTCCAAAGCTAGAGTTTCTTGCTGTGCCCCTTGTCCGTCGTCATAGTCCACATTCAGAGTATCAGAGCTTGTTGTGATAGCGGTCGGTGTAAATGCAACTGTTACAGTACAAGAGCCCCCACCCACAATCGTTGCTCCACAATCCGTAGATTGGACGCTAAATGGGGCCGCCAATCCATTCAAGGACACACTGGTTGCGTCTTCATCACCAGAGTTTGAAAGCGTAAATGCCTGCGTAGGCGCTTCATTATTGTAAGATGCCGTTCCGAAATCAAAACTAGCTGGCGCAAAACTCAGTACGGCAAGTCCACTAACCGTGATGCTCACAGTAGAGGTGTTACTAAATCCACTGCCATCATGAACCCTAAAGGTGAACGAGTCAGCGCCAGAGTAAGATGGGTTCGGAGTATAAGTCACAGAATTTCCAACGACCGCTCCAAGAACTCCGTTGCTCGGACCACTCACAATGCTATAAACCATGGCATCACTATTTTCATCTGTAGCAGTTAACGTAAAGACTGTTCCAGGATCGTCTTGAAGAACGGTTTCCGAACTCGGAGAAGTCACACTCACAACGTTAATGCCTTCACCATCTAAATCCAAAGTTTCTTGTTGAGCTGCCTGCCCATCATCGTAGTCGACATTCAAAGTATCGGAGCTCGATGTAATTGCTGTGGGAGTAAAGGCAATTGTCGCCGTACAAGATCCACCCACAACGATTGTTGCACCACAATCCGTCGACTGAATTGAGAATGGAGCCGCCAACCCAGTCAAGGTCACACTTGTGGCATCGTAGCCGCCATTGTTTGAAATCGTGAAGGCTTGAGTAGCCGTATTATTATTGTAAGAAACGGTTCCAAAATCATGCGTTGCCGCTGATATGCTTAGTTCAGCAACCACGCCCGTTCCAGAAAGCGCCAAAGTCGACGACTGAGTCGTCTCACCGTCGTCGTAACTCAACTCCAAAGTATCTGCATAGGCTTGGGACAATGTTGGAGAAAACCTCACAGCGATTGTGCAAGATCCTCCTGGTGCGATCTCAGCCCCGCAATCACCGCCCGATCCAGGATAAGACCCCGTGATTCTCCAAGTAAATGGTGCGCCGAAAGCGGCACCCTCGACTATCGAAGTCGCATCATAGGTTCCATTGTTGGTGACTGTAAAAATCTCGTCATAAGTGGCTCCCGTCAAACGATCTCCCCACGCTGAAGAACCCGTTACATCAACCAAAGCCAAGCCTGCTTCGCCCTCTACATTTAGAGTCATAGACGCACTTCCTGAGCCTTTTGTATAATTTAATGTTAGAGAATCTGAATGCGTTAGTAGACCAGTTCCAAGCCCCGTGGGAATATACTCCAGCACAATGGTGCAACTAGCTCCAGCGGCAAGCGTCGTCGTACAAGTTCCACCCGTACCCGGATACGCAAATCCTTTGTACCTAAACGGTGAAGCCAGTCCCCCCGTATCCGCAATCGTAGAGGCAGCATAGTTTCCATTGTTCGAAATTGTGACCGTTGCTGAATTGGTTGAGTTTTTGGCCACCCGATTGAAATCATAAATGCTACCAATATCAGCTTCCAGTATGGCTCGGTCGCCAACTCCGGTAAGATCCACAGAAAGAGTTTGGTCGGTAGCCCCATCATGGTAGGCGAGTTCCAATGTTGCAGTCGAAGTCACGGCATCTGACGGCGTAAATCGGATTCTAATGGTACACGACGCTCCAGCAGCCAAAGTCACATCACAGTCACCCCCCGTCCCAGGGTAGCTACCGCCACGGTAATTGAAGTCTCCACTAATCACGCCGTTATCTGACAAACCAGTAGCTTCAGAGCTTCCATTGTTGGTAATTGTAAACGTTTTATCTAACGTGAGACCAACAAACCTATTTCCATAGTCGTACACGGGCCCATCACTAATCGACAAGTCGGCCGTTCCAGCTGTTCCACTCAACACCAAAGAAGCCGCACCTGCCTGACCTCCTGAAATAAAACCAATCCCCCAAGCTCCCAAATCAGAACCCGCACTAGTCGGTGCATAACTTAAAACAATCGTGCAAGTATCGCCCACGTCCAAAAGTATTCCACAAGTACCGCCAGTGCCGGGATACTCTCCACCAAGGTAGCCAAATGGAGCGCTCATTGCCCCGGCATCTGTCAGATAAGAAGCATCCAAATCCCCATCATTGGACAGCGTTACAATTACATTTGTGACTTCATCAACAAGAGTGTTATCGAATGTCAAAGTGGGGTCTTTGTCCGTCGTGATATCGGCTTCGCCAGAACTTCCCGTCACACCGAAGGTAAAGGTTTTATCATCACCATCACTCGTATAGGCGAGTACAAAAGTATCACTAAAAGTGCCCTCAACAGTTGGAGAAAAAACCAAAACAATATCACACGTCGTTTCAGCGGCTAAGTCAGTACCACAACCGCCACCTGTCCCCGGATAAGTGCCACCTTTAAATTCAAATGGAGCGGCTAGATCCGTATCAACCACAATATCTTCTGCGGCGAGAACTCCGGAATTATAAAGAGTCAGGATCACCTCATCAGAATCAAGAGCATCAACATTTCCGAATCGATGTGAAGGACCCTCATTAACTTCGAGATAAGCCTCTGTTGTATTAGGATGAGTGGCTCCAGATTTAGGATCGGTAGCGGGATCACTAATCCCCAAAGCCCTACGAGTATCACAATGCGACAACATCATTGTGATCAATGCCGCAAAAAATAAGGCTGTGTTCTTCCGATACATCATACGTTCTTAAAATTTTAGAGGGTTTCCCCTATATATATTATAGAATTCTTATCGGGAGTCTGAGTGTTACAACTTAGTAAAGAGTGGCTCAAAACAGCACTGTTAGAAACGGGTAAAAGCCCCGAAAGACACATAAGTCCCCGTAAACTCTTTCCTTCACATAATCTTAACTATTCTATTTCTTACCTTTACCACTATCCTTGCCTTTGCCCCCACCCTTGCCATTTCGAATGACAGTTTTGGAACCATCTAGTTTTGAGCGTCCCTTGACCTCGGCAACACACTTTGCTGCCCATTCTTGCTGAGTCGCATAGTCATCTTCAGCTTTCATTTTGTTCTTGGAATTACGAATTTTATTATTCAACCACTTATTAGCTTCGGCACAGTTCTGGTTGATACCAGTATCAACTCCTTTGATCTTATTCTTAGAAACCAAAACTTTTTTACTTCCAAGATCCAGATAGATTCCAACGGGACCTTCAATCTCAAAGTCTTTCGGATAAAATGCGGGAAGTCGTCCATTCTGAACAACGTTATTTACAATCTTAACGTTAGGATTCTTCGCCCCCCACTTATTAGCCATTTTCTTAAAGGAGATGTTGTTGATATAAATTCCACCGTAATCACTCAAGCCACCAGAAGCAAAATCTTTAATCACGTTGTTGTTGATACTAATCTCGCAACTATTTTGAGATTCACGTCGACCTTGTCCACAGAAGCCACCTGACACCTTGATACCTCCCCTCGAAGAACCAATGATCTTGTTGTTATCAACATGAATCTTTATCGCATTGTCAACGCGAATGCCTTCTCCAACACCACGAAGCCCGATTCGATTCAACTCGTTATGATTTACGAAAATATTTCCTATTCTATCTCCCCCCGTAATTTCTAACGCTGAGTAGCCTATGTCTCGAAATAGGTTGTTGCTGACCTCAATAGAAGATCCTTTGCCAATGTCGACTGCCATGGCATCAAGCCCAAAAAATTCATTCTGATGAAGCTTTAAACTATTGGAAGCCTTAGCCGTAAATGCCGCCGGAAATGGCTTCTTCTCGTATCGACCAATAGACTCATTCCACCCTATGTAACCTGTAGAAACGGCCCCTCGTGCCATCGCAAATACGGAGGCTTGCATGACAAAGGGAGTTCCCTCAAAACGAAAGCCCTGAATGGTAACAAAATTGAGTCCGTCTAC
Source organism: uncultured Bacteriovorax sp. (assembly GCA_964640545.1). GTDB lineage: Bacteria > Bdellovibrionota > UBA2428 > UBA2428 > UBA2428 > JBGSZX01. The sequence continues at coordinate 2,666 of CAZXHL010000024.1, read as the reverse complement.
TTTCATGAGAGTTTGAATTTTTCTAGCTTCGTCGGGATCAGAAACTAGATTCACACCTATGCTGTTGAGTTTAGAAAGGCTCACACCCTTTGGTCGTTTAAGGTAGATAGTTTTTGTCTTTTTGTTAAATGCCCACTCACCTGAATCCGAGATAAACAGCAAGTGATTTTCAACAAAGTAAGGATGGTTTGGAAGAATTCCTTTCCAAACTTGTTTGCGTGGATCTTTATGGTCTACGTTGTCGTCGCGGCAAAGCTTACGCTCCGACGCGCTTAAGGTATTTTGCGCATTTCGCGTCATACATTTAAGTGCAATTCGAATTTGATTCTTATTGGTATCGTCAAGCTTTACCAACAAGCCATTGTTCACCCTGCTGACATCCTTGATATCTATAGAGTAAATACTTCCAGTACCAGGAATCCAAAGTTCTGGATCTCCCTTATCGGAGTGATTCTTTGAAAAAGCTTTTTCTAGGAGCCTTGTTGCGACTCCCGCCTCTACGAGAAAAGTTCCATTGTTAGGATTGAGATCCAAAATTCTATCTACAGCATGGTTAACATTCCTTGCCGGGAAACGAGAACGCAAGAGAAGTTGCCCATCAAAAGACAATCCCGTTACATCGATATCACCAGTGATCTGGGCACTCACGATGTCATCTGAATAGGTTTCCCAATTATTTATTGTACCGCTTGGACTGAGGACCACTTTACCTGAGGCGGGAAGCATCGTTAAACCACAAGGTGGCGCCATCGAAGCATCGAATCTTAAGCTTGAATCCAGCCGATAAGTTTCCGGACTTACCGTGACGTGAAAACGTCGATAAGCGGCATAGGCTGGATTTGCACGGGTTGTTTTCAAGAGATTCGGAAGCTTTGAAATATGGGAAGTTGAAATTGGAGAACTTCCTCCAGCGCCTACCGAAATATACAAAATTTCTTCAGCCTTAAGGTCGTCACATACTGTGGGATCCCAGTCGATTTTTGGACGTTGAGAACCTTTTTGGGCATCTTTTTTTAGTTTTGCTATTTTTTTATCAATTCGCTTTTGACACTTTTCTTTATCGGCTTTCTTACTACATTTTTTTCGAGCAGCGCGGAGATCTTTTAGACGTTTTGATGCATTGCCAAGCTTAGCTTTGCCTTTCCCTTTTTTACCTTTACCAGAGCCTTTAGCTTCCTTATTATTATCTTTATTCTTAGAGCTAGCACTATTCGATTCACTAGAACCAGATTGAGCCCCCTCTTCTGAGTCAAAAGATTCAGAAGAATATTCAGAGTCATATTCGTCACTGAGAGTATTCGAGGAATACCTAGTAGCATCTCCATCCTCCGAATCACCTTCCTGACCATATCCCTCGCCGAGATCTTCATTTTCGCCGTCATCGTTTCTTGATCCTGTAAGAATCTGAGATTTCAAAAGTTCAAGTGCACTATTCACGCTCTTAAGTAGCTTTCTATCTTCTGTTGCCTTATTCCTTTCAATGAGCCTTAATACCTGATTGATCTCTTTAACGACCTCTTTCTTTCGCGATTCATCGCCATCCGCATCACGAACCAATACCAACATCTCGTGAATCGCTTTTTTAATTTCTTTATTTTCATACGCATCCTGATGTGCCCTCAATGCGTTTAGGGTGCTGCGAATCTCTGGATCTTTCACAGCCTGAGCATGGGCTTGCTCTGAGAATACTAATAGACAAAAAAAGAATGAAAGGATTCTGAAGGTCGATACCATGTCAAAATCCTATCAGACATTAAGACATCTGTTCAACGCCCATAAGGCTATTAACAGAAACTAAATACTATCTAATACTACTTGTTATTCTCCATTTGACTAATGCCGTAAGCGGATTGAGTTTCGCGACTTTCTTGTAGTTTAGAGGGTGCTATTTTCTGAAAAACTTTCGAGATGTGGTCTTTCATTTCTATCACCGCGCCGCCCCTAAAAGTATTCCCGGAAATACGCACGTTTTTCAGGGAATACTCTGGCGTACCAGGGTTGTTTTCTTCATGCCTGTCCATTTTTCGCAAGAAAATTTTATCTTCAAATTGATTGTTGATAATGGCTGTATTGTTTGTCTCCCAAATCGCGACGCCCGCTTCTTGGTTGCCTTTAAATATATTGTTCTCAATCTTATTCGGACCATATCCAAGCTCCATGATGAGTCCAATCCCACCCCATTTGGAACTTTTGCCTTTGCCATTTGTGTTGTTCAAAAACTTCGAATCTTTGATTGTGATTGCCTGATTTGAGGTGTCAAACCAGAGCCCGGGTCCATTGTTTTTCTCCGATGTTAGGTTTTTGATTGTGACTTTATCGGTAAAAACAAATTTGCCCCCCGCACTTCCATCTCTTGGGTCGAGATACCATTTGCCACCGTGTTTGTACGTTCCTGTGTTTCCGGCCCAATCCGGATCCTTGACTCCACGATTGTTATTTCGAATGGTGGAATTGGTGATGGTGATGTTTCTGAGGTGCTCAACCTTTCTCCCCGGAATGCTTGGCTCCTTGATTTTTGCTCCCGAGCGATCAATCCCTTGCCAATTACCGGCAGAGATTCCACTCAAATTATTCTCCGACACCACCTTGTTCAGCTTCACATTACTTCCAACAATTCTTATGCCCGTCACCCTGTTGCCAGAGACGACAACATTATCGAGCTTACT
>CAZXHL010000023.1:0-27888 GCA_964640545.1 uncultured Bacteriovorax sp. | reverse complement strand
CAAGCTGACCATAGCTCTGGCTTGTCTTCCTTGAAGCAAGTTCGGAGTGCGCCTAGGGCAAATCCAATAGCTTTGGCGCTATTGAAATCGTCGTATAGCGCCTCGTCCATCTTCGCTAAGTTGCCAAAGGTTCCTGGTAATTCCGAGTCCTGGCAGCTAGCTGATTCGTGTTCCAAATATTTTGCCTTCGCCCTATAAAGTCTTTCCACAAGAGCTTCAGTTCTAAGGTTTAGTTCATCAGAAAAATCAATCGGTCCGCGGTAGTGATGTTGCAGGCAAATCAATTTCAAAGTCTCAGGCCCAAACTCTTCTAGGAAGGCATTGGTTCTGAAAACGTTACCAATCGACTTGGACATTTTCTCTCGTTGAATCGTGAGCATCCCGTTGTGGATCCAGTATTTTGCAAAAGGTTTTTCGGGATGTGCACATTCACTCTGTGCGATTTCATTTTCGTGGTGCGGGAAAATGAGGTCGAGTCCGCCCATGTGAATGTCGAGACCTTCTTGAAAGATGGCATCGATCATGGCCGAGCACTCAATGTGCCAGCCGGGTCTGCCCTCGCCTACGCCTTCAAAATTCCATGAAGGTTCACCAGGCTTTGCCGCTTTCCATAGTGTGCTGTCGACGGCAGCTTCTTTGGCTTCGCCGACTTCAATGCGCGCGCCGTCGAGCATGTCTTCAACTTTGCGCTTGGAAAGTTTGCCATAATCTTTCATGGCAGAAACTCTGAGGTAAACATCTTTTCCAAAAGGAGTGTCAGCCACATAGGCACAGTCTTTGTCGATCAAGGTTTGAATCATGCGGGTCATATGTTCCACATATTCAGTGGCATGCGGAGTATGATTGGGTTTGCGAATGCCGAGCGCATCCATCTCTTCATTATAAGCCGTTTCAAATTCAGTGGTGACATCGTTTGTGGAGCGGCCTTCTTCGTTGGCTTTTGTGATGATCTTGTCGTCAATGTCTGTGATGTTTTTTGCGAAGTTGACCTTGTATCCTGCGTATTCAAAAACACGGGTGACGAGATCTCCAACGAGGGCGGCACGAGCATTTCCAATGTGCGTGTATCCGTAAACTGTTGGGCCACAGAGATAAATCGAAACTTCGCCTGTTTTGAGGGGCTCAAAAACTTCCTTTTTGCCCTTAAGGGTGTTGATAAACTGAATCGTTGGAAGAGTCGTCTGGCTCATGGGGTCACCATAGCGAAGCTCTCGCCCAAAGAAAAGTTCAAATATTAACAATGCGTTGGCGCCTGTTTGATAAACCCAAAAAATTTGCTTAGCTTTGGGGCTTAGGGCAAGCAATCAGATCGTTATTTCGGCTTGTTTTCTGGGAGGAATCACTATGAAAATTACTGCGAAAAAATCCATACTATCTCTTTTGGCCTTAATTTCTTTCTCGGCTTCAGCTTCTGATGTGGCTGTTGTCTGGGGAACTCCGAACTTTGATCTTGAGTTCATTCAAAACACCGTTGTGGAACATGTGAATGTTCATCCTGGCTCATTAGAGACCCGACATTCAACTGATGTCGCTATGAGACTTGTTCGCTCTGGCGCAAAGACGATCAGCTCTATTGGTGTGACGCGCCCGAACGGTTCTGCGACAGCAGAAGACTTCGCGTTGGGCCTAAGATGGGCCGCGATCCGCTCAAAGGTTGTTCTTTCAACTGTGGGGCCTATCAATGGATTTGCTATTTGTGATGTGATTCGTGAATTCGAGAATGAAACCGTATTTGTCTATCCTGCGAAGCGCGGAGATGTTTACTGTGGTTCCAATAATACTCTACAGGTTTTCAATGATGGATTTGCTTATCCGGGAGCACATACTGCTGCCGACCTAAGCAATTTCTCTACATTGCACCCAAGTCTTAGCGGCTCGGATTTGCTTCGCGCCTACCGCGGTGGACGTACTCTTTCTGTCGAGAAAAACGAAGCTATAAAAAATTAGTTTAGTGTTTGATCTGAGGCCTTGTGTAGGGGATGAGTTGATAGCCTTCTTTGCTCCTCACAAGGTGCTCAATGATTTTTCCGTCTTTAATGACGAAAACCTCCTCTAGTCCTCCCAATACTCCCTTAGGTCGTCGAGAGTTTCCGCGAATATCCTTTATCACTAATTTTGAATCTAGGCCCTCAGCTCTCGAGAGGTTAACGACGATCCTCCTGGCCTGTTTTCGAACTTTACTCGAAATGGCTTTGATACTGATTTCTTCGCCGGCCACAGGGGAGTAAACATCAAAGGGTCGACCTTCAACCAGTAAGTCCGGATTGGATTTATATGGAATTCTGACTCCATCGTCTCTTAGGTAGGTGCCATGTCCGTTTCCACCTCTTAGTTCTGGCAAATGTTCTGTCTTGTATCCGGCAGTCGCCAAGGCTCCGCCAGATTCAATTTCCAGATAAAGCGATTCTCGTTTTCTGGCCTCCTTCATCAGGTGTGGACGCGGCAAATCTCCTCCAGCCAATATGGAAACATTGCTTTTGCTTAAGGAGGGGGATGTTGGCTTTCCATAGCGACCCCTTTGGCTTGCGCGCCGGATAAGCTCGTTGCAAGAGCTGCCCATGTTGTAGAGGCGCAGATCAGTTTGGTGTCCGCTTACTTCGGGGGCGCTAACATTGTATTCGGCGGAAACTTGAGGGGATGAAAGTGCGCAAACGATAGCAAACGCCGAAGCCGCAAATGCAAAACTTCTCCAAATATCGCGCGTAGAAATACCCATCTTTTACTCAGTGACAAGTCTACCGAGTTTGTGGGGCTGAGACCTGTTAAAGTTCGGTGAAGTTGGCAGCTAAAGGGCTGATTATAGAAAAGAAAACCCCACAAACCTTTCGGTCCGCGGGGCCTAACTAAGTTTTATTTGCTCTGTGCGCCCGGCCGCAGGCCAAGTGATCTCGCTACGCGAGATCGCCATCAGGCCATTACGCGTTGTAATCGAAGATCTCTCTGATCTCGTTTTCAACAGCTTCTTCTTTGACCTGTTGAGCGAGGGAAAGTTCTTTGATCAAAAGACTTTTTGCTGTGTCGAGCATCTTGCGCTCTCCGAAGCTTAGGTCTTTGTCGCTCTTGAGGCGATAAAGATCTCTCATAACTTCAGCAATTTCGTAAACGCTTCCAGTTTTGATCTTTTCCATGTATTCGCGATATCTGCGGTTCCATGTTTGGTTGTCCACAGCGACTTCGCGAGTCTTCAAGATGCTGTAAATCTTAGGAACATCTTTCTTCGCGATGATGGATCTCAATCCAACGTCTTTAACTTTGTTTGTAGGAATAAGAATGGTGCTTCCGTTTTCGAGAAGTTGCAAAATATAGAAATACTTCTTTTTGCCACCGATTGATTTTTCTTGGACTCCCCTTACGACTCCTACGCCGTGAGAAGGATAAACTGCATTGTCACCGACCTTAAATATTGCCAAAGCTTGCGCCTCCGTCCTTGGTTTTCTGCATCTTGTGGATACGGGCTAAATTCCTTTGGCCTGTTTTAAAGTCATGGGCAATCTGCCCTGGGCGAATGGTGCTTCGCGTTAAATTTGACTTAGTGCATCCTAGACGCTAGGGGATTATACCACGAATGCGTTATATCACCAAGCTTTTACTCGCGTCAGGCTCACCTAGGCGCCGGCTACTCATATCTCAAGTGTTCGAAAATAATGAAGTTTTGGCTTATTCTTGCGATGAACCTAGCTGGGAAATAGGGCAAAAACCCGAACAATATCTGGTACTTTGCCTGGACGCCAAGTGGGACGCGGGCCTTAAGTCTGAGGGGTTTTCCGGGGCAAAAATTGGCTATGGGCTGCTGGTTGCGGACACCATAGTGGTCATGAATGGCAAGGTTATGGGCAAGCCCGAGAATAAAACCCAAGCCATTGAGATGCTCAAAAAACTCTCCGGATCGCAGCATGAAGTCTGGACTGGGTTTAAATTGGGGAAGCTTTTGGGAGCTTCAAGCAAGGGCTATAGAGACTTTCAATCCATGACTCGAATCGTAAAATCCCAAGTAGAATTTCGAAAACTAACGAACAAAGAAATTTCAGACTACGTGAAGTCCGGCGAGCCCATGGATAAGGCGGGGGCGTATGGTTTCCAGGGGATTGGGATGCAGCTCGTTCGTAGCGTGAAGGGCAGCTATACCAACATTGTTGGTCTTCCATTGATCGAGCTAAAAGAAGTCGCCAGGCGGTTAGATTTCGCCTGATGAGCTTTTCCTAGTGTATTTCCTCAATACAAGTTCTCTTGGATGGATATTTCTATTACAACTTAAATCATGACTGAGAATGTGGCCCCGCGAGAGCTCGATGAAGTTTATGAACGAGTTTTATCTGCGGCGAAGAGGTCTGGCCGCGACCAATCTCAGATTAAGATCATTGCTGTCTCGAAAGCACAGAGCAATGAAAAGATAGAGACATTTCTAGATTCCAAGAAAAACTACTGGGCTCTTGGAGAGTCGTATCTTAATGAGATGATCGAGAAGCAAAAACATTTTGCAGCCCAAAACTTGGAATGGCATTTCTTGGGGCGATTGCAGTCTAGAAAAATTCCTGAGCTGTGTGCAGCGTCGAGCGTTTTGCATTCGGTATCAAGGTTTAAAGAATTGGAGATTCTACTTTTGGGTTTTCAGACTCAGAAGTTCTATTTGCAGATCAATGTTTCGGGTGAGTCATCTAAGGCAGGTATTTCTCCGGGTGAATTGTCGGGAATTATGGGCGACGAAAACGCGTCGAAAAACAATGTAGAATCCAAACTTCGAGCACACCTCTTGGGAGCGTCATGCCTGGGGCTCATGTGCATGCCCTCTCCAATTGATGAAGTGAGCGAAGAAAAACTAAGGAGCGAACTCGCAACCCTAAGAGAGCTCCGCGACCGCTTCCTGCCAGGGAAAGAACTTAATATGGGAACCTCAAACGACTTTGAAATTGCTATTGAGGAAGGAGCCCAAGTCATTCGCCTGGGCTCCTGTCTCTTCGGAGAAAGAGACTATCAAAGGTAGGCGGTTTTGGGTCAATTTCCGCAATAGTTTGTTCTCGGTCCAGTTTTTTCCATCAAAGTTTGCATGAGAGCCGCGTTGGCTGGGCTTGGAGTGGCTTGGTAGAAGTCACTTCTATTGAAAACGTTGCTTGGCATATTTTCAACAATTCTTGCGCCATTGATGAGTAAGTCGCCTGAGCTTTTGACGTAGCCATCGCTTTCTCCGCCAGCATTCTCCCTTAGGGTAATGGCTTCTTTTTTGATTTCCCAACCAGACTTCCCGTCTGGAGTGTTGGGGTCGGGACAACCACCGCCACAGTAGTCTCCAGGTCTCGCCTCAAAAATATTATTCTGACTTAGAGTTTGGGCGCCGTCGTGACTTACGACTCCGTATTCTACAAAATTCTTATGGTAGTTGTTAAAGAAATCTAGGAATCCGTATCCAAACTTGGGTCCACGACGAGAGATCCACTCGAAGAAGTTGTGATGCATCGTGACCCGCATTCCTGGTGACGGTTTGCTTTCGTGGTTCTTCCCCATCAAAAAAGCTTTTTCATGATGGTGCACATAGGACCAGGAAATAGTAACCCCCGTAGCTCCTCTGAGGTCGATGGCGCCGTCGTTACCCCGGGTAAGTTCGAGATGGTTGAACCAAAGATCTCGAGAAGTATAGTCTTTCGGGTCCATGTCGCCAGAGCCTCTGACGGTTATGAGGTCTTGATTGGTTTCTTTCTTTCGATAACCCGCTGGAAAGGTAAACTTTAAGTCGGAGAAAATGATGTTTTTGACGTGCTTCAAATACATCTCACCACCATCTATCGTAATCGTGCGGCCTCTACCATCGACGGTTTTGTTGGACTTCACTTCAACTTTGGAATCTAGCTTGATCGTGCCATTCACGTCGAAAACAATCCAATAATCTTTTGAGCTTTCGAGGGCATCTCGGAGAGAACCTTTCCCAGAATTGGCAAGTGTTGTAACTCGGTAGATGTTTTTGGGGTTTCCACCTTTAGCATTGGCGCCGAAGCCGAGTCGCTCATTCAGTAGCGAAGATGCACTATAGGGGTAGCTACCGTCACAATCCTCGGGCGGAGTTGGTGGTGTGGGCGGCGTTGGAGGATTGGGGTTTGTAGGGGGATTCGGATCTGGCTGCGGATCGGTCGGTGGATTCGAGGGCGGGTTTGGATCCGGAGTGGGCCCAGGCCCCGGCCTCGGGTCGCTGCCTTCGACGTTTCGAACATAATAAAGAAGTTTTTTAGAGTCGATGATAGCTCCTGTTCCGTCGGCTCTTTCATAGACCTTTACGTCGAGCGTATGGTTTCCTTCTGACAAAGCGGCGTGTGCTTCGTTCGAGTTGGCAAAAACCCAATAATAAGAGTCATTGTCGATGCGAGGTGTTTGTGAATCCCACTGTGTCCAAACAGAGTTTGAAGAATCTTCGTTGAGTTCAACACGGACGTTAAGAGGAACCTGTGAATGATAGCTAGAGATTGGGATTATGGAGTTTTCATTCATTGGGTAAACAGTTTTTCCGGTGCTTGTCTCAACCAGGGAAATGGTTTTGATGAATTGACCTTCTCTTGGAGGGGCTTGCTCAGAAGGAGGTTTGGGCGCAAAGGCAGACACTTGTAGGGTGAATAATGTTAGCAGTCCCCAAAGAGATTTTTTTCTAAAGTTATTTATTTTCATACCAAGAGCATCGGAAGATGAGTCTCTGAAACTGCGAAAATTGCACTTGCTCAGAACAATTACAGTTAACGTCAGGTTAACTGTTTAATATTAATGGGAAGGATTGAGTGGAAAAGTGTAAATCATTTCACTATACATAGTGATGTGAGCAAGGATAAAATTTTTGAAGGCGGCTCTAGCGATGGCTTGCCTGCTTCCAAAATTAAATCTCAAAAATTCGTTACGGACGATAAAGCTCACGTTCGTCCGTCACTTTTAGATTTCGAAGACTATCGAGACTTCCTTGAGGCCTTTGTGGAGTTTCAAAAGAAAAAGAATCCACGTCTCTCAACCCAAGCCGTGACTCGAAACTGGGGCCTATCTCGAGCATTCCTAAGCATGCTCTTCGCAAAAAAAAGACATATTAGTTTGGCTTCCTGCTCTGCCTTGTTGGAGCATCTCAATCTTAGCGACGAAGAAGAGATGCTTTTGACACTGGAGCTTCTTTATATGACGGCGTCCGGCACACACAAAAAGTATTTTCGAATGATCAAGGCACAGCTCAAGGGGATAGCTAAGCTAGAGATTAAAGCTACTGGAAATTCTTTCGATGAAGATGTGCTGAGGTTTGGGTCGGAGTTAAACCTGATTCTAACTGCGTTGATGGAGACGACAGATTTTCGTCCAGATGTAGATTGGATCATGTCTCGCCTTGTAAATAAAGCTTTTTCTCGCGACGAAGTTGAAGCAGCACTGCAAGCTATTATTGGTAGCTCAAAGGAAAAACCAAAGAATGGACTCACGCCGGTGTATTATGTTGGCGAAAGTTATGCTGAGCTATATGGCCCTGGACATAAGGCTTTCGGAACTGCCCTGGAAGATCCCGCATCCCATATGCCCCAGGCCTTTACCTCCATGGCGTTGTCTCTTTCTGAAGAAGGACAAAAAAAAGCTGTAGTAGAGTTCGGAAAGTTTTGCCGAAAGCTCGTAGAGTTGGCAACTCCGGAAGAGCCCGAAGATCAAAACCTAGCCTTTGTGTTTAGTGGTGGGTTGTTTTGTGTTGCTAAGCCGCAAGATGCGCAAGCCGAATTGCCGCGGATTCAGAAAGAATCGACTAAAGCACGCAAACCGCGTTAAGCCGTCGAATTTCATCTTCTAATATTTCAAGAATAATTATTAAATGCTCTATTTGTAACTTCGTGTGAACACTTATCTTTTGTTCGCATTAAGGCAGGCTTTGTTCGCTCCGAGAGAGCTTCTGTAAAAAAACCAAAAAGTCTTTTAACAGTGGTTTAAAAAAGGAGTCTCTCAATGAAAGTTAGAAATCAATTAATGGCGGCGGCATGTGCGCTGCTTTTTTCAAATGTTTTGGTAGCTGGAGGAAGTCCAGCTCCGGCACCAGTGGATCCCTGTAATGGTTTTGATAATCCAGATCTGCCCGTTCCGCCAGATACAGGGACACCAATATTGCCGTGTCCAGAGCCGCCACCTCGCGCAGAAGTCCCCGACCTATCTCCTCCCGAATTTTCTCGAACTAGGAGGATCCCCAAAACTTTCGTGGTTGATCGTCCTGGGACATATGATTTTGGGATGGAGTTGCTCGAGTGGTCAGGAGAAGAAAGATGCCGTTCCGTTAAAGATCCCGTTCCCGCGGTTTTGGTTCGCTCTTCGAATGTGACGATCAAAAATTTAGGAATCACGGGAGCTCAAAATGGAATTGAGATTCAGGGGGTGAATGTAAGGCTGGAGAATGTCAACATTTGGTCCTGTGGCACAGGCGTCTCTATAGAGGAAGGTGCTGGCCGAGTTTTTGTTAGCAACTCAAGGTTCTATGGAAATCCAGATACAAAAGATGTTCTGCTCGATCTAGGAGTAGGGAATGTAAACGTAAGTCAGTCACTCTTTGTCGATGGAGAAACCTGCATTGCCTTTGGTGGCAGACAAGACGTTAATGTTGCGGGGTCTAACTTTGTGGGGTGCCAAACATCAATTCTGGGAAACACCCTAAACAATCAATTCTTTTCTACCATGTTGTCGGGTGAGAATCAGTCTTGGTTTGGAGAGACGTTTCTTCACTTGATTGGACACGTAAGAGCCACAAGTCAAAGCGATCTTGTCTACGACGGCGCAAAATCAAAACTAGAGAAAGATGCTCACTTAATTGAAAAGTGATCGGGGGAAAAATGAAATATATGAATTTAACAAAAATACTTTGTGCCACGTTGGTCTTTGGAAGTCTTGGGGCAAGGGCGGAACACGCGCTTATGTCGGGGGCTGGATCTCTGGGAATTATTCCGGGTGAAGATGCTTCTCTAGCTGTTTTACTCGGACAAGGGATCGATACTATCACCTATAATGCCAAGGGGCATTGTGTTGAGCTTGGGAATCTAAGAACTCAAAGTGGAAATACTGAGGGCCGAATTGCAGAATTTAAGGTCGAAGAGATCAGGTCTGAAACAGACTTAAGAGAACGTTTGGGTTTATCTGCCACGGTTTCGATGATTGCAGCTTTGTACGGTAATCCTTCGGGACGAATGAATTTTGTTTATGAGTCTCGAGTTAACACCCAAAATAGGTATTTACTTGTAAAGTCTAGAGTCGCTAACCAATTGGAAATCGCGGATGAATTTACGTTTAAAGAGGATATTCAAAATTTATTGAGGTCGACAAATGGTGCTGAAGCTCCGTTTGTGCAAGCTTGTGGAAACGATTTTGTTTACTCTCGAAGAACAGGGGTGGAATTCTACGCCTTGCTTGAATTCCTAACAATCACACATGAGCAGGCGAGACGCTTCGATTTGGCTGCGGAAGGTAGTTACAACGGATGGCGAGGTGTCGTGGACCTGGACTACGCTTTGGAGAGATTTGCAGGAATTGCTGAAACTAGAGTTAAGATGGTTCAGCTCGGCGGATCTCGAGTCTTCCCTCAGGTTGGAGACTTAGAAGAGTTTGCGAGAACTTATCCAGCCTTTATTGATGCCTCGCTTTCTGGAGCTGTGGCTTTAGAGATGGTCACGAAAGATTACGGCGGTGTTTCGCCAGTGCTCATCGGCCCGGATATGACAGAAACTCGTAAGCGTTCTGTCACCATGGACACAGTGGCCAAAAATCGCGAGAAAGTAGAGGACCTGAGAAGGGCGATTGATTACATTCGAGGCAACTTGAACTTCTACCAATATGATCGCAGGGTGCATACTTTTGATCAATGGCTGACTCAGTTAAAAGAGTTCTCAGATGCGAATGATGATATTGCTAGCGCTTGTTTGACCGGATATTGGGAGTGGTGCTCTATCACACCCACGCATCGACTTCCTGACATTCAGTTGCCAGTTAGAAAGATACGGTAAGTAGCATGTTAAAGCGAACGTTAAAGCTGCTTGTGATTGTTGCGGCGACAAACGTTGTCGCCCGGGGCTGGACCCCGGGCGACCTAGTTCAACGTGCGGAGATCGAATGTCAGCTAATCCACAATAGAGCTGGATTTCAGGAAGTCTTAGCAAGGGAAAAGGTCTCGGGACAAACGCCGTCCTTGAGGGGAGGCATCAATTTACGGGCTGAATTTGAGGGCAGGGTTCTAGTTGGAACATTGCGAGCTCACAATGATAGCGCGTATATTGCCTTGAATGATGGGCAGGAAACTTCGGAATGGATTCGGCCACAATTCCTTGCCAACGATAATATCTGGGTCTCAAAAGAAGTTAGTGAAGACGAGTCTTTGCGTTGGTTGTGTTCTTATCGAACGGCTACGGGGCAAGACTTAACCAAGCTTAAGGATTTGCACACAGCGCTTGAGTTGTTGCATCGAGAAATCCAGGGAGCGTATTTGGAGAACAGCGAATTTACGGATTCGAATTTGAGGGCTTGTCATAAGATTGGAGTGGCTTTGATGAGGGCCCAGAAGCTTGCCGAAGAATCAAATACGACGGCTGTAGGCTGGAGGGCGCAATCAACGATTACTGAATTGCGTGATCGAATCGCGACAGAAGGGATTCTTTTTTGTGATGGCCGTGCTGCTGGCGCAGATATGTCCGAGGCCTTCAATCGAATTTTTCTGAAGATAGCGGCCGTTAGGTCTGCTGTGTCTCCAGGCAGTCGCTAATTACAAAACTGTGAAAGTCCAGTTAAAGGTCTTGGATTGACTTGATTTTGTCGCTTGAAATCCAGCCCCTAAAGACATTGGGGCGCTCAACTTCAGTAAATTCACCACTCTGATCGAGAATTCGAAGGCGTGAGCCGGGCTTGATGGACATCACTTCTTCGGCACTTTCAAGAGGTGCGCTACGAATAGAGACATCGCCGAGGCTTGTCACAATAGCAATGGAGGCTCCGGAATAAGTGAATAAGCTAAATGAGATGGCCAAAACAAAGACGATTATGGCGGAGATCCAGCTTAATTTTTTGATTTTCTTTTTCATCAACCCAAAGGCTAAAAACAAAAGAAACCCGAAACATGAAACAAACAAAGCTTCCTGCGGACGGATGTAACTACTAACCCAGGCCCCCCACTCCGCGGGGTGTTCAATTCTTGTGGCTAGATTGCCGGGATTCTTGGCTTGGGCCATCGCAAGGTCCGCTCGATAAGAACTATTGAAGCGATCTATGTGGATGGCTTTTTCAAAGTGTTCGATGGCTTTGGGATAGTTTTCGAGTTTGTAATAAGCTCTTGCGAGGTTGGCTTCGAGAGGTGCTGAGGTGACCCCGGTCGCCTGAACCTCAAGAAGCTTGGCGATGGCTTGGCCCCATTCGGCATTACTCGCGCCTTTTTGAGACAACAAAGCCACAGCCTCATTATAGGCCGTGGCTGGGTTTGTAGTTTCAGAACTCATAGTAATAAAAAACTATAGGTTGGAGTCGATATTGCTTTGGCTACTGCGATTACTATCGAGTTGACCAAGTTCAGTTTCAAGAATTCCAACAAGAGTTTGAAGTTCCGCCATTTGAGCGCGAATCTTTCTGTTCTCTGTTTCGAGTTCTTGAATCCGAGCTACATCTTGTGGACGTGGTCCACCTGCAAACTCAGTTGTTCGAACGGTTTGATTCGGAATTGTGACTTCTTCAAGGTCAGCCTTCCGAGAAAATAAAGGTGCGTTGCTCATTACGTCTGTTGTGTCGGGTAACCAGTATCGACCCTTCATTAACTTGAACTCGATGCTTTTAGAGCGAATACGGCGGCGTAGCGTTGAAAGGCTGACTCCGTATTTTTTCGAGAAAGAGTGAAGATCTATCCATTCCCCATTGGATTCGTTATGCATACTAATACTTTAACGACTTTCTTTCACGATGCAAGGTAGCTAGACTGAAGTTGTGCAAAAAGAAGCCTTAGCCCCCAAAATCAATCTCAGCACCAAGAAGAAAGTGGCCTTTATCTGCAGTGGAGGCGCTGTAAAAGCGGCCGCTTTTCATGTTGGAGTGGCTATGGCCCTGGAGGAAGCAGGCTTTATTTTTGAGGGTGGACTGGCCCATGACGCCAGTGATTTGACGGGTATTGATCCCTCAAGGGCTATTTCTTGCTATGTCGGATCTTCGGCTGGCGCTTTGATTTCGGCTTTTCTATCTAATGGAGGAAGCATCAAGGAACTTCAGGCGACTTTCCAACAAAGTCCAGATGTGGAGGGGATCCCCGGTTTGAAATATTGGGAAATGCTTTCTCCTCGTATGCGAAGTGCGCGCGAACTTTTGAGTTTTGATAATTTTTTCATTCGGATGCTGCGCAAAAAACAGGTTCAAAGTGTCTTTGGGACAGAGGGTATTTCAAGATACCTACGAGAAAACATATTAAAGACAGAAAGGTTCTCCGAACTTAGGAGTGATCTTTATATCGTCACAACAGAGCTGAATCGTCCGCAGAAAGTTATATTTGGGAAGGAGAAGCTTTCCAATTCGGATCCAGCCTATGAATATCGGACGGACGTTAGTATTCCTGATGCTTGTGCGGCCAGTATGAGTTTGCCTCCGATTTATCACCCCTACTCCATTCAAATTGAAGGAGAAAGGCGGGAGTTTTTCGATGGAGAGATTTGGGAACCACTTAGTTCTCACGTGGGTAGAGACTTGGGGTGCGATTTGGTGATTTGTAGCTACACCCACCAGCCCATGCGGCTAGCTCGGCAGAGCAAACATTCCATTGCTGACATGGGGATTGAAAAAATAACATTGCAGGCGATCTACCAGTCTATTGAGCAGAAGATCCGTTCAGCTAGGGGGTCTCGGCGCCGGGAAAAAGAAGTTTTGGATATTGTGAAAAAATTCTGCAAAGATGAAGGGATTGAAGCGGAAAGGTCAGAGCGATTGCTGGAGAGGCTGGAGCAGAGAATGGTCTATAACTCCGAAATTGACTATATATATATTCATCCTCGTGCGACGGACCTCGAGATGTTCAATGCCCCGCACTTTTCTTTGAATCGCACAACAACAGAGAGCATCACTCGAAAAGGTTATATCGCTGGAAAGCTCGCCTTAAGAAATATCTATCTAAACCCTTAGAACTGAACCTGAGTCACAACACCGTTAGAAACGCGCGTGACTTGAATGCTTTGGCCTGATCCGGTTGCGGAATCAACTAGTACAAGGTGGAATTCGCCTTCCTCAAGACCCGTGATCATGAATCTCGCATCGCCAGGGCTCATGCTTGTGGCTTTAGAGGAGAGTCTTCCGTCGTCGCCGAAATAGCTGACAACGGCATCTTTTACTTTTTTGCCAAAAGAATCGAAGACCCATATTTGGCTTTCGTTGGGATAGACTTCTGGACGTAGAGTTCCCGCAATCAAAGTGTCGTTACGTCCCACGCTCTCACCAACAAGAGACAAGACTGCCGATGCTTGGCCTGGTGTGAATAGTTGGACAAGCTCAGGCATTGAGGCGCGATCAACTGGAGTGTTGATCCAGGTCTTTAGATATCCTTGAGCGTTGATTTCAATAAGGTCGACAGTTGGCCTCTTGTAGATATCATTAAACTTTAGGAATCCGTTTTTATCTGGCTCCACAAGCCCGCGTTGCCCGCCGATGCTAGCAAAGATTCCAGAGTCTGGTTTGATCAGGGTAAAGGCGTCGACCACCTGAGTATCGAGCGACTGAGCCTCAGCTTTGATAATTGTTGTTGTGAGAACGGGCCCCACTCCTTTGAGGTCTAGAATCTGGGCTGGCCATTCATTGATCGTGTGATCATCGTTCTTGCGAGACGCCAAGAGATATTGAAGCGCATGATCAAGTCCCTTAAAGAGGAAGTCTCCTTGAGGTCCACTTTCTTTTGCGGCTTCGTGAAAGAGTCCGAATGATCCTACGGAATAGAATCCACGACGTTCTTGAGTGTCGAGGCTCTCAAATTCAACATTCGAGACTGCTTTCATGTTGCGATCCAAAAAGCGACCGAGGAGAAGGCTTTCCCTGGAGTCTGGGTGAATATTTAATGATTTCAAAATAGGCGGCAAACGTTTTTCTTTGTAGAGAAGGATCGGAGTGATTTGTCCCTTAACGGCATAACCAACAGCAGGAAGGTAGCCTTTGGCGATGACAAAGAAGCGAGTTGAAATGGCTTTTGGATAAGGGACTTTTACGAGGCCACTGCCGTCGACTTCACTTGAGAGAGAAGAGTTGGGGTGAAGCCAAAAGATTGTGGCCTCCGGAACAGAAAAAAGCTCTCCATGAGAAAATTTCTCCTCGTCAACAACCGCAACCGTAGCACGTTTAGAGAGAAGATCTTTCGGCAGAATCATTTTCTGGGAAACTTCGATGACAGGCTCTTTTGGCGGATCAACTTTTGCCGGAGCTTCTTCTTGAGCGACTGCCACTTCAACTGGCTTTTGTGCTTCTGGAGCTTCAACGGCTTTTGGCTTCGCTACTATTTTGGGCTTCGCCACGAAGGCAATGAGTTTTTCCTCAACAGCCTTCGTTTCGGGAGTTTTTTCTGCAGAGATCTCTTCAACCGGTTCTGCGCTAAGCACTACGCTTTCAAGTTCTTCTTTCGGTGTTGAAGCAGGCTTTCTTGGTGCTGCAACTTCCTTTTGGGTGGCGATAGGCTCTTCTTTTGCAACGACTACTGGTTCTTTACTTACGGCGATTTTATGAGCGTATTCAATTTCAATGATCTTTTTTACAAGTTTGTCAGAAATCAAGGGCCTTACCGGTGTTTTGTCGAAGTCTTGATCAAAGAGTAAGGAATTTCTGGCCGGGGCCATTTTCTTTGAGAGCCTTTTATAAACGGCTGATTTCTTCTCTTTGTATTCGTTTGCATGAGTGTTCACAGAAATGGCGCAGAGGCCGATTCCAGCACTTAGAAAAAACAATGATGAACTAGGTCGAAATTTCGACATGAAAAACCCCCTCCAAAATTTCATTTTGGTTATCTCTAATGTACTGTACAAACTAGGGTTAAAAAATGATGACAAGAGACAAAACAATGGCTCCTACTGTGGAAGAGCTGAGAGAGCAATTTCCTGAGGTTTTAGCTGGGGCGGCGGGTCTTCAGCTGACGAAACTTTCGGGAGATGCTTCGAGTCGACAGTACTTCCGGTTGAACTCACAAAATCGCGGAGATTATGTGCTGCAGATCGATCGCTCTCATGGCGAAGACGTCATTGGTGATCAGCACCCTTATATTTCTGCTTTGAACTTGTTTAAGAATCTAACTGGACGCACCCCTGAATACTTTGGACACTCTCCAGAGAATGGTTGGATTCTCTTGAATGATCTTGGTGATACGACTCTTCAGCAGAACCCATCTAAAAAACTATATGAAGAGGCCATTGATCTGATTGTTCGAATAACGGTTGAGCATCAGAAATTGAGTCCGGAATTTGTTGAATCTTATACGGGACCTCATTTTAAGTGGGCCTTTGACGAGTTGAAATTAACGCAGGAAATGCAGCATACGGCGACGCATCTCATCGAGTTCTACTGTGGTGAAGATCAGAAAGAATTTCTCGACTGTGTTAAGGGCACCGTCAACTATTTGGCGCAGAGGCCTCGTTTCTTCGTACACCGAGATTATCACTGCAGAAATCTCATGGTTTTCAGGGAAAAGCTGTGGATCATTGATTTTCAAGACGCTCGACTGGGACCTATTAGCTATGACTTGGTTTCTTTGCTTTGGGACCCTTATGTTCCTCTTGAGGATGAGTTCAGAGCTGACCTGCTGACACGTTGGAAGGTGGGGCTTGCTGAGGCTGCAAGCACTCAAGCAGGAATGGAGCGCATTCAAGAAATGTTGGATGATCCAGGTCTTGCTGAAGAAATTGAGAGAATGAAAATTCAGAGATTGTTGAAAGCCGCAGGATCTTACGCGAGTTTTCTCAACGTAAAAGGAAACGAGAGTTACCTCCCGTCAATCGAGCCGGCCCTTGAAGCTACGCATCAGGCGATCGTTCGACTTGAGGAGTTAGGCGCCCTGCGTGATGATGATGCAAGACTTTTGACTTTGCTTAAATCTTTGAAAAGAAAAGACTCGGCTATACTTAAGTTCTGATGAACGTAACTGGAATTGTACTCGCAGCGGGTTTTGGAACTCGCTTGCGACCTAGCACCGAATTTTGTCCAAAACCTTTGATTCCCGTTGCGGGAGTAGAGCCGTTGTTTCATGCTCTTTTTCAGTTTCGTGAGCTTGGAATCCAAGACGTCGTCATCAATACTCATTATCTTCCCCACAAGATTGAAGCTGCGCTAGAGCGTTGGAAGGGGCTCCTTCCTGAGTTGCGATTGCATGTGTCTTACGAGCCTGAGATTTTGGGAACGGGTGGAGCGATTCAACAAATCATTCAAGATTTTCCTAAGCTATTTGAGGGTAAAGGGCTCATGCTCATTAATGGCGACACCTTTGCTCGGATTGATTTGCAAAAGTTGACGGCCAATGATGAACAGAGCAGTTTTGCGTTCTCCAGAGTAAAAGAACATCTAGAAAAATATAATCTGCTGTGGGTTGGGTCGGATTTGTCTTGGCAGGGGATTGGGCAGAAGTCTCCCGAGAAGGACTCTTCTGCGGTACATTTCCTTGGCGTGCACTATCTGTGTGCGAAAGATGTAAAATTTGTAAAAGATTCACTTCCTACAAAGTCTGAAGTTGTGGACCTGTTTAACGCCGTTTATCGCCCGCTTGCCGATCATCAGGTTAAGGTTCGGGGAGTTGAAGTCATCAGTGAGATCTCAGACTATGGCGATCACTGCTATTGGTTTGATATGACCAACCAAGAATATCTGTTGGAAGCACAGCACTTTCTTCTTGGAAGCACGGGGCCAGGGCCCGACTGGCAAAATATTCTAAAAGCCCGTTTCCCTAATATTAGAGAATTCCAAAAAGGCGTTTGGATTGATGCGGCTTTGTCCGATGGATTGAAGCTCATTGGGCCTTCGGTGTATGTAGACAACTCGAAGAGTACTTTTAAGAGAGCGTTTCCTGGTCTTGAATTGGGCCCGTATGCTTCTTTGATTTGCGAAGAAATTGGTCTCTGCCTGGACTCCTTTAAGGGGGGAAGAGTTTCCGTAAAAAATTCTGTATTGTTTCTGACAGATAAGTCAAAAGTAAACGATCGAACTCCTTCCTTGATCGAGGATGAAGTTAGAGTTTGGTAGCGATATGTGGAGTTACATCATCCGTCGAGTCTTATCAGTTGTTCCAGTCGTTATCGGTGTAGTCACTCTCGTCTTTTTGCTCGTGCACTTTATCCCGGGTGATCCCGTGGAAATCATGTTGGGGGATGCCGCTGAAGCTGCAGATAAAGCTCGTTTGAGAGAGCTTCTGGGTTTGAACTTGCCTTTGATAGATCAATACGTCTTGTTCTGGAGGCATATTTTCGATGGGACGTGGGGACATTCGATTTCTTTTTCTAGGCCCGTCCTTGATCTCATTACAGATCGATTTGGAGCCACAATGTATTTGTCGCTTGCAAGTTTGATCATCGGAGGCGCGATTAGTTTTCCGCTTGGAGTTAATGCCGCAAGAAAAGCAGGCTCTCTTCAGGATACGTGTTCTGTTGGTTTTGCTCTCCTAGGAATGAGTGTTCCCATCTATGTTATGGCTCCCATCGCGGTTTGGATTTTTTCTGTGCAATGGAGAATGTTTCCTGTAGCGGGTTATGGCACTTTTTCTCACTTAGTTCTTCCCATGGTCTGTTTGGGTTTTGGATTGTCGGGAATTCTAACAAGGATGATTCGAACCAGTGTGTTGGAATGCCTTGGGGAAGACTATATTCGAACGGCGAGGGCTAAGGGGCTCAAAGAGCGAGAGGTACTTTTTAAGCATGCTTTGAGAAATGCCATGATTCCTGTGATTACGATCATGGGAAATATGTTGGGAGGACTTCTCGCTGGAGCTGTTATCACAGAAACGCTTTTTGATTGGCCGGGGATTGGAAAATTATTTTTTGCGGCCTTTCAACAGAGAGACTATCCTTTGGTTCAAGGGGTGGTCCTCTGGATCAGTGTGAGTTACGTCTTCATCAATTTGTTTGTGGACCTGCTTTATTCTTGGTTTGACCCTCGAGTGAGGTACGACTCATGAAGGCATTGAGACGTGGACAGCTATCGCTTTATATCGGGGCGACTATTGTCATTTCTATGATATCGATTGCCCTACTTACACCGTTTCTTCCCCTCGTGGATCCTCAGGCGCAAGATCTTGTGAATCAATATGCGGTTCCCTCTTTTGATAATATTTTTGGAAGAGGAGAGAATGGGGTTGATCTGTTGTCTCAAGTTTTTTGGGGGACAAGGTTGTCTCTTGGAGTTGGGATTGGAAGTGTTCTTTTTGCATCCCTCATCGGAATGTTTTTGGGTTCGTGGGCTGGCTATAAGGGCGGAATCTACGATCTTGTGCTTATGAGAATTGTGGATTTGCTTTATGCCTTCCCAGGAATTTTGCTTGTTGTTGCTCTCGCCGCGGTTCTCGGGCCAAGTGTGAAAAATATGATGATTGTCATGGTGGCGACATCTTGGGCTGGTTACGCTCGTCTCGTTCGTGGGGTCACGTTGAGCTTGAGAGAGAGAGAGTATGTGGCGGCAGCACATGCGCAAGGAGCTTCGACAATGAGAGTGTTGTCTAGGCACCTGTGGCCTAACTTGCTGGCACCGTTAATGGTGCAAATGACCTTTGGTTTGGGTGGAGCCATTATGGTGGAAAGTTCTTTGAGTTTTCTTGGATTAGGCGCTCCTCCAGGAACTCCGTCATGGGGCCAACTGCTCAATCAAGGGCGAGAAGTTTTGACTTTGGCGCCACACGTTGTGATCGTTCCTGGTATGGCGTTGGTGCTAACAATTTTGGGTTTAAATTTAATGGGTGACGGCTTGAGAGATAGGCTAGATCCCAAAGTGCGTTGAACGTATTGCGGAGGAAGAAATGGCAAATATCGAGGAAATTGAAAAAAAAGTAGGACAGTTATTTTTTGTAGGGATTCCCGGGACAGGGTTTGACTCGGAAGCAATGCATACGTGCATTCGTGTTGGTGTTGGGGGAATTATTCTCTTCAAACATAATTATGAATCTGTTGAGCAATTGGTGAATTTAACTTCTGCGATTCAGAAGAATATGATTCCGTCTTCCTACAAAGGACTGCCAGCCTGGATCGGTGTGGATCAAGAGGGGGGACGAGTGCAAAGATTCAAAGATCCTTTCACGATTCTTCCTCCTCAGGATGTTTGGACAAAGGTTGGATCCCCTAAAGCTTGTTTTGAAGCGGGATTTGTTTTGGGTAAAGAGCTTAGAGCGTGCGGGATTAGTGTAAACTTTGCGCCGGTCATTGATGTTCTGCAGGGCGAATCCCGCGCGATTGGGGACCGATCGTTTTCTGCGGATCCGGAGGAGGTCGCAACGCTTGGCTCCGCCGTAGTTCGTGGCATTCAGAAATCGGGAGTGCTTTCGGTGGCGAAACACTTCCCAGGACATGGCGGAGTTCAGGCAGATTCTCATGAAGAATTGCCTGTGAGCAAAAAAACTCTGAAAGAGTTGGAGAGTATAGACTGGCCACCGTTTAAGAAGTCCATTCGATCTCGTGTCGAGGGTATTATGACAGCACATATTCTTTTTCCAGAAGTCGATGCTTCGAGGCCTGCAACTTTCTCACGGATTTTTCTCCAAGATCAGCTTAGAAAAAACCTACGCTACCAAAAACTAATTTTCTCTGATGATCTTGAGATGGGAGCGGTGGCTTCTCGTTACGACCTGAAAGAGGCGGCATTTTTGGCTGTTGAAGCTGGTTGTGATCAATTGTTGTTTGGGCATAAGTGGGATCAGATCGAAGATGTTTGGCAGCACCTCGTCAAAGCTTTTGTGGATGGTGTTCTTCCAATGGAAAGACTCGATGAAAGTATTGCGCGCATCTCAGAAAGCAAAATGGCTCATCTAAGCCCCTACAGGGCTCCGTCAATTGAAGAAGCGAAGGCTTTTGTCGGGCATGCGGCCCATAAAGAATTGGCAGCTGCTATTGGACGCGGTGAAGTCCCGAAAATTGTATCCGAAGCTTAGGTTCTGCCATCATTAGAAAACTAAGCAACGCTGCGGTGAGTTCTTAAAAGGACTTACATTTGCTCGGCATCCCCCATGAGATCAAAATAATGGCTATCGTTATTAGGACCTGGGAGGGGAGAATTATGTCGAATTTGAGGAATTTATTTTTATTATCTTTGGGAGTCATCGCTACACATGGGGAAGACTCTTTTGCATCGAGTCTTCATGAAAAAGCACAGGGACAATCTGTTCCACAAAGCTTGATCGTTAAAATGAAGCGCAATACAAGTGTTTGGGGATTGAATGCTCAATTGGCGACGATGTCTCTTGATTCTCGCTCAGTTGGGGCCATTAGCGAAGTTGAAGCTCTTCATGGTGCTCTTGATCAGGGTGCGACGAAGTTGTTGCGTTTTGCGGCGGGTTTGACTTCAAAAGAGGCGGCGAAAAAACTTCAGTCTTCGGGCCTTGTTGAGTGGGCTCAACCAAATTACTACCTTTCCATTTTTAAAACTGAGGAAGAGTTGAATGGCAGTGTTGAGCTGTTCCGTGGCTTTGATATCTTAAAGAATGGTTTTGATGTTCTCCAGACGGCGAATCCTCCCTTTCAATCTCCGATTGGTGAGCCAGCAGAAAACCTGGGCGATCCATTAATGGGAGAGTTGTGGGGGCTTGAGCGAACTCGTGCGAATCTAGCTTGGGAGGCTCAACCAGGTTCTCGTGACATCATCGTTGCCGACATCGACACTGGTGTTGATTACAATCATGAAGACTTAAATCAAAATATGTGGGAAGGCGTTGGCTACGACTTTGCGGACAAAGATGCATTCCCCTTCGATGGTCATGGTCATGGAACTCATACTTCTGGAACGATTGCTGGTGTTGGTGGCAATGGTATTGGAGTTAGTGGTGTGGCACAGAAGGCAAGTATCATGGCAGTGAGATTCATTGGAGATCAGGGCTATGGAACGACAGCGGATGCTATTCTTTCCATTGACTACGCTGTCGCCAACGGAGCCAGGGTATTGAGCAACTCCTGGGGCGGAACTCCAGAAGAAGATGATTCTTTGAACATTGCGCTTAAGGAGTCCATCGAACGCGCGGCTGAGGCCGACGTGCTATTTGTTGCAGCTGCTGGAAACGACGGTGCTGACAATGACTCTCGCCCTCTCTATCCTGCGGCGTATGACGTGGAAAACATCATCACTGTCGCTGCGACGAATGATAGAGATCGTAGGTCATTTTTCTCGAACTACGGAGCTGAGTCTGTGGACCTTGGTGCGCCTGGCAGCAACATCTTAAGCGCTGTACCCGGCAATAAATATCAAAAAAATAGTGGGACATCGATGGCATGTCCGCATGTGGCGGGACTCGCTGCCTTGATTTTGGCGGAACGACCTGAGCTCACAGCATTAGAAGTCAAAGAAATCATCCTTAGTACAGTTGACCCATTCCCGGCTCTTCAGGGTATAACTGTAACTGGGGGTCTTATGAATGTTCAGGCGGCCCTGGAAGGGGCAAGGCAATTTGACAGATAGTTTTTCAAGCTCAAGCGGCGGCGATTTTGGCGACGCAACTCACATTTTATGTCTGGGAGCCCCGGAACAAGTTAAGGGGCTCCAGTGGGCATTGGACCACAAGGCGCCCTCTCGTAGGGCTTATAAGGTCTATCGCGGACGCCTTGATGAGCTTTCGAGTTCGTACAACGAATACGACTATGTCGTACTCCTCTTAGATTTGGGGCAGCCTGTTCCTGTCGAATTTTTAAAAGATGTTGCACCTAAAAAAGAAGGTCTTTGTGCGTTCATTCAGCCAACGCCTGGACAGCTTTTGGCACTCAATGAGTTTTCTGACTGGGATGCTGTCGCTTGGGACGGAGCTACGACTTCGGACCTTTCTGTTCGAATCGATAAAGCTGTAGACGACTTGGATCGAAAAATTAATAGCAAAGCCTTTATTGATTCCGCACGTCAGTGGATCAAAAAACAATTTCACGACGTTGAGGAGATTCGTCTCATCAATCCTCCAGAAAACTGGGCTCAGACTTTGGTGAGAAAGCTCGACCGAAGTGTCGGAGTTTTTTCCTTTGGAGCGCGAGAAAGCCGGGCGGATATTAAGCTGCCTTTCCCCGGCTCAGAAGATTTTTGTGAGCTGAGATACTTTGAGAAGACTTGGTCTGTCCAGGCATTGAGTAAAAATCTTCCTATAGAGTTGCGAGGTGATCCCTCGGGTCTTCGATGCGGCGATGAGCTGCAGATACATGATTTAGTGTTTTCTTTTGGAAGAGACTCTGAATTGGACAAGTTTGTTGGGGTGGCGAAGAAGCTAGATATCATTCATGACTCAGACATTGATGAAGTACATGATGATAGAAGATCTGAAAATGTAGAAGACACCATAGAGGGTTTTTGTCGCGCTTTAATGTCCCGCCAAGCAGTTGGAGAGCTTCAGGTGAAGGCTGGTCATAGGTCTGGTTCGATTTATTTTTACTCGGGCAATGTAGTTCATGCGATGACGGGCGCAGTTTCTGGGGCAAAGGCATTGCTAAGAATCATTCACTGGCCGGATTCGAGTTGGGCATTTCATGAAGGCGTAGCTGCGAAGGTGCCTCTTGAGAGCATTCGTCTCGACCTGGTGGGGTTTACGCGATCCGTAAATACTTCAAAGAAAATTTTGAACAAGGTTCAGGCTTACATCCCTCCTGGAAATGTTTCTCTGAAAATTGTTCCAGATAAGTTTAGGGCTAAGAGATTCTGGACTATTCCTGAGACCAAAGTTCTGGCCAGTGTTGGGGAGTACGGAATTGTGCGTGATATTTTGAACTATTGCCCTTTGCCAGATGCGGAAATTTTTGAGACATTGATCGAACTTAGGCAACAAGGGTTGCTATTGCCCGTTGTGGCTCAGAAGAGGAATGTTTAGTTATGTCCATGTTGGCTCGATATAAGAAAAATTCTGCTTCAATGATGGAGCTTGTGAAGCTCATTGAAGAATCGGCAGAACCGAAGCGTTCGAACCTTTTGAATATGGTCTTAAAGGAAGACCCCGAATTTGGGGCCAAGATTCAAGCACGCCTTTTCGACTATACGAAGCTGAAGGCGCTTGATGAAAGTTTGATAGCTGAGATTGTGTCGGCTGGAACGCCGAAAATTCTCGCTCTATCTTTGCATTCTGAAACGGACGAAAATTTTAAGAAGCTAGTTGAGAAGTGCTTAGGGGGCAGGTTTTCGTCTTATCGAGAGGAAAAAGAAGCTCTTGCAGATGCGCCTCCCAATGAAGGTCAGATTCAGTCGGCGCAACGAAAGCTAGTTTCGGAGGCTCGAAAGTTGGAGTCCGAAGGCGCCATCAAGCTTATGGACTACGATAAGATTGATGCTGAGGCTGCTGGCGGAGCAGGTGGTAGCGGTCTTGGTCAGCAGATGGGAGACGGAAACGATTCCACTTCTGCTGGTGCGGCGACTGAGGCCTCTGGTGCTCCGAGTATTGAAACGTTTGGAATGGAAGTTCCGCCTGCTGGTTTGCTTGGCGAAAGACTTGAGGCCTACGTTAAAAAAACGTTAGGGCTTTAATTGTTAACTCCCATAGGTCGTTAACTTAGCCTTTGGCTCTGGCCATTTCGCTTCGTTCGATGTCTTGGCCTGCGGCCGAGCATGGCCAGTTCCCTTTTGGGAGCTAGCCAGACGAAATTTATAATAGATATCTTTTAAAATGTGACGCCGACGAGCATGTCGAAGGCTGACATTTTTGTTGAAGCGTCGCCAGTTGCATTGGTCTGCAAGTTTTTCATTCCGTAGAGGTAGCGACCTTCAACAGATAGAGTTGTCACGCCGAGAGGAAGTGATATCCCGACACTGGCGACAGCTCCGAAATCAGACTTGCTGAGGTTTGCGGCAGCAAAAGTGGTTGTGCCAGTCGAAACTCCGAGGTTGCTTTCTGTGCTGATGTCGCCAAGTGCCGTAGAAAAATAGCCGCCCAAGCCAAGACTAAGAAGTGGAATAAGAGAAAACTTTGCTTGAACAGGAACAAGAATGGTTTTCCATTTGCTTGTTGTTAACGTGTTGAAGGAGCCTCTTTGTGCAAAAAGAACATCTGCAGCAACACTTGCGACACCCAAGCTAAACTCAAGGCCCAGTCCGCCTTGGTATCCGATACCAAAGCTGCTTCCGGCGATGGAATTTCCGCCACTATCAGTAGAGCTCATTTTATTCAGGCCTATTCCACCCTTAAGGCTCGTGGAAAGTAAGGCTTGAGATTGTTGGCTATATCCAAAGCCGACAATCAGACAAAGTGCTAAGAACGATCGATTCAATAGTTTCATAAAATCCTCCAGTCATGACGAATGACTAGCTTTAGTGTTGCAACATTTGGCCGGGAAAACAAGCCTACGTTTTTGTTGATGTCGAAAGTTTGACACTATCCGACTCTTTGCTCGCCGGCGTAGCCTTAAGAGGTCACTTCTATTATCATGAAGTTGTTGTGAAAAGGGTTTGGGGTTTGTGCGCATTGTTGATGTTGGGAATCGCTATGACTGCGTGCAACCAGAACACGCCAAATAGCGCACAATCTGAAAAGCTTAGGAAGAGAGCCCTACGAAACCAAGCGAAGCTAGGGTTGGCATTTTTATTTCAAGCCGTTGGATCTTCGGATGTTCAAAACCGTGAGGGAAGCCTAGCGGCTTTTGAAAATCTCATTAATGAAAATGCAAACGTAAGTCACGCCTATGAATATGGTTGGCTGACGACAAAAGAAGAGCTGCGCAGTTCTTGGCTTAGTCCTGGGCCCATCGATGAATCGCTCGCCTTCAAAAACTTTGATTTGCTGAAGGGTCTTTGTCCACAATGTGGAATCTGGAATTCAGGAATGATTTTGATGGCCGTTGGCAACCTAGATGACGACCCTGATCTCGATGTTTGGACAATGGATCAGACGAGAATCTTTGTCCACCTCTTAGAAGATTAGAACCTACCCGAGAATGAAACTCCCCCATGCACATACGTGTTGCTAGTGAGGTATGTTTCTAACTTATTCACAGCTACTTCTAACTTCAGAATCGTGCCTTCATGTCCAAGTTGAACTCCAACGTTTCCGCCAAAGGAATTGGCAGCTCCTTTGATGGCGGAGATATTGCCGGTACCTGTGCTTAGGTTTTGAGTCATGGAGTATGGAGAATTAAAAATATAGGCTCCGCCGTATAAAAGGAAGCTGTCGGTGAAACGGAATCCGACGATGGCAGAGGCGTCGTAGATCTTGCGATCAAAATCATATTGGTAATACGCTGGCTCCGGAGTTTCCGCTTCTGAAATTGAGCCACCAGCAATTCCCCGAGAAGCCCAAGCTGCTGTGACGGCAAGGGAGAAGTTCCCAGCTTTCGCGTCATCGGCATTGGCTCCTATAAGTTGAACTTTCGCTCCGAGAGTTGATGGGAAGGTAAGCGAGAATTCGACGGGGATGACGGCTGGACGGTATCCGAGGTTGAGGTAGATGTAGCTCCAATTGAACAGAACATCGAGGACGTCATCATCGCTTTTGTCCATGAAGCGCTGCCTAACGGTTGCAGGGCTTGTGTGAATCGGGATGGTTTCAACTGCTGGCGTAAGCTCGACATCGTTGTAGCTTTGGAGACCTCCCGCAAAGCTCATGTTTTCTTTCGGGCCGTTGACCTCAGGACTCTGAAATCGCAAAGATGGGACTGTGAAGCGAAATGGGGTCGAACAGGCTCCTAGTAGGGCTAGGAGGGCTAAACTGCTGAGAATTTTTGGCATAAAGGCATCATAGAATGCTTTTTCCGGGTTGACCACCTGACTTCCTCTGACTATATCGGTTACCTTCCAACAAGGAGTCCCTTAGCTCAGTTGGTTAGAGCACCTCCCTTACAAGGAGGGGGTCATCTGTTCGAGTCAGATAGGGACTACCATATTGTCAACTCACCTTAGTTCGTTGACCTAGCCTTTGGCTCGTTAACTTGGCCTTCTGCCTCACTCTTCTCAACTCGCTTTGGCTCGTTAACTTGGCCTTCTGCCTCACTCTTCTCAACTCACATTTAGTACGTTGACCTAGCCTTCGGCCTCTCGTTTCTATACGCTTAACTTTGTTTCGGTGTTGACCATTTTCTGGGCTATGAGATGATTCGGTCATCGATCGAGTTTCATCTCGTCGGAATTCTACTTGATGTTTTTATGTACAAAAAACGGGAATGGTCTGATCTCGGGAGATAAATCGTATGTCGTACAAACAATTGTATTTGGTGTTTTTTGTTTTGATTGGGTTCTTATCAAGAGACTGTCGTGCTTGGGGGGAGATTGGGCATGGAGCCGTGGGCGAAATTGCCGAGCGGCATTTGACCCCTGAAGCAAAGAACTTGGTTTTTCAGATCCTAGGTTTGGAACCGTTGGCAATTTCTGGTGTTTGGTCTGATAAGGTAAGATCAGATTCTCGTTTCGATCATTTTAGTCCTTACCATTATGTTGAAGTTCCGGTAGGTCAAAAATACGAGGATCTGCCTCCTGATCAAATTGCCAAGAAAAGTCTGCATTCGATTCTTTCTTTGGTTCCAGGAAAACTGATTGACCCCAAGATTTCTCAGCCCGAGAAGGCGATACTACTTAGATATCTTGTTCATGCCGTTGGCGATGTTCACATGCCTTTGCATGTGGGGAATGGCTTGGATCAAGGGGCGAATCTATGTTTGGTGAAGTGGATTGACCCCCTTAGTAGACAAGAGGTTCTAACAAATCTTCATACGCTATGGGACGAGGGAATGTTTGAATATACGGAAGCTGAATTCAGAAAAACATCGAAGCCCTACCCAGGACAGAAAAGGTACTACGGATATCAAGAGTTCTTGGCGCAGACATTGGATAAAAAATCGTCTCTGCACTTAGAAAATCCGCCAGCGCTTGGAAAGGTTGGAGGGCTAGATTTGTTGACTTGGTACGCAGAAGCACAGGCGTTACACCCTGTGGTCTATCCGGACAAAGACCCCAAAATAGCGCCTAGCAAAAGAGCTTATTGTAAGACTGTGGATCCTAAAACCCTTCAGGTTGTAGACGGTAGTTTTCGTGCTTCCAAGGTGCCAAAAATCAGTGCAGATTACTTGCGACGCTCTCTGCCAATTGTCCAAAGGCAGGTCCTGCTTGGGGGGCTTAGGTTGGCAGGGATGCTAAACGAGGCTGCCAATAAGGGCAAAGTTAAGCCAATAGGCTCAAAAACTTTAGAGAACCTAACAAGGGCGACGGCTATTGAGTTAAGGGACCGGCAAGTAAAGTAACGGACCGTCTCCGGCCGTAATAAGATTTCGCTCGGACTGTTTTCTTAGCTATCTTTTCTACAAAAAAAGCGCAAAATGAAAGCTTAGGCCTGGCTCCAATAGTGAGCGAGGCAGAAGGAGAAATGTCACATGAATGGCATGAAAATTTTTGGAACAGCAACATTGGTGTTTACCATCTTGTTAGCTTCTCAGGCTGAAGCAAACAAAGAAAAAGCAAAGGCTCCCGCGGTAAAAAAAGCGGTGCCTATGATGAGTTTTGAGGAGTGCTGCGACTTGCACGAAGACACGGGAACTTGTCAGTCTCTATCAAACGTTAAGGATAAAAAAGGTAAGTCTTGCCCTAAAATTGAATTTGAAGTGGAAGATGACTACGTGGAAATGGATGAATCCGAGATGGATTCAGGCGACGAATAATCGCTTAGTAGCACGATGTAGTTTTGAAGGCGAACGGTCAAAAAGACCTTTCGCCTTTGTTTTTGTTCATTAACCCAAGCTTAACTTTTGCAGTTTCGTCCGAAAGTGCTAATATTTAGGGATATGCAACCAACTAATTCTTTCTGTGGTCGTT
>CAZXHL010000022.1:0-28187 GCA_964640545.1 uncultured Bacteriovorax sp. | reverse complement strand
CTGGCCCGCATTACCCATCTGGCCGACCACCGAGCTCATATTCACAATAGAAGCGCCGTCCCGGTTCTTCATAAGGGGACGAAGAGCTAGTTTAGAAAGGATAAATGCCCCTTTGAGGTTCACATCCATCAGACTGTCCCAGTCTTCGCTTTTGTATCTCAATGTAAGCTGATCGATAGCCACACCGGCATTATTCACCAATCCATATAGACCACCGAATTCCGCAACCATCGCATCAACAGCCGCTTTGCACTGATCTTCGTTAGCGACATTCAAAGCCAAGGCTTTAGCTTTACCACCCAAAGCCTCGATTTCTTTGCATAAAGCATGGGCTTTTTCTTCGCCACTCGCTGAGCCTGAATAAGTCACGCCGACACAGGCTCCGGCCCTTGCCAGACTAAGGGCAATGCCCTTTCCAATCCCACGATTGGATCCCGTTACAAGAATACTTTTGCCTTCAAGGCCCCAAATGGATTCAGATCTTGTCTCTGTCATTTTTAAAGTCCTCTACCTTATCGAATTTTACACACTGGAAAGATCGGTCCCCAGATTTTAACCTTTTTGCCATCCCACTAAGAACAGCACCTGGACCAACTTCAACCAATTTTTCTACGCCTTCATTTAAGGCGAGTTTCATACTTTGAGACCAGCGGACCGAGTGGTCAATTTGCTTGATGAGTCTCTCTGCTACTAATTCATGTCTTTCACAAAGAGAATGAAGGCCCGCATCTACGTTTGCGATATAACTGTGCGCACTATTAAGCCATAAAGCCGATTTCAAATCATCAGCGAGGCCTTCGGCTGCGGGTTTCATTAAAGCGCAATGAAATGGCGCACTGACATTCAAGGGCAATACACGTCTTGCACTGAATTCCTCACCTTGCGCAAGCTCCATGGCACAATCAACCGCAGCTGTTTCACCAGAGATTACGATCTGCTCAGGAGTATTGTAGTTAGCAACGGAAACGAATGCCCCGCTCTTCTCAGAAGCTATTTCACAGAGACGATCCGTTAAAACTTCGCCTTCTGTTCCAGGCTTGAAAATCACAGCAGCCATTTTACCCTTGCCGGCAGGAACCGCTTCTTGCATTAACTGACCACGTTTATGAACAATCTTCGCCGCTTCGCCTAGGCCTAAGGCTCCGGCACAAACAAGGGCGGAATATTCTCCCAGGGAATGACCAGCAAAGACACCAGACTTGTCGATCTCAAGAGATCGAAAGACGGCGACTGTCATCGTAAGAATAGCAGGCTGAGTGATCTCAGTTTTGGCAAGGTCAGCATCACTGCCTTCGAAACATAACTTCTTAAGATTTAAACCCGTATGATCGGAAGCTTCTTCGAAAGCCAATTTCGCAGCTTGGAAATTATCAAACCAGTCTTTTCCCATCCCTGGGTACTGAGAACCTTGACCTGGAAAAGCAAAAAGTTTTTTCATAAGGTCCTACCAGCGAATCAGCATGGATCCCCAAGTGTATCCGCCTCCGAAAGTGGTCACCAAGATAAGGTCACCTTTTTCAACCAATCCTTTTTCGTTCATCTCAGAAAGACAAATTGGGATCGTTCCCGCAGAAGTATTGCCCCATTCATTCACATTCACAAACGTGCGCTCCATAGGAAACTTCAAAAATTCAGCCACTTTTTCAATAATTCGAATATTGGCTTGATGAGGAACGAACCATTTAATTTCGTCGGGAGAAACGCCATATTCTTTCAAAATATCTGCAGAAGATTGAGCCATACATTTACTAGCCCATTTGAAAACTTCGCGGCCATTCATCGTGATAACGCCGACTTTTTTGCCGTCGCGTTCAATCTCTTTTGTAGCAAGGGAATGTTCAGAATCTAAGGCAGCATAAACCCGAGAACCAACAATACAACTATCACCCGCATCGACATCAGCTTCCGTTGCGGAGACAACAGCAGCGCCTGCTCCGTCTCCAAACAGCACGCAAGTTCCGCGGTCTTCCCAATCCAAAATTCTTTGGAAAACGTCACCGCCCACGCAAAGAACATTCTTTTGTGATCCTGCACGAATCATCGCATCTGCAAGGTGGAGTGTGTACATAAATCCTGAACAGGCAGCATTGACATCCAATGCCGCAGCATTTGTCAGGCCAAGAGCATGTTTTATCCTGCCAGCTTCGATGGGCATCCAAGCTTCAGGAGTTGCAGTCGCACAAAGAACAAAGTCGATGTCTTCAGGCTTAAGTCCACTTTTTTTGAGAGCTTTCTCAGCTCCTTCGATCGCAATTTCAGTAAGTGATTGACCGTTTTCAAGATCGACGAATTTACGGGTTTCAATTCCCGTTCTGGTACGAATCCATTCGTCATTGGTATCTACGAATTTCGCAAGATCGTCATTAGATATGGTACGAGAAGGAATGCCATGTCCGGTACCGATGATGGTGGATCGAATAGTTTTACTCATAAGCGTGTGGTGAAAAAGCGCCCAATCTAGTCCCTGAAGAACAAAGAAAGTTCATTCATAAAAAGACGGAACGCTTTTTGGAAATGTCTAATTAAGCTTCTTGAGTCGCAGACTCAGCTTTTTTCTCTTCTTTGGTTTGAAAGATTTTTTTGCCTTTGTACCAACCAGATGGAGAAACTCTATGCGGTTGCACGACTTCACCTGTTTCTTTACAAACAGTCCAACCTTTTGGGACTAGTGAAAAGTGTGCGCGACCTTGACCACGACGTGATTTGGAGCGTTTTGATTTTTGAACAGCCATTGCTAATAATCCTCGTATCTCTTTTATCAAATCGGCATTCTATTTTTATAGATATTGCCGGATTTTTACGACTCACCCTGTTTTAAAGTGGCAAGCTTCGAAAACGCAGACATTGCCTCGAAACCGCTCTCTTGTCCAGCGGGAATTGATTGAATTTCAGCGCAAATATGAGATTTTCCTTGGGAATCAGTCTCAGGAAACTCGGCGAAAGGCTCAAGCAT
The DNA here is from genome assembly GCA_964640545.1 of uncultured Bacteriovorax sp. Lineage (GTDB taxonomy): Bacteria > Bdellovibrionota > UBA2428 > UBA2428 > UBA2428 > JBGSZX01. The sequence continues at coordinate 25,234 of CAZXHL010000022.1, read as the reverse complement.
CATTAGCTGCTCAGCCATCGCATCTCTCAAATCGAATTCAGGGTGAGCAACAAAGATTAAATCTGGATCTCCCGAATCAACTTCATCAACCTCAATCTTGTTAACTTGTTTTAAATACAGATGAAATTCACCCTCCCGAAGTACTTTTAAATTCTCAGTACAACGAGCACAACTCGTAACGACTTCGGCTTTCAAGCGGCCTGAGATCGAAAAATCTTCTCCTCCGGCAAGTTTTGAAATATCTAAACTGATCTCTAAAGTAGAAGCATCGGCCCATTTTTCAGCATTTAGACCTACAATTTCTTCATTGGGTGCAGCACGCACGAGCACATCACGAAGCCATTCGGTACCTTGGCGAAACTCGAAGTGCTCTACTTCAGCTCCAACATTGAATAAGAAAATCTTGCCATCGCGCAGCATAATGGCGGTTTCATAGTGGATTGAGGGCCGAAGGTCAATGAGACATTTCGACCCTGCCAGGACTAGCGCTTTTTAACTAGGGTTAAGACAACGGGCCAATGATCAGAAACCCCACGAGGAGCATCCCACTCCCATGAGAAGAATCTCTGAGGCTGCCCTCTGTTGTCACTCTGGAAGGCTACGTCCTTAGCCACAAAGATGCTCGACTTGTCCAATTCGTATGGCGCCGTTGCTTTGCCTGGCTCCATATTATTGGATGCGAAGATAATATCGAGAAAGGACCAGCGGTACTTTTCATCAGTGTAATGAAAATAACTGGTTCCCTGACAATCGCCACAACCCACCTTGTGGCTGGCCATGAAATCGCGGCCCATTTCAAAATCAATGATGTTGGTCTTATCGTCATTTTCGGAGGTGATGTTAAAGTCTCCACCGGCCACTACCATGCGGTTGTCGGGCAAATGATGGAAGGCCTCTTTCAATACACTGAAAGCAAGAACACGTTCAGAGTTCTTGTGCCCAGGCGAAGGAAAATGAACACCAAAAGCCGTAAGGATGTCGCCGCCTGGAAGTTCATAGTCGGCCTGCAAGATCGAACGTGTTGGTCTACTGGCAAGGTCGTATTCTACTAGAGGGATGGCGTGCAACTCTGCATTTTTCAGAGGGAACCTAGACAACATCCCCACATCGATACCTCTCACATCGGGACCTTCCAATAGAACTTCAGTCGGATAAGCTTTGTCACCAAGCGCTCTATTGAGGATACGAAGAGCGTTGATATTTTCAACCTCTTCAACAATAAGCACATCGGGTCCATTGCCATCATTTACAGAAAGAATGACTTCAGCGATACGATTCACTTTTAGAGAAAGCAATTCTTCGCTCCAATCGAACTCCAAACATTCTTTCAAGTAACGTTCGTTAGTTCCATTGTTTTTCCTGCAAAGCTCTTTATGGGCCTCATTCTGTTTCTTCTCGATGGGTAGGAAGGTTTCGTCGTTGCGATCGTCGTCGTCTACTGTGTCGAATAGGTTTTCGACGTTGTAGGTCATAACAACAATAGAATCTTGTTGGTCAGAACTAATTTCTAAAGGTGGGTTCCTTTTCGTGGTGCTTACTTTCGGGGCGGCACATCCAGCGAGCAGGACTGTGAATAAGCAAAGATTTACACGAAATGAAGTGGTGGTTTTCATAGCCTACGGCTTAAGGCTTTTGGCCTACCTGAGTCAATAAATGTGGGGCTTAATAAATCTTATCAACCCCACATTAGGTCTAAATATTAAATATTAAACAGTTTATTACATGTCTTCGTCAGAACTATCTTCGACTTCATCCGACACTTCATCCACCGCTTCATCTACAGAGTCTTCGACTTCATCTGCTGCTTCTTCCATAGCATCGCCAGCATCTTCAACTTTGTCTTCTACTTTCTCAGCGACTTCTTCTGCCTTATCTTCCACCTTAGAGTCTGTGCAAGCTCCAACCGCTCCGAGTAAAAATACCACCAATAATAATTGAGTTAACTTGTTCATATCGTTCTCCTTTGAAATACTTAACAATTGTTCCACCGATCAAATAATCAGAAAGACTCCAACTTAATAGAGCTTTAAAAAATAAATTTTTAATTTGTGAGTATCAATACAATGATTGAACACTTATAGATTGGCATCAGCTCCCGCGGCATCGGTTGGCCTTAAGACGGCTTCACCGCTAACGACAAGGTCAATTTTGGAGTAACCTTCTTGCAACAAAGTAAACATGGCTCGTTTGACATAGAGAAACTCGATTCCTCTATCTGCTTGAAGAATGACTTCACCTGGAAACGGCATCCCAGAATTAGCAGCCAAAAAGAACTCTTTGTAAGTTCTCAATTGAGCACGCATCTTTGGAAGTGACCAATCCACATCTTCAACTTTGTCTTCGATGTCGGTGTTATCCCCGACTCCCGCGCCTTCAAGAATGATTCCAGTTTCAAGAACCGTCACAATCGGCGAACGCTTCAAGGTATATCCATGCTGAGCCGAAGGAAGCTTGATGTCTTTATTGACCAGTAGAATCTGTCCGGTCGCAGAAAAAGTACTGACCAAGAAAAGAATGATCACACTAAACACGTCAATCAAAGATGTTAGGTTCAGATCAGCAGATAACTTACGTCCTCCAACAGGACCCGTCATACGATCACGAAAAGAAGGCAAATCAAATTGTGATTTGAGGTGATATTCTGGTTTTATAATTCCCATTATTCAGCTCCCAAAATCACCAGTTGATCAAAGTTTACTGCGAGAAACTGATCCACAGTCCCAATCATGTCTTCGTAAATAGCTTTATCCGCCATCTCGACAACCAATTCTTTCTTGTCCGGGCCTCGGCTCTGGCGAGCGGCTTGAGCGAATTCCGCAATGAGGGCGTATTCGTTTGCAACGGCTTCGTCTCTAGAGAGAGAACGAGATCGCCCCTTATCAAACAAAACAATTTGCGTGGGACTAATGGTGACCTTTAACTCCGCCTGAACACGTTTGGCTTCGCTTCCTGAAGACATCTGTGCTGAACTCTTTTCCGTAGAACCCAGTTGAATCGGAACAGCGGAAAGCTGGTCCCAAACCGCGGTAGCAATCAAGAAAATGATAAGCGTCGAGAACAAATCAATAAAAGGAACTAGATTTAAATTATCTACGATTTCTCGACGTTTTTTAGCCATGGAGCCGTTTCACCTTTCTTTAATTACTTAATGGGAAACTTTTCGCGGTTTTGAATGATGAGGTTCAAAGTCGCGACACTAACTTCATGGATATCATCCAGGATTTTCTGTGTTTTTGCAGATAGCAAGGCGTAAGCTAAAAGTGCTGGAATCGCAACGATCAAGCCCATAGCTGTTCCGTGCATCGCAATAGCGACACCGTCAGCAAGGATCGAAGCTTTAGCTGCCGGATCAACACCAGCAACCGCTTTGAAACTTACAATCAAACCAACGATTGTAGAAAGAAGACCTAGTAGAGTTGCGACGTTTCCAAACAAAGCGAGGAACGGCGTTCTACGCTCAATCACTGGAACTTCTCTTAGCGCTGATACGTCCATGGCCGTCTGAATTTCTTCGTCTTTGCCTTTGTTCATCACAGCAATGAGTCCTGCCTTAACAATATTATTCAAGGGAGCACTTCTGTCATTGCAGTAGTTCACTGCGGAGTTAAGATCACCCGCAACAATGGCTCGTTGAACATGAGCAAGGAACCCACTTTTATTCACACTGGCTTTTAGGTAAAGCACGTAAAGTCTTTCCAAAAAAATCACGAGTGCAAAAACACCCATAACCAAAATGAGCCATGTAAACGGGGCACCCTGGTTAAATGCTTGAATCAACCCATCGGCCGAGAACATACTCCCGGTATCAATGCCTTGTTGTATGAGATCTGCGCTGTTTTCTTCCATGATGTTTGCTATCCCTCCGTTTAGGCAACGTCCTTTTCTGAGTTGGCGTAAAAATGCCATTCAGAAGATTTTTTGACCTAATAAAGATAGTTTACGGGACTTTGATCAAAAAACCATTATTCAGGGAAGAGCTCAAACGACACACCGAGTTGAGCCCTTAGCTCCAAGCCGCCAGAATCAGGGAATTGCGTAGCTGCTGTTCTGTAAACAGCCTGAGTCGAAGCCTCGAGGAGCATATGCTTCCAAAAAAGCTTTCCTAGCCTCAACTCCCCAAGAGGAGCCCAATTCACGCCAGCGTTGGGATACCAGCAATGTCCCCCAGAAACCTGTGATCTCCACGAACCAGGGTTCCAACGGTATCGCACCATCAAACATTGTGTCGAGACGGATTCGAAGCCCCACTTTTTTTGTCCAAACTCTACCCCTGCAAGCCACCCCATACCGCCCTTACGACTCGAAATCACAAAATCAGTATTCATGAGCCAATCCGTTCTTTTCTCGGGAATCAGACTCAAGGCTTGCATCACCTGGACGCCCAAGACAAAAGAAGAACTCCCATAGCGTGCCTTCACACCCGTCATAAGCAAACGATCATTCATGGGATCTTCCATTGACGTAATGGACCCCAGAGAAAGGTAAAAGTTTCTCTGGCTCTCAATGAAGTCTAAACTTTCAAGCTCTGCTTCGAACAAACGCTTCATCTGCAACCGATCAGCGGAATCCACTCTCCAAGAAGACTGACTACCATCGGTAGCCAATACATGGATTTCCCACTGACTAAGTAGAGAGTCCCTATCTAGCTTTGTTCCGTCACAGGTAAAAGCTCGATTTCGGACAACGGCACGGACGGGGGTTTTTTTTGAAAAGTGAAAGGCATCGCATTTTACATTTTTAAGTGGCAGATCAGCAACACATTGTAAATCGCCAGACTTGGAAACACGGCACTTCAAAAGCCGAGGACTAGCCCCCTCAATTCGATTCCACTGAAAGTGCTCTTCAAAACTTCTCTCGGAATCAAGGTCTTGAGCTGAAACTCCAAGCGACACGAAACCTAACAAAAGAATTAGCCAAAGCTGCCTCACTCCCTGGCCAGCTCCTGTTTCGTCTGAAGTCGCTTGTCCATCACAGCAATCAAAGCCATATTGAAAATCTCATTTACGTCGGCATTGAGCTGCAGAACATGAATCGGCTTGGCCATTCCAGTCAGGATCGGTCCAACGAGATCAACATCACCAATGCTGCCTAATAACTTATAAGCTATGTTGGCACTCGCTAGATTTGGACAAATCAAAATATTTGCGCCACGGTCTTTCAAAGGCGAGAACGGGTAACGATCTTGTAAAATCTCAGGCGAGATTGCGATATCGGCGTGCAATTCTCCATCCACCAGCAGGTTTGGACTTTTCTCTTTCAAGATTTCAACTGCTTTAGCGACTTTTCGAGCTTCGGGATGCCTATTCGATCCGAAGTTTGAAAAACTGAGCATCGCTACACGAGGTTCAAACCCTAATTTTGAAGCTACATCTGCTGCATCAATAGCTATATCAGCCAGCTCTTCAGCGGTCGGGTTGATGTTCACCGTCGTATCCGCAATAAAATAAACTTCTTCTTTATGAAGAAGCATATAAATGCCGGCCACCTTATGCCCGTCCTTCGTGCCTATGACTTGAAGGGCTGGCCTTATCGTTTCCGGATAACTTCGAGTCACCCCCGCCAGACAGGCATCAGCCTTACCGCTCTTTACAAGCATGGCACCATAGTACATTGGATCTTTCATGTATTGATTGGCGAGGTCTGGAGTCATCCCTTTTCTCTTGCGAAGCTCCCATAAATCCACGGCAAAGCCGTCAATGTCAGAAGCCTGAGACGGTCTGATAATTTCAACATCATTAAGAGAGTACAGATTCATATCTTCAATCATGGGACGAATCACGTCTGGATCACCAATAAGAATAGGCTCCGCAATACGCTCTTCCTTGATCAACGCCGCTGCTTGAAGAATGCGGTCATTAGTACCTTCCGGGAGAACAAGTCGAACTTGCTCGCTCGTGCTGTTCTCAGCGCTAAAGCGATCCTTCAAATCTCTCATCACAGATCTTGTTCTGTTAAGAAGTTTCTCAAGTCTCGCTCTGTAGCCTTCAATAGACATTCCAGGAAGTTCACGTCTTGCTACTTTTTCCTTAATAGCGGCTTCTGCCACGGCAGGCGCGACCCATAAAAGCGCTCTTGGATCAAACGGCTTGGGAATAATGTATTCAGGACCGAATTTGATGGGCTTGCCCCCATAAGCTTGAATCACACTTTCAGGAACTGGCTCTTTAGCAAGGTCAGCCAGAGCTCGCGCTGCTGCGATCTTCATTCCCTCAGTGATGTTCGTCGCTCGAACATCTAGGGCGCCACGGAAAATGAAGGGGAATCCTAAGACGTTATTTACTTGGTTGGGATAATCGGACCGTCCCGTTGCAAACATCAAATCATCACGAACACTAATAGCATCCTCATATGTAATTTCAGGATCAGGATTCGCTAAAGCGAAAACAATTGGATTCGGAGCCATGGTTTTCAAGGCTTCTTTGGACAAGGCCCCACCTACGCTACACCCTACAAAGATATCTGCATCTACTACAGCGTCATCTACAGTCTTCGGCATGGTTTTATGCCAAGATTTATCAATTGCAAATTCCATTTTGTAGGGATTCATCTCATCCGTACGATCTTTGCTGATGACACCTTTGCGATCGGTCATCACACAATTTTCTAATTTCACACCTAACGTCAACCAGAAACGTGCAACAGAAATTGAGGCAGCACCACCTCCACAAAACACAACTTTGACTTCATCAATCTTCTTCCCGCCTATCTCAAGAGCGTTCAAAACAGCGGCACCGCTGATGATCGCCGTTCCATGCTGATCATCATGAAACACAGGAATGTTCATAGTTTCTTTTAGGATTCTCTCAATCTCAAAACATTCAGGCGCCTTAATGTCCTCAAGGTTTATCCCACCAAAAGTTGGCTCTAACGCCTGCACTACAGAAATAAAATGTGCGGAATCTGTCGCCTTGACTTCGATGTCCATGCCGTCGATGTCTGCAAACTTTTTAAAGAGAACAGCTTTACCTTCCATAACAGGTTTTGCTGCAAGGGGGCCAATGTCTCCTAAGCCCAAAACTGCCGTTCCATTCGTAACAACCCCAACTAAGTTGCCTTTAGCCGTGTATTGATAGACTTCATCTGGATTTGCTGCGATTTCCTTACATGGCTGAGCCACTCCCGGAGAATAGGCATAACTTAAATCCTGCTGAGTTGTTAAGGGCTTAGAGGCAATGATTTCAATTTTGCCAAAGCGCTTTTCGCCAGCTCCGGCCGGTCTGCTTGAGCCTCTGTGATATTCAAGAGCCGCTCTGGCCCGTTGTTGCTTGGTCTTTTCGTTGTCTGTAGCCACAAAAGGGACATTAGTTCGGGATGGGGTTAAAAAGCAACTTGACCCAGCACTAAAAGCGAGGGAATTTCATGGCCTTATGGGTCTAGTTTTTCCAGTTCATCCCGATATCCGAAGAAGCAAGAGCAACAGCCTGCTTTTATCCAGTTCCACCAAAAAGTTCTCAGTTGGCGGAACCTTCCTCTTCATTGGCCTTGTATTGGCCGCCATGCACTTAGCAGCAGCTCCATTGTTTGAAATCATGTGGAAGCAAGGCACTTTATTCGACAAGGGCTTAACCGCTTTTTTCTATGGGTTAATTGTCGTCTATCCTTTTGTGACGGCATTTTGCTGGTTTTACAAAGAAAAAATTGTCCTAACCCAGCAAGACAGCGGTGAACTTTTCATTGATTACAATAAATCTTTTGGACCATTTAAACTCAAAACTCAGTCAAAAAGCATTCCCTCAATCCAGAATCTGAGCATTAGCAACTGGAAGGGCAACGTCAATATGGCTGCTATAGAAAATGAATCAAAGAGCGGAGAAGACAAACAACGCGCTCGATACGCCACAAAAGGCCATTGGGTTCTCCATTTAGACGATGACCCTCAGTGGGTAATAGAACGTAGAGCAAAGAAAGAGGACATTGATTGGCTCATGCAACAAATTGATGCTTTCTTCTCCCAAAGAAGCACCTCTATTTAAACTCTATTTAAAATTTTAACGGTGCGCCGTTAATAGTTGCGACAATCTAATCAGATTTCGCTGCGCCAGAGTCAGCCTTCATATTCGCAACGATGTGCGCCCACTGATAAGCTTCGAGCAAGAACCAACGACTAAACTCTCCCTGCTCGGATTGCACACCTTGCTGGAGTTCCATAGCCATCTCGTTCACCTTGTCTGCATCTCCATTTCTCGCGAATTTCAATAAAGTCGCCCATTTGACCTCCAGACTTTGAGGGTCACATTTTAAGAAATAATCTTGAACCGCATTCCCCAACTCGGGCCAAGCATCTGCCATCCGAAACATAGTGTCCTTCATTAAAGGAGAACATTCTTTTTCATTCCTTATCGTGGATTCATCAGCCCTCACCAACGTCTCTCGAAATTGGTCCAAGTGATTTGTGTGATACAAAACAGATCGCTGTCTCGCCATCTCTATTTCTGCAGGACTCATCGAATCCCACCTCAATTTCGCTGCCAAAGTATAAAGCTTCGGGAGCTGGTCAGGACTTAGCGTATTCCCCGAATTAAAGGCATCTGGCCAAAGCTCTTCCTTCTGATCAAGAAAGTATCTTTCTACAGGACTCGGTAGGAATATCTGGGCACTGGCGAATGTGCCAGATCCGCCATGTCTCAAAAAACTACGTAAATCTGGAGTAAGCTCATACCAAGATAAGCGCTTTACAAGCAAAAACGTGCTCAACGATACAAAAACCACTATCAATAAAATTAGTATTTTTAAGTATTTAGTCTCTTTTAGGGATGCATAAAAATCATTCATTATTAAGGCCTTTTAAGGAGTATGGATATCCATAATATCTTAGAAGAGTCAATAAACCTACAGACCTCCACGCTTTTGTGTTAAGGAGTTCAGGCATCTGGTTCAGGCATTGGCTAAATCCGCAGGATCACCAATACCAGCTTCGAAGGGTCCTAGGGGTTAGAAAAGGAAATTATGATGAGATTAGCTAAGATATTCAACGTTGCACGAAACAGCGCACGCACCAGCCTTTCAGTATTGGCTTTAGGCGCTTTCGCAAGCACGACTTTTACTGCAGAGGCTGTAAATGCAAATGAGGCTGCGCAAAGCCGGTATTTGGTTCAGTACCACTCTCCGTCTGTTGTGAGCAAAGCATCTGAAGACCTCAAGTCTGCAATGCGCTCTTCTCTTCTCAACAAAAACGCAAAAACACACCAAACTTTACGAGTTGCTAACTTCGATCTCAAAATTGCTGAGGTTCTCAAGAACACTCGCATGATTGAAGTCATGGCAACCGCAGAAGAAATGGAAGCCCTCAGCCAGAGCAACGATGTCGCTTTCGTTGAGAAAGAATTCTTCTTCCCAGCGCCTCAACCTCTATCCACCTCCGAAGCCACGACTCCTTCCGAAGGAGCTCCTGGTCTCCCAAGCAGTGATGAATTAGTTGACGAAGGCGAGATCACTTGGGGTCTCAAAGCTGTTCGCGCTGTTGAAGCTTGGAACGAAGTTCGTGACGACCGCAGCATCCTTGCTGGTCGCGGATCACGAGTTCTTGTTATCGACACAGGAATTGACCGTGAACACGCTGACATTCGTACTCGCTTCGAAGCGGGCCGCAACTTCTTGTCTGCACGTCCGATGACGATGATTGCTACTGGCATCCTTGGAATGCTTACACCGGGAATTGGCTCTTTTACTGACGACGACGGTGCCGAAGGCAATAGCACTGAGGATGGAGCCGAAGGCAACATCAATGATTATGATTACTACGACCAAAACGGTCACGGAACACACGTAGCTGGAACTATTCTCGGTGCTTACAACGGCACTGGAGTTTCTGGTGTTGCCCCTCTCTCTCACCTTCTTGCTGGTCGAGTTTGTGGGAAGTTCGGCTGTTCAAGTGTCGGTATCGTTCGCGCTATCGAATACGGTGTTGAGCAAGCGGTAGACGTGATCAACATGTCTTTGGGTGGATCTATGCCTTCACGTGCAGGCGCTGAAGCGGTAGCGGCTGCTGACGCTGCAAACGTTGTGGTTGTCTGTGCTTCTGGTAATGATGGTCAAGGAACTGTTTCTTTCCCAGCTGCTTATCCTGAATCTTTCGCTGTCGGAGCTATTGATGCTCGTTTAGCAAAAGCTCAATTCTCTAACTGGGGACCAGAATTGGATATCGTAGCCCCAGGTGTTGACGTTCTTTCAAGCGTTCCAACAGGAACTGGCCGTCAATCTGATGTTTCATTGATGGGCGCTATCGACGCGCAAGTTAAATCAACTAGCTTCGTAGGTTCTGCTGAAAATACGACTCCAATCATTGCTGAACTTGTTCACGTTGGGCTCGGAAAAGAAGAAGACTTCACAGGAAAAGACCTCACCGGAAAATTCGCTCTCATCAGCCGCGGTGAAATTGCTTTCGCTGACAAAGTAAAGAATGCTTTGGCTGCCGGTGCCATCGGCGCGCTTATCTATAACAATGCGCCTGGATTGATCTCAGGATCTCTTTCTCAAGACGGTTCATCCGTTGGGATTCCAGTTGCCATGATCGAGCAAACGATCGGTGAGACTGTGGCGCAAGCCGTTGAAGCAGGCCAAGTCGCCAAAGCTTCAATTGGAGTTAAAGTTGTAGACCACGCTGCCTTCAACGGAACTTCCATGGCTTCTCCTCACGTAGCTGGTGTTGCTGCCCTCGTAAGAGCGGTCAACAAGAACCTAACAGCTGCACAAGTTCGTAGAATCCTTTCTGAGACTGCTGTCCCTATGGAAGCAAGCGCTGAAAGACCTAACGAATACGGAGCAGGTCTAGTAAATGCTGAAGCAGCCGTACAACGCGCTCTTCAAGCAAACTAAGAACTCCATTTTAATAGAATACAAAAAAGCCCTAGCTCGAAAGAGTTAGGGCTTTTTGCTTTGCGGAAGAAAGCTTCCGCTCGCCTAAAAAATTTACCGATTCGGGATCGGAGATTAGCCGCCCATGACCTTTTGGAGGGCTATGCCCATCTTTGCGGCTAGTGCCGAGTCACCTTTGACCTTGATTTTTCTCATGACGAAAGCCATAGGTACGTTGACCTTCCCCGTCATCATTCCCTCAAAAGTCTTATCACTCGTTGAAATCACGCAAGTGGCACTGCTACTTACGCATCCTGATTCCATTTTTAGATTGCCATCAGCATCAAAATGAAAGGTCCACTGCCCTCCATTAGATCCACTGATATCTAGCGCAATAGACTTGGCTGTTACACCTGAGCTTTTCAAGCATCCTGCGTCTGCTTGGAGTTTACTTGCGAATTTTTGGTCGAAAAAATCTTTAGCTGTCATATCTACCTACTTTTTAATGCCTTCTTCTATTTAAAACAACTTCGCGACGTATTCTTGATACTTTTCCGTGCAATGCTTGCGCTTAACCTTGAGGCTGGGAGTGAGCTCCCCCTCTTCTAGACTCAATTCACGAGGCAAAATTTCGATTTTCTTAATGCTCTCGAAGCTCGCCAAGCGGGTGTTCACCTTTTGCACTCGAGCTTGAACTAATTTTTTAAAGGCGGGATCCGCGTATAAAGCGATCAAACCTTCGGCCGAATCGATGTCGTGGCTTTTCGCTAACTGCTTGGCATCGACAGCACTAAGAGCCACTAAGGCTCCCAGATATTTCTGATTATCACCGATGACGATCGCCTGTGCAAAAAGTGGATCCTCTAGCAACATAGACTCGATCTTCTGAGGAGCAATATTTTTTCCTCCAGCGGTAACGATCAAATCCTTTTTACGGTCCGTAATTGAAATGAAACCATCAGAATCGATCTGACCGATATCCCCCGTCATAAAATAACCGTCTTCTGTAAACACTTCTTTTGTTTTTTCGGCCGAGTTGTAATAGCCCTCCATTACAATAGGCCCCTTTAGAATGATTTCGCCATCGGCTGCAATCTTTACATCGGTGCCTTCGAGAGGAGTGCCCACAGTTCCAATCTTGAACTTATCAGGTCGATTAACGGATAACGGTCCAGATGTTTCAGTCAGCCCATATCCTTCGAGATTCAGCACTCCACAAGTGTGGAAGAATCTAGAAATCTCGGGAGAAAAAGGAGCTCCTCCACTAATACAAAAACGAATGCGGCCGCCAAATCTTGCCTTCACCTTGTCATAAAGGGCTTTTTTATAAATTTTGTATTCAACCTTTTGCTTTAGACTGAGAGGCTGCCCCCTCTCTTGCGCTTTGCTGTAGACGCTCGTAAACGCGACAGCACGATCTGCAACGATTTTCGACAAACCGTCCATTCTTTGGACGCGACCAACTAGCATGGAATAAATTTTCTCGTAGATTCTAGGAACTGACACCATGATCGTAGGTCTAACCTCAACCATATTATCCATAACGACCTTCAAATTTTCAGCGTAGGCATTGGTCCAACCGGACCCGAGGCTAAGCATGTGCTCCACTCGGCCAAGAATATGAGCCATAGGGAGAAACAGCAAAGTGGTGTCTGAATCATTCATGCCCAGTGAAGCGTGTGCCCCTTTGATGATTCCCATAAAACATTTATGAGTCAGCATGGCCCCCTTCGGGACTCCACTGGTTCCAGAAGTGTAAACAATTGAAGCCAGTGCCGTTTCTTCGAGAGTTTCAGTAATCTCCCTAAGAGCCTGGATGTCACTAGCTTCTATGGATTTGATATCCAGTGCAGACAAGGCATTCGAGTAATTTTGAATATTTTTATTTACAGAGTCAGGCGCGTCTTTCAGCACGATGACCTTGCAATCAAAACCGAGATCATCAATGATTTCTTCCAACTTCTTTTGTTGTGAGTTGTCTTCTGCAAAGACCAACTTCGCTCCAGAATCTTTTAAAATGTATTTGATCTCATCTGAGAGAAGCGAGGGATAGATGGGAACCGTCACCGCCCCCAAGCAAAGTGTGGCCACATCAATCCAGGCCCATTCAGGCCTCGAGTTCGAAAGAATGGCAACTTTGTCCTTGGCCCCTATTCCATGCGCTTGCATCACCTTGGCAAATCGGCATACTTGGTCCTGATAATCCGCCCAAGTATAGGTCTTCCAATGACCATTGCTTTTTTGCATCATGGCACTACGGCTGGATTGCGCATCAACACGTGCGAAAAATATCTGAGCTAGGTTGTTTTTCAATATAAGGGAATTTGGCATGGCTTCTGGCTAAAAATTTTAGCATGAAGATTCAATGCCTATTGCATTCGAACTTCGACTTTTTTGACACTATCAAAGCCTACTTCAACTTGGCCTTCCCAGCTCATCCCTAGGGCCTTGTTGACCAACCTGAGCCGACGTGGTCCGACTTCGACTTTCTGAAGGTTTGCTGGGCTTCTAACCGCCTCACCCTCTTCAACCAAGATCTTGCCGTCGACATAAATCTGGGTCGCGCTAGGGAAAGATACAATATTTAGATAGCCTGTAGCTCCTTTGGCCTCATATATAGGGGCGTCAAAAGTCATTGGCTGATTGCCTGCAGGCTGCCTATCAGCATCAGCTGGATTAGACTTGGGGGGTTCTTTTGCTTTTGTGACTTTCACTGGATCTGCCGTATTTCCAGAGGAGGCAGCAGGAGGAGTCGAGTCCGCGATCGTTGTAGGCGACTTATCGGATTTCATGTTGAAATAAGCTCCTACTCCTGCCAATGCCATCACTAGCAGAAACATGGGATTCATAAAAAAGCTTTTCGCCGAGTCTGAATCGACCGGACGAATTTCAGGACCTCGAGCATACGATCCTCTAACCGCAGACTCTTCATGACCTGAAGGGGCCTCTAAATCTAATTTTGCCGAAGCTTGTCTTTGAGGAGCCCTCTTAAGAGGCGCCTTCGGCTTTGCCTTGATGGTAGCTTGTGGCGCCTTCGGATCTATGGCTCGAATGTGACCATCATTCATGGTCATAGACAATGACAAATGACTTGGTCCATTTTGAGTTGGGAAAGCTGTACTAACTTTTGGTACTTCCTCTTCCTTTACGGTATCCAAGGAAACCTTCAACTCATTAGCCATGATTTCTGACTTCAAATTTGCGTCAACCTGTTTAGGAGGATCAAGCACAACCTCTTCTTCATCACTCGATGTTAGCTCCATTTTTGGTTCTGGCAGGGATGATTCACCCTCAGCATCAGATTCAGTAATTCTAGTGGAGGCTTTTTTCTTGGCTTCTTCTTGAGCTTCGAGAACCGGTGGTGCCTGTTCTTCTTCTTCCATATGAATTACAACTTCATCCATAACACCGGCCATGTCTCTAATTTCGGAGACGACAGTTGCTTCGGAATCATCATCGTCGAAACCAACTTGAGTTGAATCTTTATCTTTAGGGGCCTCCTTATTGGGAGCGCCTTGAAGCTTTCGCTTGCTTGCCTGTGGCGAACCTAGACGAGCGGGCGCATCTGCAGCTAAGGCTTCACGCTTTGCTTTGTCTTTTGCAATATCATCTGTGAAAGCTTTTTCCTTCAGGAATTTTGCAAATTCCATAGGTAAAAAATTGGGATACTTTTGGTTGATGAATCTTTGTAGGTCGGCATAGAACTCACCAGCAGTCTGGTATCGCTCATTGCGGTTTTTCGCGAGTGCCTTGAGAACAATGCGGTCCAAAGCAGGCGATACCGTTGGGTTGTATTTGGAAGGACGAGGAACATTACACTCACGAATCAATTGGAGTGTCCTCATGTCATCGTCATGTGAAAACAATCTTCTCTGAGTTAGCAACTCAAAGAAGATAATTCCCAAAGCAAAAATATCAGTCCTGCGATCAATCGGCATTCCATTTGACTGCTCCGGTGACATATAACCAAACTTGCCCTTTAAGACTCCGGCTCTCGTATGCTCAGATCGAGCCGCAGCTTTGGCAATTCCAAAGTCTACAATTTTTACGGAACCATCATAGCTAAGCATGATGTTCTGTGGACTCATGTCTCGATGGACAATCTCCATGTCTTGACCGGTTTTTTGATCGACGAATGAGTGTGCGTAATCAAGCCCTTTAGCGGCCTCCGCAATCATATAACTCGAATACTCAATCGGGATCCGTGTTTTAGCTTTGTCGCATCTTGCAAGCAACTGGCGAACGTTACGCCCGTCAACGAATTCCATGACAAGATACAGGTAACCTTCGGCCTCACCATTGGAGTAAATTTGAACAATATTGGGATGCATGAATAAGCCAGACAAATTGGCTTCCATGGTGAACATATTTTTAAACTCTTCATCACTCGCAAAATGTGGCAAGATTCGTTTTACAGCTACAATTTTCTCAAATCCACCGTAACCCTGGTGAACAGCACGATACACCTCTGCCATACCGCCAGCGGCTAGCTTTTCGAGCAATAGTAAATCATCGAGTTTATCTGACATATCCCTAATTCATTATATCGGTAATTGGTTGAGAAAAAATAAGCTCAAAATCACCATAAAGCACAGGGTGCAAGCCGTTGTTTTTATTGGCTTTAGTGGCGGATTATATTTTTAGAAGATCTTTTTAACCTTTTCTTAACCTGCCGGCGTCTAATGAACACAACAGGAGGAACGGAAAATGACAAAGTCACTACAAATGAGATTGGATAGCTTAAAAACATTGGCAGAGAAAAAACAAAAGCCTGCAAAGAAAGCTAACAAAACTCGCAATCAACACAGGGACGAATTGGCAGGCATTAGCCTCGTAGATGCCCTCGGAGGATTTGACTACGGAACTCCTCGAGCTACTGACACTTCATTTTACGATTTCGACTGTGCCTTAGCAGCAAGGGTTACACATTCAGAAACGGACATTGATGAAAATTTTTAATCTATATCTATAACTATAAACTATAACTTCAAACTCCTAATACATTAAACCCCGGGCTCTGGAGAGAACCCGGGGTTTATATTTTTTGGAACTAAGAAAATATGATTTCTAAAAATAAGTTTGGAGCCCTACAGTCAACAGACCCAGGCTAACTGCCATAGATCCCTCTGCAATGGCACCCTCAAATGTGGTGCTCAAGCGGATCGCCGTTGGAGAGTTTTTAAAGACATATAGTTTTCCAACAAGACCTGCATTAAATCCCAAAGCGGAAGATCCGTCTGCGATCGCAAAACTACCCCCGACCGTTAAGCCTGGAACAAACATCGTAGGGTGCCTGTTTTCTACAAAATTAATATCGGCCTGTAGAGCAGCAGACAAAATCAAAACTTCTGCCGCATAGCCAATGCCGATCTGAGGAGCAAATTCAAATTGCCCCATATTCCAACCATAGCCTCCTGAAAGCCCAAACCCAAAACTAGCGCCTCCGGTTAAGGTCAACGGTGCAGCCACGGCAAGGCTCACAAAGTTTGCCCGAGAACCGTGACTCATTTGCATCGAGTTAGAACCCATATCATTGCTTCCACCTGGACCCGCAAGTTTGAGTTGTTGCCCTGGCTGAACCGACATACCAGCAGGTAGTTCAACAATAGCTCTATTCGTACTAGCCTTAATCACTTTCAAGTTAGCCGCGCTTACTGAGTGTCCAAACAACGAAGCGCAGAACAACAATAAAGCTTTAAATGTGGAAGTAGATATAGATTGAATGGTGTTTTTCATAGTATTGAGTTTACAGACGTCGGCATGCAGCAGCAAGCTATAGGCCCCAGAGCATATAACACCTTGTGTTGATAAGCCTATTTCTTAATACAGATCCAGTCATGGCATCCACATTGAACAGCCTTATGACCTTCTGATTGGCAGACTCTCGCAAACTCATCAGCTGGCGTGAACTCCATGGTGCACATTCTTCCAGGCCCCATAGGCATGCAAGAGCGCTCTTTGCCACTCATATCAACACCAGTTGCTTTGCCACCTTCAATCACTTCTTTCACCGAAGGTTTGCTAAAGTCAGCATCAGAACGAGATTCTGATTCATTTCCATTGCAAGAGAACAACCCCCCACACAGAACTAACATGAGGCAAAATTGGATGGGTGTATTTCTAAATCGCATAAAATCAAAATACACCCACAGAGGCTGGTTTTACAACAGACGCTTCAAATCTTCTTCACTAAGTGGGGAATGGAATCCCGCATGCTTGACCTTGTTTGAGTTGCGAGACTCATCCTGAAGACCTTCTCCATAGATATATTCAGAAAACAATCCCGAAACATCTTTGGAGTAGAAATTAGTGATTTCTTCTTCAAACCACTGCGTTGTCACGCCAAGATCTTTGTATTGAGCGTGAAAGTATTTCATGAAAGGCTTGAAGCCACCTTGTTCTTGAAACAAATAATCAAGGTGAGCGATGATTCTTGCTCCAGAATCATAGGCATCAGTATCGGTCGTCCTTTTATATTCGGAATGTCCAGCCATCTCTGTTTGATCATTAGAACTTAACTTCGGAAGACTGCGGTAGCGATCATCGCGCCATGAAGCAAGAGCCTCATCAATCCAGCCCGCATTGCCTCCCATTGGAAATGTGGATCGCGCAAAATAGCTATGGTGCAACTCATGTCCCAAAGCCCCCATTCCAGTCGCAGTTGCTCCGGAATACTCCATGCCCCCTCCGTAGTTAGGTATCGCGTAAATCAGAAGGCGATCATGCGGCCATGGGCCATAATCCGCCTCTAGCTCATGAAAGATGTTACGAGTTGGCTCCATGAACGAATTCGGAGCCGTTCCGTATATCGTAACCTGGACACTTCGCCCGTCTATAGATGCAAAATCTTCTTTAAGCTCTGAAAAACGGTCTGACTTATACAAGTGGTAGAAGAGTGACGAACTATTATAGCTAGGCGGACAAACAAGCTGCCAATGCAAACTAGACTTAACTGTCTGTTCACAGTTTGTCTGAAGTGTATGATCTGCAGCGGACCCCCCAGTGACCTTCACATCAAAGGTCATGGCGACTTGATCGTAGTCAAAACTAGCAGGAAGGTATCTTTCCAAAAACTGTCTGTCACTTAAGTCAGACATAAAGAAAGCACTCGATACGGATCCTGAAGCAAATGCTACCCCCGTACTCAATTCATGGTCGATCACAACTTGATGAACACCTAATTGAAATTCCCGGTTCAAATAACGAGCCTTCGATCTCCCGCTGGGAAAATCAATATTTGCAACCCCTACTTCATTGCCTTGATACCAAGCTTTGCTACCATTTGGTACGAGATCAAAAAGTGGATAGCCCTTTTTCAAGAGAACGAATTTCAGAGTGCTACGTACACTTGTGCGCTTTGATTGAACATTGTATTCAATTTCGTAATGAGCTGTTTGGAGGTCAATGAATTCAAAGTGCTTGCCACTCTTATCAAATGCGGAGGGGGCATACTCTACGTCCAGCGCCCAAACATTCATTCCAGAAAACACAAAAGAAGCCAGAATTACCGAACGAAGTCCCAAAATCATTCTCATAGAATCCCCCAGAGCCTAATGATAGCAATCCTTTACAGGCTTCCCTCTTGGCGTGATGTCAAAAAACAGACACCGCCTAAAACTAACTGCACGCACCCCATTTTCAATGTTAGAGCTTAGGGAAGTGGACCTCTTTTACACAGCCCTAGCTCTCTTTTTGCTCATTGATGGTGGGCTGTTCGTGGCCGAAGGTCTGCGCTTTGAAAAAAGATCTAGGCGCCTCAAGAAAGACCATAATAGTAAGATAGGAATTCCCCCCACTCTTCCCAAAGTATCCGTGGTTCTAGCTGCGCTTAACGAGGAAGAAGATCTCCCCAAATGTCTCGCCTCCCTTGCAGCCCAAGATGTTGAGGGGCTAGAAGTGATTTTGGTGAATGATCGATCTACAGATCGATCGGGGGAAATCATGCAAAGCTTTGCGGGGGCTCATCCCAACTGGAAATATATTGAGATCAAAGAACTCCCAGAGGGCTGGCTGGGCAAGCCTCACGCTCTCCATCAGGGATCGCTCAAGACCACGGGTGAATACATCATTTTTACAGATGCTGATGTAAAATTTGAACCGCCCGCCTGTAGGGAGATGCTCGGCATAGCGATTCAAAACGATTTTGATCATCTTTGCGCGGGGCCTCAGTTCACCGCACAGGATCCCATACTTAAAAGTATGCTTCTTGTCTTCACTTCGAGTTTAGTGAGGCTCCTGAAGCCAAGTCGTATGGGACTCTCACCCCATTCCTACATCGGAGTCGGAGCTTTCAACCTCGTACGCAAGAAAAGTTACAAGGAACTCGGTGGCCATGAGAAACTGCGCTTGTCTGTGCTGGATGACATCATGCTTAGTAAGCTTTTTGCCCAAGCTGGGAAGAATCATTTCTTCATGGAAGGCAAAGCGTTTCTCAGTCTGGATTGGTACCCCAATGCTCTAGCGATGATCAGAGGACTAGGAAAAAATGGATTTGCAGCCATGCGATATAGCTGGATCAATGTTTTCGCAATGCTAGCCCTCACTTTGCTGACGTATATTCTTCCTTATTTGGGACTCATTTACGCCACAGGATTTGCATGGAAATTTCTACTAACGGTCCTTGTCGTCAACACCAGCGTCAACGCTTACTTTGCCTACAAAATCTCTTACTCGCCACTCTACGCTCTCGCTATGCCCCTCGCCTCCCTATGCATAGCTTACGCTCACATTCGATCCGCGACTATCGCCAGTCTACGGGGCTATGTTAGCTGGAGAGAAACTCGATACACCTTGAAGAGCTTGAGAGATTTCTCCAAATCATCTGGACTTTAATCTTGAACTAATTCACAGAGCCAATAAGCAATAAAATTATAAAGGTCGATTTACGAGAGCAACAATCCACAATAAAGTCTTTCTCATGAAGAAGATCATTGTCATGGGTGGAAGCAATAGCTCCGCCTCAATCAACAGAACACTTGCTCAATACACAGCCAAGCATGTCGATGGTGCAGAGACAACGACGATCGATCTCAGCAAGACTGTTTTGCCTCTATACAGTCCAGACCTAGAAAAGGCATCAGGAATTCCCGATGCCGTCAAAGATATCGATGCACTCATTGCCTCAGCCGATGGAATCATTCTTTCACTCGCGGAATACAATGGCTCCTACGCCGCCGCTTTTAAAAACGCTTTCGACTGGCTGTCTCGCATCAATATGAAAGTTTGGAAAGAAAAACCTATGCTTCTGATGAGCACATCCCCAGGAAAAGGTGGTGCCGGACACGTTCTAGCCACTGCCAAATCTGGATTTCCGTTCTTTGGGGGCAACGTTGTTGCCGATTTCTCATTGCCATCATTCAACGACAATTTCGTCGACGGCGAAATCAAAGATGCGGAATTTAAAAAAGCACTCCTCGAAAAAGTAAAAATATTCCAGCAAGCTATTTAAGTTGCTGAATATAGGTTGATCTTTGACGGTCTAATTGATCCCTATCTTGAACTGGAAGACTCAAAAAGTTACAATAGGGATTCATCTTATGTTTTATAGACTCCAAAACTTAGCGCCGTCTCCCAGGGGAATATTGGTCCTAGCGCTAGGCTTTGCTGCCACCTCAACTCAAGACATCAAAGCCTCATCCAATAACCGGTGCTACACGATGATTAACAACTTACATTTAAAGCCCCAATTCACGGAGGATTCCCTGTTCATCCAGAAAGATAGATACCTTTGGGACAATTGGATTGTTTATGACGGAGTAGAAAAACAATACTTGCGATACAGCCTTTCGGCTCCGCGAAGCGTAGGAGACAATTCCATGCGGCACAAGCACGCGAGGCTCCGTGTGTTTTCATCTCCTGATGGGAAGACTTGGACAGATCGTGGGCTTGTGGTGAATGATGGCCTCACATGGAGTGGACAAACCATCCAAAACAAAGATGGAAGCTTCACGCTATTAGTGACCAAAGCCAAGCACCTCGACAACCAAGACGTGCATCAGAAATTTGCGATCGCTCATTCAAAGGACGGCGTAAACTTCGGAGAAGCCCAGACATTACTTGATCCTTGGAGCCCGGCTTGGAAGGGCAATCTTGAAAAAGCAGGCTATCATCTTGGGCCTGCTGATGGAGGCATCACTTCTTGGAGGGATCCTCATCTCTTTGAAGATGTTTTATATTTTGGAGCTAGGAAGAAAAAAGCCAATGGGGATATTGTTCTCGCCGTTGGTAGACTCGAATATCCAAACGCTGACCTCAGCGCTACACCCCGCATTCTTGAGCCTCTAGAGCTGCCGATCGAAAAATCTATTACCGAACTAGAAGTTCCCAACATGAAACAGCTCGAAGACGGACGCTATCTGTTATCAGTCAATATGTCTGATAGAGCTTCTCCCGAAAGCAAAACTATGGATATTAATACCTGGGTGAGATTCTATGTTTCCGAATCTAAAGAAGGTCCTTGGACACCTGCCAAAGCACCTCAGCTTGATGAGATGGGAAATCTCTATGGGGCGAGCGACAGAGTGTATGGTTTCAATCTGCTTCAGGGGCTAGAGCCTGGCGAAATAAAGGGCGCAGGTTTCCTAAGAAGCGGAAATGAGAACGATCATGCTCTCACACCTATTGTATCGATTGATATTGAGTAAGCTTAGCTCTACTGCATTTTCACAAAGGTAGACTTCTTCGCGTTCCACTTCCACGCCGCTACTTTGGCACCTTTTTCATCCAAGAGCTGAAGTTCGTCTCCGGAGACTTTGATCTCATGATTGTCTGATTCACCATTGTGAGCAATAAATTTGGTGGTCTCTGACCAAACTTTTTTCAAAGTTTTTTCTTTTGAATCGAAATGAAAGAGTGCGGTATTCTCCTCAATATATCCATGATGATAGTCTGAGGAGACTTGAAGGAACTCCGTTTTGGAATCAAAATAAAATTTTCCAATTTTAGAATCGCCCCAAGGGACAATTGCAGTTCCGCTCCTGCGTTCACCCGAATAACTTGCGAGACATTCCTCATTCTTTACTAGTACCAACCGAGCTTCCAGGGCCTGATTGGCCATCGACACTTCTTCCTTTTTGCGCCAAATCGATGCGGTCATTCCCGCAAAAGAAGAACTAGCTCCACGAACCCACTCATCGCCAACGGGAAGTTTACATTCTCCATAGGCCATCCCAGCAAATGGAAACGAGAGCATCATGACAAATAGTGGACTCAAGCGCATTTCATCTCCTACCTCGATGGGCAGGCCTCCTCATAGGACTTAAAGCTGCAAAGTCCCTTATACCTTTTATAGAGAGCATCGACATGAAGATAATATTTTTGGTCCTTACCCGCAAATCCATCATTGCTATGGCAGTCAATATCACCATTGACCTTATCTGCTTTCACCGTATCCAACGCTCCTAATCCGCCATTGTAAGCGCCAGCCGTCAACTGAAAGAGTGTAAATCTGTTTCCGAGTCTACCTTTAGCAAGATCGCCCTTGACCGACCTCATCTTTTTAAACAATGCCTCTACCCCAACATCAATATTTTTTTCAGGGGAATACAGAGACTCGGGATCTAAAGCAGAATCTAAACCGTCACCGTATGACATGGGATAAAGAACTTGCATCAAACCATAACTCGACTCAAACCCCCTAGCCCGCGTTTTGAGATTGCCCAAAGTTCCAGGTGCCCCATCTCTGGAGCTCATTAAGCCTTTATCTGACAATTCACTTTCGTACTTGGTCCATACTTTCCGATACCAACCTTTTGTCCGAAGCTCGTCGTTCTCACAGCGGTAAGCTGCCACATCGTGTTTACTCTCTTGTTGGATAATAGCTTTGATCAGGTACATGACATCAAGCTTGGCTCCTGGAGTCGAGGCAAGACCATAAGTTGATGAATGCTTCTCCACGGCGGCGCAAATTTCTTTGTTGTGCCGGCGACAATGTGAAAGCTCCGGAACAGATTCATCGTGATTCATAATGCTTCGGGGCTTATAGTCTATCTCTCCGCGCATAAATCTTCGGGCTTCGTCATGAACCCTAACGGATGGTGACTGCCCTTGAGCGTGCCCACCACCACCGCCTGAGGAAACTTCAGACAAATGCTTGGATGGGTCATGACGACCATTGGAGTTCTTATCTTGAGGAGCCGTAGAATCAGAGCTTGGCGAAAGAGTTCCGTTCGTCAGTGCATTCTTGGAGACAATAAAGACTCTACCTGCTCCATTACCTTCCAGAACCTCGATAAGCAGACCGTAGGATCCTGCTGGACGATTATCAGGCGCAAGCCTAACTTTGTCTCCCGCCCCCAGATCAACTCCCCCTTTTCCATCAGTGGCTATGGCGCCCCCTAGCGGAGTTTGAACATCGTATTTCTGCGCCAAAAGCATTGGACTTAGACCGATGAGAAAAAGGCATATTAATAGACGGCGCATGAAGTGATAGTTTAGGTTATCTGTGAAATTTTAAACATTAAAACTTGGTTAATTCTATCCAAGAATCTCTAGTCACGACTACTGAATTCAGACTGCAAAAGAACCGTGGCAAGGCTTGCTGTGAAGGTCACATAGATCGCCGTTCCCATGAGCATCATCGCCATCGAAAGCAAGCGGCCGCCCATGGTCATGGGGCTAATATCACCAAGTCCAACCCCAGTGGTGATGGTAACGGCATAATAGGCAGCATCGAGCCATGTATTGATTTGCGGATTGAGTTCAGCTTCTAGGAAGAAAATGCCAAGAGAACTCAATCCAATCAACGTAAAGCTGAGGGTGGTTAATGATAGAAAAATCGGACGCTTGAGACTCATAATCAATGTCTTTGTTAGAGAAATCATGTGCCCGTGATGCTTTCGAATGCTCTTCATGCTGACTCCATAATATCTCGAGACGATCAGAACGACCAGCCCCCTCAGCCCAGCCGCTGAGAAAAGTCCATATCGTCCCTCACGTTTACACAAAAGACTTCCATATGCTAAGCTCAACGGTGTCCTGTTCTTTGAAAATATGTGGGGGCGTCGGGTTTCGACGGGTGTCGTGGGGCCTGAGTCGCGTGTCGAGCGGTGTACGAAGCGCTCGTAAATCCCTTTGTGCGAATAATATGTGCTGACAGTAATGTTGCACTTGCTGCCTAATTTAGCGTAGCACGATCTCCTGGGTCTCGGTCGTTGGGCTTGGGAAGATCGACATAATGACGACTGGATTCTTTATGTGTTGTCTTTAAAGAGTCGAGATAAAATGGACAACTCGCTTTATAAGTACGGGGTTTCTTGCGAGCTTATAAAGTTAAACTAATCAAGAAAAGACGCACGTGGTGACTCTAGTTGCACACATTTTCCGGACGTGAGTTCAACTCTCACCGCCTCCATATCATTTCTCATGGACACTCGAACATCGTGAGAGTGTTCAGGAGAAATGATATTTAGAGCAGTAGTTGAACCACGCAGTGAGACGATTGCCTAAACGGCAATCGACGAACAAGGTGGCAAGGCGGCACGTAGTGATCGCCTTGCGGCAACTCCTGAACAGCTACTACGACTTCTTTAGTATATGAATAGTTTTATGGTTTTTTCTTCCTACCATCGGCGAAAAATCAATCACCTTTTCAGGTTGAGTCTTCCCGAAGGTAATTCTCCATGGTCTATAATTGTCAATTGAAATATTTTTTCCATTCAAGCTAGAAATCTTTCTTGGAGAAAAATTTAAATTCATACCTGCCAGGCCAATCACACAGCCTTCAACCTGTTTCGTCCGGTCACTTTCCTGACAAGCAAATGAAAACGTTTTCCCAATATTCAAAATATTATCTTCTGCATAAAAATATAACCCAGCTCCGTCTACATTTTTTTGAACACCATAAAACAAAAATTTCAAATATGGCTCAATCAGATCACTATTCAAGCCTTTAAACACTCCATTAATTTTCGTTAGTTTTGCAGCCGAGGCACCTAGCAGTGCTTTAACTAGCCATCTCTCTATATCCAGATAATTAAACAACACATAATGTGGTCCATACTCCTCGCCAGAACTCAACTCTTTATGGAAACGCAGAATAGTAGCAAACAACTTAGCAGCTTCACTATCCAACTTATGCAACATCGAATTATGCCTTGAACAAAAGCAATTCACGGTTAATGAATTTATTCCGACGGGCCCAGAAGTCCGATCCCAGGCACTTCCTCCTACATTTAAAGTTTTTAAATTTATTTGTTTTAAAATTGATTTAGAAAAGTAGTGCTCACCAGAAATCTTCTCAACGCAATCATTTGTGAATTTTGCAAGACATTTTGAATTAGCAATGCCTGTCGGAGTAAAGTCTTGATTCTGATAAATAACAATTGGCTTTTTCAAAAAAACCCCATTCTGCCTTTGACAACAATACCTTGAAACAGTGCCAACACCGTACGTTGGGCGCTGAGCGGGTCTTTCGGTTTGCTCTAGACTCAGGCATGTTGCT
>CAZXHL010000021.1:550-30758 GCA_964640545.1 uncultured Bacteriovorax sp. | reverse complement strand
AGAATGTACTGAGCATTGCCCTAGTCGGCGACTCAGCGAACTTCACAAGGTCGGAATCCAAAAGAGTATCGATCGTCCTATCCAATGAAACCGAAGCAGGTCGAGGACTAGCCAAGTTTCCTTCAAGGAAATTCCAATGCAGCTCGTAGATGTCTGGCGCCCACGGACGCAGTCCGATATCGCTATCGAAATAATCATGGGATGCCTTAACTGCAGCTAAAGGTTCTCCGAAAGGCTGAGACGTCAAAGGAACGATGCCATCATTGCGAGTGTCGAGCCCTCTGGGTCCGTACATTTTCACGATGAGCTGAAAGCCCGCCTTAAAAAGAAAGGACTGAGCTTCATCCTCTGACTCAATAAAAGTCAGATAGGAGAATGAAGGAATTTCTTTTGGCATTGGTGAAAAAGTTTCGGGAAAATCCGGGCTGTTGTACTTGAGCATGTTCTGCTCAGAAAGGTCTTCAACACCTCTCGAATATTTCGGAGCATATCGACGAAGCCATCCCGCCAAAGGAGTCCCTCTATGAGGAGATGAAAATGATGTCATACTCTTTATGACTCTTGAGGTATGAATTTTTCGCCCCTTCACTTTGAGGGGAACATGGTGATAGAGGTAGCGAATGACCGGCCCCCCCATGGAGTAGGCAAAAGCATGGCATTTGAAATTGGGGTCCGCATCTAGCTTTTCTTGAATCATGGACCCCACAATGACAGCTCTCTCCACAACTGTTCCCACCGTGCCGGGAGTAAAGGGAACCCACTCGATTCCCCGTGCTTTCATTTCATCCTTAAAAACTACGAGAGTAGAATTAGATCCACCGCCTGCTCCCACAAAAAAACAAATAGGAATTTGGTCTCCGGCTTTTGCCAGAGGCGTCCAGGCTCCGCTGAGTCCAAATAGTAATGTTGACATCATCAATGATGATAATTTTGCTAGTTTCATATTTCTCCGCTCCCTGAGATATGGACCCCAGATTTAGTAGCTCGATATAGGAGGGTCAACGCAAAGGGCAGTATGCAGCGCAGCAATTAAGGCGAATTATGCTGTAACATAGGCGTTACAGGAATCGACAATGCAAACTTACGAGAAAAGGCAGATCAATTCGTGAAATCTTTTTGGCCTTCGAAGAATTGAAGGAGGCGTTCGGCGTGGGAAACTCTGGCGGCATCATCGCAAGAAGAAATGTAGTGCTTCAAATCGGCGGCGGCTTGTTGGTAGCGCCCCATTCTCCCCATAAGAAGTCCGCGCTCCTTCAAGCTCTCAATGCGCTCGTCAGGACAAACTTCGATGAGAGCCGTGAGAACCCAATACATTCTCGCTAGGTCTTCTTTCTCGGAGAAGATGGCCTTTAAGTTGCGAAGCAAGCGTGAAGCAATCCCTTGAGGATGGGCGGTTTTGAGAGCTTCAGGACCAAAGGCCAATACGCCACGGGTCCACTCTTCCAAACGTTTTTCACAATCGTCGACGCTAAGAACTTTTGCGCCATCAAAGGTATCAATGAAACGATGTTGCTTCCAATCAACGGCTGCATTTTCTTCATCAGGATTGATGATTCGAACAAGGAAATGTCCGGGGAACGCTACGCCCACAGACTTGAGTCCGGCCTCACGGCAAAGCGCCATGTAGACCAGTGAAAGGGTCAAAGGAATTCCTTTGCGCCTTAGGAGCACGTCATTCATGAACGAGTTCTTGATGTTGTAGTAGTTGGTCGTGTCGCCTTGGAAGCCAAAATTTTCTGTGAAAACTTTGGAAACAAAAGCAACCCGCTCCCAGATCTGATTCGTCTTAGGAAGTTCCTTCAAATGTTTTTGGGCGGTCTCCTTGAAGAGAGCCAACTGTCCATCCACATCAAGATCTTCGTATTCGAGCTTCGCCAGGAGAAGCCCGAGCCTTAAGGGGTCCCAGTCATCACGCGTGGGTGATTTGATCGTTGCAAGCAGATCACAAATTTCTTTGAGAGTTGCTTCTAGATTCGAGGCCCTTGGGGTTTCAAACATGACTTGATGAAAGATAAAGCTTTTTCGCCTTTATTTCCAGGGAATTGCCAGAATTCACGATTTTTGAAAGCAGGGCGCCACATTCTCCGAATCGGTCCTTGCACGAGAAGCCCTTTAATTTTAGCTAATAAGCACAAATGGCACGAAAATACGGTCTCTTCATCAATTCTAACTACGTTCACTCGAAGTCCTGGAGACCGGTCAAGAGCAGCGTT
The DNA here is from genome assembly GCA_964640545.1 of uncultured Bacteriovorax sp. Classification (GTDB taxonomy): domain Bacteria; phylum Bdellovibrionota; class UBA2428; order UBA2428; family UBA2428; genus JBGSZX01. The sequence goes on along the minus strand of CAZXHL010000021.1, from coordinate 28,545 downwards.
TCGCCTGACAACCTCCTAGCCGAGGTCGCCATATTTGAAGCCCAGAAGGACGATCCAGACCTCTACGAAGCCTGTGTGGAAGGCGCTCATCAAAGCCACCTTCAGATTCAGGAAGGATACTTCCCTCTTCAAGAAAGACTTGAGTTCCTGCGCCGGCTTCGCAAGCGCCTTGTGGAGCAAAAAGAAAACATGGCCCAGCTCATCATGCAGGAAGTCGGTAAACCGATAGACCTTGCTAGAGGCGAAGTGGACCGTGCTGTAGATACCATCGAATGGACACTTCGAGCGGCGGAGGAAAAGCTTGGTCCCGCGGGCCACCGCAAACTTCCGACCAACGAACGACCAGCTTGGAGCGATTATTCGGGTTATTGGGAATACGTAGGACGAGGGCCGCTGCTTGCGATCACCCCTTTCAACTTTCCTTTGAACCTTGTTATGCACAAACTAGCCCCGGCCATTGCGAGCGGCTGTCCGGTTGTTTTAAAAGCTTCGCCAAAAGCTGCGCTAACAGCGCTGTGCCTAACGGATTATTGCAAAGCAGAATCATTGCCAGCGGGTATGCTCAACACTTTTCTTTGTGACGACGAGACCACGCGCAAATTGATCCAAGACGATCGCATCAAGCAGGTATCATTCACCGGCTCAGATAAAATTGGCTGGAGCCTCAAAGCCCTCACGACGAAACCATTCATTCTTGAGCTTGGTGGAGCGGCTCCGGTTTATGTGCATGAAGATGCAGACATTGGGGGCACGGCCGAGATCCTCGCCAAAAGCGCGCTCGCCTACTCTGGACAAGTTTGCATATCCACCCAAAACATTCATGTTCACAAAAACATAGCGAGTGAATTTCGTGAAGCGCTCCTCGAGTCTCTTAACGCAGTTTGTGCGGGAAGTCCTGCCAATGAAGGAGTGGTTTACGGCCCGCTTGTTGATGAAGCGACTTTTGATCGAGTTGAAGAATTGAAAAAGTCCCTCACCAATGAGGGACTGCAGTTAACTGAAATCACACCCACGATGAGTGATTCAGATAGCATTAATGACGTTCTGTATTCTGGCGACGCTTGGGAAGCGAAGTTTTCACTTCCACAACTTGTGGAAGGTTTTCGCGGGAAAGAGGATTTTTTAACTAAAGAATGTTTTGCGCCAATGGTAGGACTTTTGCCCTGCGAAGGCATAGAGGAATTTTTGCAACATGCCAACGAGCTCCCCATGAGGTTGCAGTGTTCGGTCTGGACAGACGACGAAAAAATTAAAGGTCTTGCGATGCAACGCCTCAACTATGGTGGTGTTATGATCAATGAAAGCCCTACATTGCGTCTAGAACCCATGCCATACGGCGGAATGGGTCAATCTGGCTCGGGACGAGAAGGTCCAGAATTTGCGATAGATGAATTCTGCGAAAAAAGAGTTATTATTGAAAAGAGGTCTTAGTGAATATGCAAACTAATTTAAATTCCACAGATAACTCGAGCACAGAAAAGCTTTCCAATCCTCTTTGGGAAGCGGCCTTTCGACACTACCAAAACCAAGAGTTTCAAGAAGCCTACCAGCTTTACAAAAAAGATTTTGAATCCACAGGTGATCACAAATCTCTGCACAATATGGCGTGGATGAGAAGAGAGATGGGCTTCTATGAAGAAGCTCTAGAGATCATTGAAACAGAAAGACAACTTCTCCAGATTTTATCTCCCGACAGCCAAGATACGAAGCTATCGATATGCGTGAATCTCTACGAATTGTCTTACTTGAATTTATTGTTAGAGAAACCGGAAGTAGCGAAAAATTACTTTCAGGAATACGAAAATCTAGATTTTGAATCTGGAGATGTCTGCGAACGAGCTTGCTTCTATAGGCTCAAAGGAGACCTGCTAAAGCAAGAGGAGCCATCAAACGCTCAACAGGCCTATCAGATGGCTTCCAAGTGTTTTGAGGATCTTGGCGATCTCGAAGGAATCAGAGAGATTCGTGATCGATTAGCCGAACTTAACGCTTAAAATTGGTTTTGATCTTGAGATACAACCTTAAGATCCAATCTTAAGACCTGTGAAATTTGATTTGAGGGGATAATGCCGTAAACTATTAGGCATGTCACAAGCTCACGCTCCCAAGAATCTCACCCTCAAAATACTCATCGCCATGTCGACAGGAATTTTGCTCGGTATCATCTTCAACACCACCTCATTCAATACAGACGGTTTCGTTATGGATGTGCTTATTGTGGGCGGAAAAATCTTTATCGCGAGTTTGAAGCTGCTTGTTGTGCCACTTGTTTTTGTGTCACTCGTTTGCGGAACAGCAGCGCTTGATGACATTAAGAAGCTTGGGCGCGTTGGCGGCTGGACACTTGGTCTGTATCTCTTAACGACAGCCATTGCGATCTCCTTAGCATTGATTGCAGGAATGATCATTCAGCCTGGAGCAGGCTTTGACCTGATATCAGCAACAGCTGCTGACTTCGCAGCCAAAGATGCCCCTCCCCTAAAAGACACTTTGATTGCCATCTTCCCAACCAACCCCTTCCAAGCCATGGCAGAAGGCAACATGCTTCAAATCATTGTGTTCTCTGTGTTGCTCGGACTAGCTATGACCATGGCCGGCGAAGCTGGCAAGAAAGTTACTGCAGCCTTTAACGATCTCAATGAAGTCATTATGAAACTTGTCATGCTTCTCATGCACGCAGCCCCCATCGGGGTGTTCTGCTTGGTGGCGAAAGTCTTCTGGGAGCAAGGCTTCAGCGCCATAGCACCACTCGCTAAATATTTCTTTGTGGTGATGGGAGTTCTGATCATCCACGCCATTGTGGTTTACCCCACCATTTTAAAAATATTTGGGGGACTTTCCCCGAAGCCCTTTATCCGGAAGTTAAAAGAAGTTTGGATCTTCGCTTTCAGCACCTCGAGTAGTAACGCCACCATTCCCGTGACTCTTGAAACGGTTGAAAACAAACTTGGAGCTAGTAACAACATCGCCAGCTTTACCGTTCCACTTGGTGCCACCGTCAATATGGATGGAACAGCGATCATGCAAGGTGTGGCAACGGCCTTCATCGCGCAAGCTTATGGCATCGACATCGGTCTTCAAGGCTACCTCATGGTGATTCTCACCGCCACTTTAGCCTCCATCGGAACCGCGGGTGTGCCGGGCGTCGGACTCATCACCCTAGCCATGGTCTTAAAGCAAGTGGGACTTCCCGTGGAAGGCATAGGACTCATCATTGGCGTAGACAGGTTGCTTGATATGATGAGAACGGCAGTGAATGTCACCGGTGATGCGGCCGTTACATGTATCGTCGCAAATAAAGAAAAACAGTTAGATACCAAGATCTATCATGCTGATATTGAAGAATTTGTAACTGATGATTAAGACATTGAAATGTCCAAACAATTGTCCTTCATGTTATCTTCAATTCTAGTTCTGGCATTCTCAATCTGGGGAGCGGGAATTGGCGACCTTCAAGCCGGTCACCTCAGCACGGATTCTTCCGTCGACCCGCACAACACTTATCAATGGAACCGCAAGAACGCCTTGCGCGGCAATGGCAAAGTCGATGAGAAACCCTGGTTTGAGTGGTGGTATTACAAAGTCGTCGTTCCCGAGACCAAAGAAGCCTTCTACTTCGTCTATGGCGTCGTTAATCCCTGGGATTTTGGCAAGACCATGGGCGGCACTCACTCTTATGTTGGAGCTGGTGATTTCACGGATAAATTCATCATCGAAGACAAGTTTGGCATCGAAGACTTTGAAGCTTCCCATCACAAAACATTTGTGAAGATCGGAGAGCACCTAGCATCGAACAAAAAAATTATCGGAAATCTCAGCGAAGCCGCGAATCAAATTTCCTGGGACATCGACATCAAAAAAGATTGGACCTTCGATGCTGAAGGCTGGGGAACCGCAACTGGCATCACCAATATCGAATGGTATCCAGCTCAAGCAGGAGCGACTTGTAATGGCACTGTCATCAGTAACGGTCGAACGATAGAACTCAAAAACGCCCCCTGTTACCAAGATCGCAACTGGGGCATTTCATTTCCAGAATGGTGGAGCTGGATTGTGTCCAATAAGTTTAAAGGCCATCCCGACACCGTCCTAGCCGTCGGCGGAGGCAAGCCAAAATTCCTGAACCGCTTTGCCCCCATTGAAGGTGTTGCTGTGGGGCTTAGACACAAAGGTGTAGAATACGCCTTCCGGCCCAATGACCTCGACGACATCGACCTGAACATCAATTTCGGGACCTGGGAAGTCACCGCAACCAATGGCCGCCACAAGGTCGAAATTTCAGCCTATGCGCCGCCAGAGAATTTCATGGATCTCCAATTCACCACTCCCGAAGGCGTCATCTTCCACGATTGGGAGGCCCTCATCGGCAAGGTCACCGTAAAGCTCTATAAAAAGCATGGATTCCTGATCCCTCGCTACGAATTGATCGATGTCCTAGAATCTGATTTCGCTGGAATTGAATATGGCAGCATGGATTCTCAGGCCCTAAACCGCCTTTTCCAGGGACAGACTCAGGTATTCTCCACCAAAGAAGCTAAACGGCGCGCAATAGAGCGCTGATGTGGCCATAAAATAGCTCATCCATGCGCTTTAGCCCTTGAAAGCTTCTTTATTCACCAATAGGAAGATGAGGTCATGTCGATCAAAAAACTCAACCACAAGAACTCTGAATTCGAAAACAACGATATGGACTTTGAGCAGATGCTCAACCAATCCTTTGAAGCCTCTGAAAAGAAGCTACATGTTGGAGACAAAATCGAAGCAGAGATTCTTTCGCTAGGTCCCGAGTTTGTGATCGTTTCTACAGGAACTCGAGTTGACGGATTTGTTCCATCAATGCAGATGCAAAACGGCGCTGGAGAATTCACCGCAAAGTCTGGTGAGAAAGTCACCATGTTCGTCACCAAAGTTACTCGTGCTCAGATCTTCCTATCCCCCAACCCAGCTGAACAAAACAAAGCCGACAACATTGAAGACGCCTTCAACAAGAACATGCGCATCGAAGGCAAAGTCACTGGAACGAACACTGGTGGATTCGACGTCGACCTTCAAGGCAAACGAGCCTTCTGCCCGATGGCCCAAATGGACACCAAGCGCATTGAAGACGGCGCCCCCTTCGTTGGAAAAACAATGGAATTCAAGATCATCAAATACGAGCAAGGTGGACGCAACATTGTCCTCTCTCGCCGCAAAGTCCTTGAAGAAGAACAAGGCCAAAAAGCAGCTAGCTTTTCCAATGAGCGCAATGTCGGGGACAAAGTCAAAGGCACTGTTACAAGAATTGAACCCTTCGGAGCCTTCATCGACATCGGATCTGGGATCGAAGGTATGGCCCACATTTCCGAATTAGCTTGGGAGCGCGTCGCCAAACCTGAAGACGTCGTTAGCCTAGGTGACGTTGTGACTGTTACAATCAAGAACATCGAGAACTCTGGCAGTCGCATGAAAATTGCCCTGAGCCTAAAAGACGATTCCAATAATCCCTGGAAGAATATGCCTAGCCACATCAAAACTGGCCAAGTCGTTAGCGGCAAAATCACTCGCTGCATGCCTTTCGGCGCTTTTGCAGAATTGCACCCTGGCCTTGAGGGATTGATTCCTCTTTCTCAAATGAGTGCCACAAAACGCGTGAACAGCGCGGATGAAGTCGTCAAACCTGGTGACGTGGTCTCCTTGCTCGTAAAAGAAATTGATTCTGGCAAGAAGCGTATATCACTCTCCATCAAAGACGCCGCCAACCAAGAAGCCAACATGAACGAAGCGCAAGACATTGCCGACTACAAAGCGACTGACTCGGCCAAAGCGGCTAGCCAGTCGCTTGGCGGCAGCCTTGCAGATAAGCTCCAAGCGGCCTTGGACAGCTCCAAGAAATAGTTATTACTGTGCGCCGTTAATAGTTGGTGCTCGCTAAGTTTTGGCCTCGGGATGGTTTTAGCCCAATAGATTCAAATGTTTGATCTTCGTGCAGGACTTAGCGAGAATGGCAGGTGCCACATATGTCTCTAAGAGCCGAGATGCCGCGGTCCTGCTAAGAAGATCAAACATTTGAAGATGTTGGGATGAATGCTGCCGGTCAAGGTTACGAGCACCAACTATTAACGGCGCACAGTAAAAGATCAAGCTGGCTGAGACGTTACCGGCGATGAGATCTTGGCCAATTAGATTTCGGCGCTTTTTTCTTTGGTGGCTTGTTCGCGTTCTTTTTCGCGAGACTGGAGTTCTTTCACGATAAGTTTGTGAACCTGTGCGCCGACTTTGCTAGCAGAGGATGAACCGATTCCAAAATACTTTTCCCAAATGGCCTTGGGAATAATGGCCTTAGCCATCGTTTTATGACCACCGGCACAGCCCATTTCATCAAATAGTTTTTTGAAGAGCTCACCGCAATGACTGACGTAGCCGCAGTTACGACCTGAGATAATGACCTTGGAATCAAATACGCCAACACCCATGGCCCATAGCGAGCCTTCAACTTGCAAGGCAAAGTCAGCTGCTTGAGGAATCCATTCTTCTCTATCAACTTTCACAAGAGGAAGAACGGTTACTTCATTAGCACTTTCCAGATACTTCAACCCCTTACGCATAGACTCCAAATAGCCCTTTGGAAGTTCGGGACGCTCGATGCGGCGAAGAGTATTACCATTGGCTACAGGGTAAAGATGAACGAAAGCAGCTAGGTCCATGTCGGACACTTCTCGGTTCAAGAGCAATGTATCGGACTTGATCCCATACAATAATGCCGTCGCAAGACGCTGAGAAATTGAGATGTCAGCCGCCCTCAAATACATCGTGAGCAAGGTCGAAATCGAGCCAAGATCTTCTCGCATTTGAATAAAAGCATCTTTGCTTGTGTGTTCAGGAATAGGTGATGCCGGGTGATGATCTATGATCGCATCAACTTTGAACTTTTTGCCTTTAAAAAATGAGGGCTGACAATCTAGCAAAACAACTTTGTCGTAGGTATCGAGATCCTCAGGTACGACCTGTTTCACTTCGATACCTAATAGGTTGGCCATAGCCACGTTCTCAGGCCTGGTGATGACCCCAAAGGAAACAATTGGTGCCGTCTGAGACTTACGTCCCAATACTTTACGGAGAGCGAGAGCCGCTGCTAGCCCGTCTGGATCAGGGTCTTCTTGAAGAAGAATCGCAACACGTTCGGCCTCTTTGGCAAAACTTCTTAAGTCACGAACTTGGTCCTGCAAATTCAAAAGTTGCATTTCTTGGTCAACACCTGTGCTGATCAAATCTTTCCATGAAATGGATCGCTTCGTTTGATTAAGCGCTGTTCTCGATCCACGAGAGCCTACTTGTAAAATTTTAATATCGGAACGCTTCGCCTTAAGCGCATCAACGACTTTTTGAGCAAGTTCTTGATCTTCGAAGCCAATAATCGCTACTTCTTCAGCTGAGTTTACTGTATTTTCTGGTTTTGCTTTGAGGTTTTCAGCGGCCTCTAGTGCGGATTCGGCTTGGGATTTATTCTTAGCAACTAGACTTTTGTTGCGAACCCAGCCACGACCATCAATCCATACGGAGACCGGCTGGTCTGACTCATCTGAAAAGAATTTTCCGAGTGATTCTGCGGGCCAGCTATGGTCCCCAAAAATCATCACGCGCGAAGGTTTTGCCACTGTATCGTCCAGTCTAGTCAGTCCTATGAAATAGAGTCAACGCAATCAATTGACGGCAAGAAAGAAATTTAAGAAATGCGGCCCCTTAGCCCCTCAAACCCTGTTTTTTTGATAGTTGAAGCCCCCAAAAAAGAGTGCCAATTCTGACTACTTTTTGGATTTACCCTCGGACTCTTTGGCCTCACCCTCTTTGATCGCCTGACGGATGAGAAAGCGCAATGTTCCAGACCGCTTCGCGCCTCCTAGCAAGACCTTCAGATCTTCGTGCAAAGTCTTGTCATTAACGAGAGCGCCCAAAGTTCCTTCTCCATTTTCAACCTTGGAAAGAATCGTATCAAGCTTAGCGAGCGACTTCGCAAGCTTGTCGTTCTCTCCACCCACGAGCATAGCCCCCAAGGAACTTTTGCCTTGCTTCAGCTTCGCGAGAATCTCAGCTAGATTTTTTGTTGTGACATCAAGGTTGTCCGAAATCCGAGCGACTTTGCCACCTTCATTCAGCTGAGCCAGCAAAATATTGAGCTGTGCAGCTGCTTTTGCCAGATCTTCAACAAGATTCCCGCCTTGTTCGAAATACTCATTCAACTCTTTGGCTTCACTGACTGGAAGCCAAGTTCCTGGCTCTGCCGCAGGTGAATCCACACCACCCGGACTTAAAGCGACAACTTTGTCTCCAAGAACTCCCATCGTTGTGATCGTCGCTTCAGAATCACTCTTGATACGGCCCTCATGATTGTCATAGAACGTGAGTTCAACAATAATTTTCTGAGCAGGATCTCCGTCATAGCCATCGAGGAGTTTGGCGCTCGGAAAAGCTTTATTAGACACTCGCCCTACCTGAATTCCAGAAAGGTATACCGGCGCTCCAACGTTGAGACCACGAACATCTTTGAACATCGTTCGAACCTCAAACTCGCCTCCAAAAACTGAACTCCCCATGAAAACGATAAATCCGGCGGACACTAGTAGAGACACCAGGACAAACATTCCTACGATAAAGTTGTGACTGCCTTTGTTGTTAGGTCTTTCCATAAGCCATTTCTCCTGTAACGAAACTTTTAACCAAAGGATGGGTTTCTTGTAGGTCAGCGACCGCACCAGAAACTTCAATCCTACCATTTAACAATAAAGCCATGCGTTCACTCGTCGCAAAAGCCGTTGGCATGTCGTGTGTGACAAGAATACCGGCACGACCACCTTTCTTGAGATCTAAGATGATATCTTGAATGTTCTTCGTATTGAAAGGATCAAGCCCCGCAGTGGGTTCATCATAAAGAATGATCTCCGGGTCCAAGATCAAAGCTCTCGCGAGCCCCGCCCTTTTCTGCATTCCCCCAGAAAGGTCCGACGGCAAAAGCTCATTTGTTCCCTTTAGCCCCAACAAGTCTAAGATGTGGTCAATCTTCTTTTGTTTTTCAGGGCGCGACAATGTAGTGTGGGCATCCAAAGGGTAAAGAATATTTTCTTCCACCGTCAAGGAATCAAAAAGTGCACCACCCTGAAAAGCATAAGCGATGTTCTTGCGAACATCTCTCCACTGACCTTCATCGAAGTTTGTAATATCCGTGCCTCGGTAAAATATTTTTCCAGCATCTGCCTTTTCAAGTCCGATGAGCGCACGCAAGAGCACACTTTTCCCTGATCCACTGCCACCAATCAAACTCACGACTTCATTGGGATAGAGATCAAAGTCCAACTCTTTATGAATCTGTTTGCTGCCAAAGCTCTTGGAGAAACCTTCAACTTTGATAAGGGCATCAGTCATACTACTCAGCCCCCCGCCGTAAACATGTTGTCGAAGATCCAAATAGCTTTCGTCAACAGGAAGTCAGATAAGACAACCAAGACTGAAGCGGCCACAACACTCTTGGTCGTCGCTTGTCCCACACCTTGTGTTCCGCCCGTAGTTCTCATGCCGTAATAACAACCTGTGGAGCCAATCAGAAAACCAAAAACCACAGATTTAAAAAGTCCGCCCAGGACATCTCGGTTAGTCACAATTTCAAAAGACTTAAAGAAGTAGTCGTAGGCACTGACATTTAGATTTGTCGTCGATATCAGTAGCCCACCAAAAATACCCAAGAAGTTAGCTACGATCGTTAGCAACGGAGCTGCAATGATACAGGCTATAATTTTTGGAGTGACAATTCTACGAATGGGATCGGTGCCCAGCGCTCTCATCGCATCAATTTGCTGAGTCACCTTCATCGAGCCAACTTCGGAGGTGATCCCTGCCCCAACACGACCCGCAAGCATGAGAGCGGTAAAAATCGGGCCCAATTCTCTCACGATGGAGATGGTTACGATTTTCGGCACGTAGAGCTTGGCTCCAAATCTCGCGAGACCAAACCCAAACTGAATCGCCATAACAAGCCCGACAGCAAGAGCCGCGACAGAAACAATGACAAAGGACTTCACGCCTAACTGAAAAATTTCATAGGTAATGGAATTGAAACTGGGAGGATTCTTAAAGCAAACTTTAAACGCATCGATCACAAGAGACGTCGCATCACCCACTGATTCGATGTATCGACGAATCATATTGTTTTTAAACGATATGCCTTCTTCTTTGATCTCGCCGGCTGTATCTGGAATCACTTACTCGGATCTCCCTTATAGTCAAAACTATCCAAGAGACGCTCCATGGCTTGTTTTGTGGAGGGGGAAAGTGCCGGATGCTCCGTCACATTAAAATCAAAAATACAATTGTTTTTGCGAACCACAACCATTCTGCTTTCAACGGGCACGCCATCGAGCTGCCCTTTTACCAAAGTGTCATAGGCTTCACGAGAGGCGATGGTTCTATCTTTCGAACTTATAATTTCGACATCCATCAAAACGGTTTGTAAATTTTTACTGAGGTTTCGAATGGAGACATGCTCGTATCGGTCGCATAAAGATCTTACTGACATCACGGCACCTGACTTCTCATCGAGCCAGGCATGATCGGCGTCGGCCTTATCCTTCAACTCGCGCCAACCAGGTACGGAAGTTTCTAAGCTATACGAAGTGGCTTTTTGGTCCTCGCGAAGAGGCCCCCCCAAGGAACACGATACGAGACACGCGCACAGAGATGCGACGAAAAAGTGATTCAAGGTAGTCCATCTAAGTTGTTTCATTCTTGAGTCCTCTACTATTCTCGGCTCAATCGCAGAAAAATCTAATGATATTAGAGAAAAATCGCGATCTTGCCGCGTCAAAATGGACTATTAAGACTTCCCCTCGAACAACCGATCAGAAGGCGATGGTCAAATTTTCCATATTAAGCCTCGGGCGCCTTGGTTCGGCTCATCCCCTCTCTGAAGCGGGTGTTGCCGCCATGCCGGACCATGTGCATTGGCAACATATATCGCTGCGCGCGATTGAAAAATGGAGCCCTCTTCAAGGACATGCCGACTTTGAACACGTTCTTGTAGATCTTGACGCGTTAGAAGCCTCTGGAACTTCCAATGAGGAAGATCTTAAACGTTGGAAGCTTGCCCTCAATGGACTCTTGCAGAAACTAGTCGACAAAAATGGAAATGTTCCCACATTAGGCGCCTATACGAGACAGGCGAATTGGGAAAAGGCTCAGCAAGGCATCTTAATTGGGGCTCGCCACCTATATAAAATTTCGGAACTTGAATCATTCTGCAAACAAGATTCTCATGACGACGACCATAAAGTCATCGCCTTTCCAGGGACTGCAAATTCCAACAGAATCATTCCTCCGTCAGGAAGTCTTTTCAATAACGAAGCCCTCAATCAAATTCCTTCAAATGCCATCCCCTTCCCTATAGAAGGAATGGAAGGCAGTAGTTCGGCGATTGAAGCCTTGCGCTCAACGATTAGAAAAGTGGCGCCATCGAAAAGCTCAGTTTTAATCATGGGACCTACGGGAACCGGTAAAGAAAGAGTCGCGCGAACACTCCACGCCCACAGCGATTTTTCACGTGGTCCCTGGGTTGTTGTGGATTGTGCTGCAATCAGCCCAGAACTTTTCGAGTCGGAGTTTTTCGGTCACATCGAAGGCGCTTTCACTGATGCAAAGCAAGCTCGTGAAGGGGCGCTCGCAAGAGCCAATGGTGGCACACTGTTCATCGACCAAGTTCACCTTTTAACTCCTGAACAACAAGCCAAGCTTCTACGCGTTCTCCAAGAGAAACACTTCACTCCGGTGGGCTCCAATGAATCCTTTAGCTCAGATTTTAGAATGATTTGCGCCTCGCAAAATGATCTGCATGAAATGGTGAGAAATGGCGAATTTCGTGAAGACCTCTTCTACCGAATCAATGTTGTAGATATCACGCTTCCAGCTCTGACCGAGCGTAAAGCTGACATTCCCAGTCTTTGCGACACATTTCTCAAAAAACTTTCCAAAGCCAGCAAGAAACCTGTGCTCGAAGTCAACACTCAGGCACTGGAAAAACTTTTGCTCTATGAATGGCCGGGAAATGTCCGTGAGCTAGAGCATTGCATGGAGCGGGCCTGCACCATGGCGTGGAGCGACCAAAGGCATCAAATCAGGCCTAGTGATCTCCCAGAGACGATCCAGTTTGCTGTTATGCAACAGGAGAAAACTCAGAAGCTCAAAGATGCAGTCAAAAGATTTGAACGCGAGTATATAGCTCAGACCTTGAGGCGACTTGGCGGCTCCAAGGAAGAGACAGCCGAAGCCCTTGGACTTAGCTTAGCCACCCTCTATCGCAAAATGGGCGCTTAAGAGAGCATTTTAACAAATCTCCTCTGCGCCCGGTGCGCAAAACAGTGACATAATTCAAAGTTTTATTAATGCCATATTGCAGCGATTCATCGTGGTGCTACTCTATAATAGAATTTAGAGGGGACTACTTGATGTCAGATTCAAACGAAAACAATTCAAACTTCGATGCTTCCAAAAGCTTTGTCAGAGATTTGGCTACAGGCCTGATCAGCGAGGATGTGATTTTTCCTTATCCAAAAATGAAGCCTGAAGAAGCTGACATGGTTCGCAGTGTGAAAGATACCGTTGACCAATGGTTTGAATCCAAACGAGCTGAATTCCCAAAATGGGATGTGGCAGGCCACCTTCCCGACTCCATCGTCCAAGAAATGAGAGAGCTAGGGCTCTTCAGCCTTATCATTCCTGAGCAGTTTGGCGGACTCGGACTGAGCACTTCGGCTTACTCGAGAATCATTCAAGCTATGAGCCACTATGATGGCTCTGCAACGATTACTGCGGGAGCTCACAGCAGTATCGGGATGAAGGGCCTAGTAATGTTCGGCAATGACGAGCAAAAGGCCAAATACCTACCGAAACTGGCTACCGGCGAAATGATCGCCGCATATTGTCTCACCGAGGCAGGCGCAGGATCAGACGCGGCTTCCATCAAAACAAAAGCTGTCAAAGACGGAGACGACTGGATCCTGAATGGCGAGAAGCTATGGATCACAAACGGCGGCATCGCGGACTTCTTCACAGTGTTTGCGACGACTGATACGCCTGAAGGAAAAATTACGGCATTCATCGTCACTCGCGATCTTGCGGGTGTCAGCAACGGACCACACGAAGACAAAATGGGACTTCGAGCTAGCTCCACGACAACGGTTCGATTTGACGATGTTCGAGTTCCTGCCGCTAACGTATTGGGTGAAGTCGGCAAGGGCTTCAAAATCGCCGTAAAGATTCTCAACAATGGCCGAACGGGTCTTGGCGGCGGAAGCGTCGGCGGAATGAAAGAAATGATTGCCCTCGCAACCAAGCAAGCCAAGATGAGAAAGCAGTTTGATACTCCTATCGCTGAGTTCGGCCTGATCAAAGAGAAAATCGGCCAAATGGTCGTCGACACATACGCTTCAGAATCTGTGGTGAATATGGTTTCTGGACTGATCGATAAAGGCTATGAAGATTTTGCGGTGGAAGCTGCCATTAGTAAAGTTTTTGCCACTGATTGTCTATGGAGAACCGTAGATGAGGCCTTGCAGGTTGCGGGTGGAAATGGATACATGAGAGAATTTCCTTATGAGCGCATTTTACGGGATGTTCGAATCAATCGTATCTTTGAAGGGACCAACGATATCTTGCAATTGTTTATCGGCCTCACGGCGATGAATACGGCCTCTGGACTTCTTAAGAACGTTGCTAAGGTTCTTGGCAACATCACTTCTGGAAAACTATTCAACGATCCAATTAAAGGCTTCGGTTACTTGGGGGATTACTCTAAGCGCTGGGTAGCGAGCACGACGGGGATCGGCTCTGCAACCATGACAAAAGTTCACCCTGAACTCGTCGCCTGCCAAAAAGTCATCGAAACTCACGCTCGTGTTACGGGAGCGTTGACAGATAAGCTCCTCCGTAAGCACGGTAAGGAAATCATCCACAAGCAACTTGCGACGAAGCGTATGGCTCAGATCTTCATTGATCTTTACGTATTGAGCTGCGTAACCTCTCGAGTGACCCAATCCATCGAAGAAAAAGGCGTAGAAGAAGCGGCTCGAGAAATTGAGATCGCAAAAACATTCGCCTTCCAGGCTGACGAGCGCATTCGCCGCAATATCCAGCGCATGGACGAGAACGAGGACGAGAGTATCAAGAGTCTCGCCGTTTACGCTTGTGAACAGGAAAAATATGTTTGGGATAACATCTAAGCCTCTGGGCTTGATTGTATTGGAAAACGCCTAAACTCCAAATTTCGCATTAATAGATCGTAGATCCTTTTAAAACCCCCAAAGTGCAAACTTCGGGGGTTTTTTCTTTGTTCATTCGGAGCTGGGCTGGTCGCCTTCGCTATGAGGGTCGTTATTTGGACAAATAATATTGACATCGCTACATTTTGCCATATAGTTGAGAAAGATGTTTCATTTTGCGGATCGCTATTGCTTCGGTGGATCGGGACTAAAGAAGTCTCATGCAAAGAACTCTCGCCCGCTTTCCAGCAAATCTGCTGTTCATGTCGTATTTAAAAGAAGTTCTATCGATGCCTTCAACAGGCAGATCGCCCCATTCGCCTCCAAGGACAGTCTCCTAAGGCATACCGCCCTCAAACTCGGAAAAAAATTCAACGTTAAGATATACAACGTCAGAACTAGCTCTTCAGACATCCAGATTTTGCTTCGCTTTACAAAACGCAGGCAGTTTCAGAACTTCCTCAGAGCCTTTGCCGGCCTTATCGCACGCAAGTTTCTTAGGGCGGAGCGAGGAAGCGCTCGCAAATACGATACTCTTTACGCAAAATACGAAGGTGGCCAAAGCGATCCCGCGAAGGGTGCAACACTGGTAAAGGAGGGGTGTAGGTTTTGGGCTCAACGCCCGTTCAGTAGAATTGTGCCATGGGGGCCAAAGTTCCAGCAGACTTTAAAAACACTAAGTTCAAAGTCTCAGAATCTTCCGTCTTTTGGATTCCTATCCAACCGAGAGATCGATGCTTTAGGATTTAAGCATCTTCAAGCCAATATCCTCAAAAGCCTTAGGCACACTTTTGGATATGCTTAATCGTTTTCGGATGCAAGATCTTAGTTCTCGAAGCTAGTAGCTACCGCGCTCTCAAGCAATTCTTCCCTAAGCTCTTGAAGCTCAAGATTCTCAAACAAACCTGACGCATTGATTTTCGCGATGGTTTGAACCTCTTTTTTTGCCTGTGACAAACCAACCTTTTTTTGTTCCATGATCATCTTACATACTTTAGTGAAATTCATTTTTATTCCCTTTCCTATTCTTAGAATACGAGAATATGGGATCAGCAAATACTCACAAGTTCTTGCTAGATTAATATAAAATTAAGCAGAAAAAATTATCACAATCTTTATACTCCAGCCACTACCATCCTGCTACTATCAAGCCCGAGAGACCGTATGTAAGCTGCACTCTGATCCATCACTCAGACTCTTTTTATCGCCCCTACAGGCAACGAGTGAGGATTCAACATGAGATATTCATCAATACTTTTAGCTTTCACCTTCTGCTATTTTTCAGCCGGAGCCGAAGCCAAGACCTGCACCGAAGACACCATCCGCAAGGCCATCAAAGAAAAAAAGAGATTTGATTTTGATGAAGAACGCTGTGATGACGGCGTGGTCTACATCCGCAAGGGCATCCAACTTAACGGAAACATCATAATCGATGGGAAAAACCGTCTTCGCTTGTCTTGGAAAGGCGAAGGCTCTCAATGTGACGAGAAACCACGTGGCGACAGTTTTGCAACTTTCTACACCAAGGGAAATAAGAACATCATCCGAAACCTAACGATCTTAAAATCTCCAGAAGGAATCCACCTCTCGGAAGGCAAAGGAAATATTGTTCAGAACGTCATATTCGAAAGAATTTGCGAAGACGCCATCACAAACGGAAACAAAAGATCCAATTCCGCAACAGACTCTCTCATCATTGATTCGGTCTTTAAAAACGGACCGGACAAAGCCATCCAATGTAATGGTGGCAGCGTGACTGTAAAAAACTCTGAATTCAGCAATATTCCTCGCTCGATCGGCGCCTGCACTTTTAAAGCTGACCCGGGATTTCACGAAGCGAAAGAATGCCCCATCCCCTGCACGATACACGCTGTAAACAACGACGTGTATGGGTGTGGGGGTTACGCGTTTCGTGGGGCCGGCTACCTCCAAGCTAAAAAGCAAGGATCACTTTTCGCCATCGGAAACCGATTTCATGATTGCAAAGATCCACTAATCGCATCCCAGTATGGTTATGTCTACGCACAGGACAACGAGGTTTTTGGACGATGCAGTCAACTCATCAAAACAGAAGAGCATAGTTCCGCGGAATATTGCGACAATGAAACTTCTCGTTGCCGAAATATTTCCAAAGGCTCATCAGTGAAACAAAAGTGTCGAGACATTAAAATTCCTGGAGAAACTAGTCCACCCGGTGTGGAGCCGCCTGTTGTTGAACCGCCAGCTGTGGATCCACCGGAGGTAGAACCGCCTGTCGTTACCCCACCAGCCCCTAAACCCGATCCCGAGCCAACGCCAAACCCAAAGCCAGAGCCACCACAACAGCAAAAAGAAGTGATAAATTTTGAATCGTTCTCTACTGGAGTTTTTGAATATAGCTTCGATCGAGATATTCAAGAACGGATCGCATGCTCCAGAGCCGAGAATGAAGCATTCTATCAAACCCGAATGTTATGCCGAAACGCAAACGGCCGCATGATCGAGCACGAGGAAACTTGTTCTTCATGCGAAACGAACGGCGACGGAGTGAAGTGTGAAGCTAAAGCTACGCTTTCTTGTGAAGTGATGAAGTAATAAAAGATGGTGTCTCCTCGCCTGCTCTCGAAGAGACACCGCGGACTTAATACCTTAAGTCGCTTTTTGGTTTCTAGATAAATAATTTTTTCCGAAGCTATAAAGCCCCATCAGTGATGCAAAAAGCATTGTTGATATCAAGGCTGCTGCGAAGGTCTTCTCTGAATTGCCTTCTAAAACTTGAGACCATCCCACATAACTTCTCCAAGTAAACACAAAAGTCAAAAGCCCCATAACAATTGCCGATGCCCAGACGGCCCACTTCTGCGCCTTAAGAACAAACCAACTCAGGGCTAGACTTATCGAACCAAAAAGTCCGCCTGAAAACAAGGCTGTTTGAGCCTTCTCTGGATTTGAGAGATAGCCGACAATGCCTGCAACAATCAGAAAGATTCCGTAATAGACTAAGACTTTAGAGTGTTGTTTCGTTTGCATGCTTCGTTTCCTCCATTTTTGCTGAAGCCTCTTCAGGCAAAATTAGTTCCCTGAGGCTTTCAAGTTGATCCTGGTAAGGCTTTAGATACTCCACAGCCATGGACTCCAAGCCACTCAAGTTTAACTCCCCAGAACTCAGTTTTGTTTGGGCCGCCTGAGTGACCGAATCAAGCTTCTGCACGACCTCCGGAATCACCCAAATGATTCCAACGATACCCAGTCCCACGAGGAGGACAGCAGAAGTAGCCGCGAGCCATATTACTTTTTTCATTGGCCCACCATAACGGAAAAAAATTTATTATTAAAATTTATAATTTTCATTAAAAGCATTAATATGCTCAATAATATGACTGAATTTTTAATCCGTTTTGGGACCTGTGTGCTTTTGGCGGTTGCCGTACTCACCTGGCTTGCGATGAATGATCCGAAGGCTGTTTAAAAAAGGTGGGGCCTCTTCGCCTGCTCTCGAAGAGACCCCGTGAACTCTTATCCCGAAGGAATCGAGGACACTAAAATTGTAGATGACGTATGGTCGTAAGTAGAGCCGTTTCACCAACCCCGCGAAGGGAATCAAGCGAAACCAAACTCATATTTTGCGACCACGCCATTTGCCAGCTTGCCTGGCCATCGGACTTAGATTCGTCAAAGCTCAAAACGGCCGTGCCCGTGTGAGGCAATTTTACTTGGCCGTTTGAACCAACGTTTCTAAGATCGATTTGTGAGTAGAAAACTTCTCCTTGAATTTGGACAAGCTCCCCAATCTGCCTCACAGAGTCATGATTGGGATACATAAAATAAACATCTAAAATTTTGGAACTGAGTGTGCTCTCACGCACAAAAAGTTTTGAATCTGTTTTCAAAAGATCTGATAACTTAATCGTGGACTTTTGGGCGGAAAAAATTTCCTGCATTCCTGCGATGACCCCTGACTCTTCAATCATACCTAAACGCCTTGGGCGAGCAGGCCCGTTTCCTTCTGCTCCGTCATTGTCCGTCACGAACCGCTTACTCTCTAAGCCGTTGCCTTCAGCACCGCCGTTTTTCTTCGGGCCATTGCCCTCAGCACCATTGCCTTCGGCCCCACCTTTAGTAGGTCCGTTCCCCTCGGCCCCTCGCTTAACTATCATCTGAATTCCCCCTTCAGTGTTCATCCCTGTTTTTGAAGCAGTTATGAACATCCCCTCGCTAAGCGACAGCGCCATTACAGCGGCCACCGTAAAAACGACTGAAGCAACGACAGAAAATGTGGTGGCAGTTCTCAACGTCCAGTTCATGAGCAGCGATCTTCCTTCCCAAGGTCTTTTCATACTTCATACAAAACACCATTCCTTTCGTTTGCCCAACTTAAATGAACTTAAATTGCAAATATGATATTTTATTGCGCCCAATGCGACTCAACGCATTAATTTTAAAGAATTAGTGAGGCCACCCTTCTTAGGGTTTTGACGACATGAACAGGAGCTTTTAGGACCTATAATCAAGATGAAAAAACATTTGATCAGAGTTTACCCTTCCGCTGAACCTCTACCTAAAACCGAGCAATTTGCTTGGAAGATAGCCGCAATGGCGTCTGATCCTGTGGACATCGATGCTGATGTTGTGGAGATGATCGGAAATAGAATCATCGACAACGCTGCCGTTGCACTTGCCGCCACAAACAGGCTGCCGGTTGCGAATGCAAGATCACAAGCCCTCTGCCATCCCCGTGAAGGTGGAGCGACTGTCTTCGGTATGCCGATGGGTCAAACTTTTTCTTGCGAATGGGCAGCCTGGGCCAACGGAACTGCGGTTCGAGAACTCGACATGCATGACACTTTCCTCGCCGCTGACTATTCCCATCCTGGGGACAACATCCCTGCCCTCGTCGCTGTTGCACAACAATTAAACAAATCAGGTAGCGATCTTGTGAAAGGATTAGCCACGGCTTACGAAACTCAGATCAATCTTGTGAAAGGCATCTGCCTTCACAAACACAAGAAGGATCACATTGCGCATTTAGCACCAGCTGTTGCAGCGGGCCTCGGAACCATGCTTCACCAAGAAACAGATGTGATCTACCAAGCTATTGGACAAGCTTTGCATTGTAGTTTCTCCACTCGTCAATCTCGCAAAGGTGAGATTTCCTCTTGGAAAGCTTACGCCCCAGCATGGGCTGGCAAAATCGGTATCGAAGCCATGGACCGTTGTATGCGCGGAGAGAAAGCTCCTTCGCCTATATATGAAGGAGAAGATTCCGTTATCGCCTACATGCTTGACGGCAAAGACGGTCGCTACGAAGTGCCTCTCCCTGAAAAAGGCGAATCAAAACGAGCCATCATGGAGAGCTACACCAAAGAGCACTCTGCAGAATATCAATCACAGGCTCTTATCGACCTTGCCTTCCGTATGAAGCAAAAGATCACAAACTTCGACGACATCAAGAATATCGTCATCCACACCTCTCACCACACACACTACGTGATTGGAACCGGTGCGAATGATCCCCAGAAAATGGACCCGAAAGCGTCTCGAGAAACCTTGGACCACTCTATTATGTATATCTTTGCTGTGGCCCTTCAAGACGGCCGTTGGCATCACGTTGACAGCTACACCCCTGAACGCGCAGGTCGTGCTGACACCGTGAAGCTGTGGCACTCGATCTCAACGATTGAAGATCCAGCTTGGACCAAAGTTTATAATGAGCCAGATCCAGCTAAGCGCCAGTTCGGTGGACGTGTTGAGATCACATTCAACAATGGTGAAAAATTGATCGACGAACTTGGCGTGGCCAACGCCAACGCTTACGGCGCAACTCCGTGGAAGCGTGCGGACTACATCAAAAAATTCGACATTCTTACAGATGGTATCGTCGACGACGCAGAAGCTGATCGTTTCTTGAAGCTAGTGGAAAGACTTCCATCTCTCTCGGCTGATGAAATCAAGGGACTGACTGTGCAGGCCAGACAAGCTGACTTGATTATGAAAGAGCGCGACTTCAGAGGGATTTTCTAATTCGTTAACGGCAAAATTTGCCCTTAGATCCAAACACTTATTGAAGCTAACCAACTCTTAATTAGGTCATTGGAGGCGACACGGGTATTCTTTAGTAGTTGGCGGAACGTTGCGGTGCTGTTTTTCCTTAAACATTAATCAAAGGACCCCATATAATGACTAAGTCAATTTCTTCAATCACACGTTTGTTTCTATTTGTATTTTGTCTTTTTTCAGCGGAGGCCTTTTCAACTGAGTATTTGAATGTGAGTAATCTTAAAAAACTCGAAACCTCGCGTAGTGGAGTTAAAGTCTTTACTTACAATAGCACAAAGAAAACGAAGGTTGGTGACGTCAACATTCACATCGGAATTCACTCTGACAATCTTGGCTGTATTGCTAATGCGACTCGCTCTATTCAAAATGCGTATGCCGACCTAGAGGTCGTTGGAGGAAAGAGAAACAACTCTGTCACTCTTTGCAATTCGGCCACAGGCAAGTGTACCCAGCAATACAACCTTTGGATAGGCCGTAATGCCTCTTGCAGAGTCTTACACAGACCAATTCCAGCAAAATAATATAAAGCCCGAGGCGCGAAGCTACTTTGAGCATTTGCCCAGTAGCTAAATAGACTTGCCCGGTAGTTTCAAAAAGCCCACCTCACTTTAAAACGTGAGGTGGGCTTTTTAGTTTCAAGCACTTATCACTTTTCTTAACTTTTTCTTAACCCAAGTCTGAGTGAGCCGCGTCTACTACCCATGGAAGCGAAAAGAATATCAGGGGACTCAGGGAAGGGTTTGGATCTTCTTACGATTAAGCTTCTAATAATGGGGGCACTTGTGGTTAGCGCCAGCATGGCAGGATGCACAGCTGCTGTTGTTGATTTTCCAGAATCCATGGGGGGAGTCTGGAAGTCAAGTGGGGAAACTGGTGGTGTGGAAGAGTCTCACGGGGGTGAGTCAGAGGAAATAGATTCCGATCAAAACGATTCTGACGTTGACTCCTCCACACCACCAGAGAGTTCCTGGGAATACGCGGAAAGCGCGACTAGCGAAACTATCCAATCCGCTGCAAGCGCTGCGAGCGCACCAAGCTACAGCGCGATCATTTATTTATAAACTTTATAAGCAATTTCTCAGGGAGAAAAATCAGAATGAAATACTTTTCAACAACATCAGCATTCTTGGGCCTAGTTCTATCCGCTTGCACTGGAGCGCAACTCGTCACAAGTCCACGGGATTCAATAGGCGGGATCGATGGGGATATTCTTGAAGAGCCCATTGATGAAGTGGTTGATGGTGAGGGGACTGAAGCGCCCGAAGAAATTGTCACCTCAACTCCTGAGGAGCTATGGCCCACAGCTCGAACAACGACCATCAACAGAAAGAATTTTTTAAAGCAGGGGACTATCCAAGCTCTCAGCTCGGGCGACGTGGCTGTTGATCATCTGGTAGGAGATGTGATCGAATTCACATCTTCTTCGCCTGTCGAAATCTCGGTGCAATCAGAAGGTCTCGGAATCCAAGGGGGCTTTCCTGTCGGATACCAGATCAATCACAACAACGACACCAATGAAAGTGAAGCCATGGTCTTTACTTTGCCTGAAGGATGCATAGGCGTAGATATTCATGTCTCGCGCTTATTCAAAGATGAAGGTTCCGGAGAACGCTTCGGCTACCTACTACTCGACGAGAACCAAAGCGTCGTAGCGGTCGGAAGTTCCGAAGGCCTCAAATACAAAAAGAACAGCACTCACCGCGGGAGACTAAGAGTCAAAGGCTTTGCGAAGTATCTCATCGTGTATGGACTTGCGATGCCGATTCCGAAGAGCGCCGATGACAGCTCAGACTTTCTAGTGGAAAAAATCAAAGCCTTTTTCGTGGACGAGCTTTAGGGCTTCGTCCACAATTTAAAAGCAAACATTCCAGCGAGCATGGATCCGACGAAGAGCAAAGCTCCTGATTGAAGCGTGACAAGGTTCACAAGACCCGGCCCTGGACACACGCCTAGAAGGCCCCACCCTAGTCCAAACATCACAGATCCAAACGCGAGCTTGCGATCGATATCCTTGTTGTCAGGAAGAAAGTGCGCCGGAGCACACATTGGCTTTCGCTTCTCGAG
This sequence comes from uncultured Bacteriovorax sp., assembly GCA_964640545.1. Lineage (GTDB taxonomy): Bacteria > Bdellovibrionota > UBA2428 > UBA2428 > UBA2428 > JBGSZX01. The sequence goes on along the minus strand of CAZXHL010000021.1, from coordinate 6,169 downwards.
GAATTTAAAGGTGAAGAAATTCACACCAACAGCTCCACCCATCACAAACACCAATGCCGGATTCCAATCACCGAGAATATCCAAAAAGCCTTTCACAACTTCAGGATTGGTCATGCCAGAAACCACAAGGCCGACAGCAAAAATGAGGCCCGATATGAACGCTATAAAAACTGACATCATGAGAATATCCCCCTCACTGCGACCATGAGCATTCCAGACAGAATAAACAAGACCGTAGCCACCAAACTTCTACCTGAAGTGCGCGCAAGTCCGCAGACTCCGTGCCCCGAAGTGCACCCACTTCCGAGCCTTGTTCCGAAACCAACAAGCAATCCCGCCCCAATGATCTGCCAGATGGGATAATCCAAAGAATAGTCGAAGTAGCCTGGCTTTAAGAAAAGTAGCAAAGCGCCTCCACCAATGAGTCCGGCCAAAAATGCATATCGCCAGTTGTTTTCTCTTGAGGGTTTCGAGAGCGACACTCCCAATATTCCGCTAATTCCTGTAATTCGTCCTAGGCCGCCGAGCATCGTCGAACTTGATAGACCGATGAGAACTCCACCTAACAAAGGCATCCAATAGTTTTCCATTAGTTCTTCTCCTTACGCACTGGGATCTTAATATACGATACTCCATTTTCTTCCGCTTCAGGCAAGTGGCCCGCATCAATATTGACTTGGATACTTGGAAGAAGCAGCCTTGGAGCCTTAAGCACAGCATCGCGTTCTGTGCGAAACTTCACATACTCCTCCTTGGTGGTATCGGCGCGAAGTTGAATGTTACTTTGCTTGTGCTCACCAATAGTGGATTCGAACTCCAGCGCACGGCCGCCAGGTTGGTAGTCATGCCCCGTGAAAACTTTCGTTTCATCCGGGAGTTTGTAGAGCTTATCATGAACAGAATGATACATGTCCTCAGCACTACCCGCAGGGAAGTCACATCTTCCCGTTCCGAAGTCCGGCATAAACAAAGTGTCACCCGTAAAAAGCATGTCATCGATCAAATAAGAAGAACAAGCAGGCGTGTGACCAGGTGTAAAAATCGTCTTTAACTTGAAGCTTCCGATTTGAAGATCCTGATCCTCCGTAAGAAGGATATCGAACTGCACCCCATCGGTGTTGAAGTCTTTCATATTGAATACATTTTTAAAGACACTCTGAACGGCGGTGATATTCTTCCCCACTCCGACTTTTGCGTGCGGCAAAAGTTTTTTGAGCTCAGCAGATCCCGTGAGGTGATCGGCATGAGCGTGAGTTTCTAGAATATAATGAACATTTAAAGTATGTGAATGAACAAAATTCATCACAGCCTCCACAGAAGCCGTGGATGTCTGACTCGAGGCCGGATCATAGTCCCAAACGGGGTCGATAATCACAGCATCCTTGGATACGGGATCAAAAACCACATAAGTGAGAGTAAAAGTCTCAGGATCATAGAAATGTTGAACGGTTCTTGGCATAAATACCTCACTTTCTAGCCTCATTATGGCTCAGATGACCTTGCCAAACTTTGACCTAGATCAAAGTTCAGAATATTGTAAGCCCCTTCACGGCCATGCAGAAATTTAAAGAAATTTTAAAGCCTCTCCTAGACGAAACTTACTCCAAGGAGCTAAAGCGCGGGGATTATCTCTATCACATGGGAGACGACCCGAAGGGAATCTTTTATATAGAAGAGGGCCTCGTCGGACTATTTCATTTATCAGAATCGGCGAAGGAATCTTTCTTGAGGGTGTTTTCAGAAGGTTTCATCCTTGGCCACCGATCTCTTTTTGCAGAAGAACCCTATCACGCCTCAAGCATTGCCCTCTCAAAGACGACTTATAAATTTATTCCCAAAGGTTTGTGCTCAAGCCTCTGCAAGCAGCATCCCGAGTTCCTGAAGGCTGTCGCCATGACTTTAGCCAAAGACTTGCGGGCGGCAGAACTTCGCATTGCAGGTCTAGCGTCCCATAGTGCGCAAGAGCGCATTGCGGAAACACTTGTTTATTTGAAATTGAAATATCCACAGCAAGTCTGGACTCGCAAAGAGATCGCGGAATATTCTGGCAGCACCTTTGAATCTGTGACGAGGCTCATGAGCAAATTAGAGGAAGAAGGCGCCATCCACAAAAGCGGTAGAGACTTCGAAATCCTCAACATGAAAGCCTTACTAAATCTCAAACATTGATCGCGGTCAAAGTGCAAGCTGCCATGGCTGTGGCACAATGGAGTTATGTTAGCTTATTTACTCGCTACTATTGCTGGATTTAGTCTCGGTCTCCTTGGTGGAGGCGGATCAATTTTGACTGTGCCCATTCTCGTCTATGCACTCGGCATCGAAAGCAAGCTCGCCATCGCCATGAGTCTCGCGATTGTTGGACTGACGAGCCTGATTGGCGTCTTTGGACACCATAGAAATGGCAATGTGAAGTATCGCATCGTCGCCGCTTTTGCTCCTGCAGCTATGATCGGCAGCTTCCTCGGAGCGAAGAGCACCGTATATATGACCTCTGAGTTTCAAATGACATTGTTCGCAATAGTCATGCTCGCCGCATCGATCATGATGTTTCGAAAGAGTTCGGCTGCGAAGGTTGTTGTGGAGGCGAATGGCGGCGGTTCTACTGCAGCCTCCAACTCCAACAAACCCCAGAACGAGCAAGCTCCCAAAAAACTCAATTACCTATTGATCAGCACCCAAGCTCTAGCCGTCGGCCTCTTGAGCGGAGTTATCGGAGTCGGAGGTGGCTTCCTCATTGTCCCCGCTCTGGTGTTGCTCGCAAGAATCTCCATCAAAGACGCCATTGGCTCTTCGCTCCTCATCATCGCGCTAAATTCTGGAACGGGATTCGTCAGCTACTTGTCTCTCGTCGAGATCCCATGGCTTTTTCTCTTCAAGTTCACCGCCTTTTCAGGAGTGGGCATCCTCATCGGGACCCGTCTCGTTCCCCATGTAAAGCAAGAACACCTGAAGAAAGCTTTTTCGGTCTTTCTCGTATTGATGGGGCTGTTTATTCTCGGCAAAAACCTGTTTTAGAGCCTTAACGCTTCGTGCTAAGCGTGGGAGATACTTGTAAATATCTGAATCACCACCTAGAACATTCACATGCTATTCACCAAGAAGTCACCCACTGAAAAACGTGCTGAACTCAAGGCCGGCCTCGAATCAGGCAAGCTCCTCAGATTCCCTGGATCCTTCTCTCCCTACATTTCATTGATGATCGAGAATATTGGCTTTGATGGCGTGTATATTTCCGGAGCAGCACTAGCGAATGATTTGGGCTTACCCGACATTGGACTCACGACATTAAGTGAAGTCTCTCAAAGAGCTAAGCAAATCGCACAAGTCACGGAGCTACCTACATTCGTCGATATCGACACGGGCTTTGGTGAACCTATGAGTGCGGCTCGCACCATTCGCGAACTTGAAGACCTTGGACTTGCCGGTTGCCACATGGAAGACCAGATCAATCCCAAGCGTTGCGGCCACCTCGACGGAAAAAGTCTCGTCTCCACCGAAGACATGGTCCGCAAAGTCAAAGCAGCGGCCAACGCAAAACGTGACACAAACTTTATGTTGATGGCCCGCACCGACGCCGCAGCGAGTGAAGGTCTTGAAAGTGCGATCGAAAGAGCGAAGGCTTATGTCGATGCTGGCGCGGACGCCATCTTTCCAGAAGCCATGCGCACCGAAGCCGATTTTGAAGCCTTTAGAAAAGCGATCAAAGTGCCGTTACTTGCAAACATGACTGAGTTTGGGAAATCAAAACTATTGACCAAATCTCAGCTTGAAAATTTAGGAATCAACATTGTGATTTATCCTGTGACTCCCTTCCGCATTGCGATGGGTGCGGTGGAACGCGGCTACCAAGATATTTTTGAAAAAGGCGTTCAGACAGATGAGCTTGTCGCGACCATGCAAACACGCAAACGCCTCTACGAAGTGCTTCGCTATGATAAATACAATGATTTTGACCAAAATGTTTTTAACTTTTCACAGAAGGGGCACGAATAATGTCCAGCGCCGCTTAGCGGAAAGGCGCGAATGTAAATTGTGACAGGTATAGCAATGCTATACCTAACGAAAATTTTGATAGGAGATAAAATATGAGCGACAAAATTGAAGTAAAAAAAGGCCTTGAGGGTGTCATCGTCGATGAGACCACAGTTTCCAAAGTCATGCCGGAGTCAAACTCACTGACCTACAGAGGTTACCCCGTTCAAGACCTAGCAGACAATGCGAGCTTTGAAGAAGTGGCCTATCTCATGTGGCACGGCGAACTACCTACTCAGTCACAGTACGACGAATTCGTGAAGGCTGAGCGAGGCGCGCGTTCAATTGACGCAAATTTGCTCGCCAGCATCAAACTCTACCCAAAAACCGCACACCCCATGGACACGATCCGCACGGGTGTAAGCTATCTCGGAATGGAGAACACTTCCAAAGACGAAAGCACTTGGTCCCCGAAAGATGCCTTTGCGGGCGAAGGCATCGAGTCCAACTACGGCAAGGCGCTTGATCTTCTCGCGAAAATTCCAACAATCATCGCGGCTGATTACCGTTGTCGAAATGGCAAAGAGCCTATCGCGCCCAAAGCTGACCTTTCCATGTCGGCGAACTTTTTCCACATGTGTTTTGGTGAAGTGCCTCACGCAGATGTCGTCAAAGCTTTTGATGCTTCACTCACTTTGTATGCCGAGCATGGATTTAATGCTTCGACTTTCACTTCAAGAGTTGTGGCGTCGACAATGAGTGATCTTTACTCTTGTGTGACAGCTGGCATCGGCGCCCTTAAGGGACCTCTTCACGGCGGTGCTAACGAGCAAGTGATGCACGTTCTTAAGGAAGTCGGCAGTCCTGAAAATGCTGAGAAGTGGATGCTTGATGCCATCGCTGCCAAGAAAAAAGTCATGGGCTTTGGTCACCGAGTTTATCGCTCAGGTGATTCACGCGTGCCCACCATGGACAAATACGGGCGCAAGGTTGCCGCGATCAAAGGCGAAACCAAATGGCATGAAATCAGTGACATTCTCAAGAAGGTCATGGTCGAGAAAAAGAACATCCACCCCAACCTGGACTTCCCCGCAGGTCCTGCCTACTACCTCATGGGCTTTGACATCGACATGTTCACTCCGATCTTCGTTATGGCCAGGATCGTAGGCTGGTCGGCACACGTCTTCGAGCAAGCCGCCAACAACCGCATCATTCGCCCCTTGACGAAGTATACGGGCGCTCAGCAGCGCGAGTTTAAGGCGCTTGGCGATAGATAGATAAACGATTCTTAACGTATTCTTAATTCTCCAAACTCTCTGGTCGCCGTAAAAAGCCTCCAGAGAGTTTTTGTTTTCCCCCCTCTGCAATTCGCAAAATCACCCAAACTTAACAAAGCATTACGCCAAAATTGCCGATACTTATTAAGATGTTTAGAAGTTTGAGCGGGCCATTCTATATATTGGGTACCTTTTTATTACTGTTGATTCAGTCCTGTGGCGTGGGCCAAAACGCGCAGGTATCGGCGAAGCTCAGCCAGCAAAAGCACCCTGATGCGAAATATTTTACAGCTTACGACCAATCAACAAACACGACTCTCACCTTAGATCCTGGCCTCTGCTATTTCATTCACATAACTGGCCCCGGACT
>CAZXHL010000021.1:0-540 GCA_964640545.1 uncultured Bacteriovorax sp. | reverse complement strand
AACCAAGTCGAAGGAAGCGAGGACGCCTGTGGACCTGAAAGCGGCCAAGGTCAGCTCAGCCCTCGCGCCTACAAAGTTGGCGAAACTGCGGTACTGACATTGTCGGCGACTAATCAGCCTCGTAACTTTGAGTTAATTGGTTTTCAATCTCCTCTCACAGCTAACGCTGACCAAAGCATTAATTGCGGCACGAGCATTGGGCTCAGCTACAAGAAGCCTGTTGAGTCTACGACTCCGCAACACACATCTTTTGAAGTAATTGTGAACAACCAAAGAGTCTCTACTCCACTTGTCTTATTCTACTCAGGTGAAAAAGCATCCCTCTCTCCAGGACGACAAGAAGTCACTCTCTATCAATGGCCAAAGTCTTCGAGCAATATCGTCAAAGACTACACTTTTGGAAAACCTTATTACAGACAAGATTCTCCTACCGACAAGCCCACGCTATGCTTAGCAACTGGTGAGCAATACAATCCCAACACAGAAAGCATCTTTGCCACATCTGGTGCAGGTCTCAGCGGCGGAACGATCAACTCTTCA
>CAZXHL010000020.1:0-32820 GCA_964640545.1 uncultured Bacteriovorax sp. | reverse complement strand
TAGTACCAAGTACAAAGTTCAGAATAAAGCTCGGGCTTCCAGCCTTCAACAGTCAAACGAGGCCTCACCCTAAAGCTCAATTCGCTCTGTCCACTAAAGTTCCAATCCTTGTCACTTCCCCAAACGCCATTCCCAAGAGACTTGAGTTCAAGAGTTTGACTGCTTGAGTCGTCAGTTCGGACATAAGCTTCCACCTTCAGATCAGAATCACCAATTCCCGGGTGTGCTAGCTTAACTTCAAGCTTCAACTTTCCAGTATCTTGTAAGTCAACTTTCGTATCCTGCACTGCCACCTTGCCCCAAGACTGCTGAAAACGATTTCTGAATTCGTGCAATTGACGAGTGAGCTTGTAGTCGTTCGCAGAGAAGACCTCCGCCTTTTGAGCAGATTGCTCAATGAACAATTTATTGTAGTCACCAAGCATTCGAGATGTGGAGAAATTCCACAAAGTGCTAATCATCGATTCACGAAGCTTCGAGATCCAACGAGTCGGGACGTCTTTGTCATTGCGAGTGAAGAAGCTAGGAAGCACATCACTCTCGAGCAATGCATAAATTTGAGCGCTATCGTACTCGAGCTGAAAATCCATATCTTCATTAAGCTTGCGATCAGCAACAAGCCATCCGTTCTTGCCATTGTAAGCCTCAGACCACCAGCCATCGTCCACACTTAAGTTCAACGTTCCGTTGATGCTGGCTTTCATTCCTGAAGTTCCACTAGCTTCTAGCGGGCGAGTCGGCGTATTGAGCCAAACGTCCACACCTTGGACCATGAGTCTTGCGATATCCATTTCGTAGTTTTCGATGAAAATCACCCTTCCACGCAGTTTCGGACGACGAGAAATTTCGATCACTTCTTTGATGAAGGTCTGTCCTGGGATGTCTTTAGGGTGAGCCTTACCTGCGTAAACAATCACAATCGGTTTTCCATCGTCGATCATTTTTTCGAGCTTCTCAACGTGTTGGAACAAAAGCGTTGCGCGCTTGTAGGTAGCAAAGCGCCTTGCAAATCCGATGATCAACGCATCTTCGGTCAAATTCGCAAGAGCTGCGCCCATAGCTGAAGGGCTTTCGCCTCGACGAGAGTAAGTCGCCACAACGTGCTCCTTAAGTTGAGAGATAAAGCGACGCTTCAAAGTCTTTTTTGTATTCCAAAGCTGTTCGTCAGACGCATCACCAAGAGCCTTGGTGATTTTTTCCATAGAACCTGCTGAAAACTCACTCTCCCACTTTGGAGAAGATTGGCCAATGAACTCATTCCATTCTTGGGCAAGCCAAGTGAAGGTGTGAACGCCGTTCGTAATACCCGCAACAGGGACATCGTCAGCAGGTAGAGAAGGATAAATTTCTTGGAACATTTCACGAGACACTCGGCCATGCACTTGAGAAACACCGTTGACGTGAGCACTCGCAGAAAGCGCAAGATCCGTCATGGAGAAAGTGCCTTGAGTCACGTGGCGCTTGGCCAATTGACCAAGAGCAACGACGTCTTCAGTTTTTGCGCCCATCTTCGCCGCATACAATTCCGCAAACGGGAGCAGTTGATCCAGACCGAAAACATCGTGTCCCGCAGGAACAGGCGTATGAGTCGTAAAGACACTCGACTGCTTCATGAACTCTAAAGCTTCTTGAAAACTCAATCCGTGATTTTGCGTCAGGTCTTCCAATCTTGCGAAAGCAAGAAAAGCCGCGTGGCCTTCGTTCATATGGAAGACTTTGGGAAGACGGTCCATAGACTTGAGAAGAAAGTAGCCTCCAACGCCAAGAATAATTTCTTGATGAAGACGATGCTGGTTATCCCCTCCGTAAAGATGATCCGTAAGCTTTCGATCTTCAGCATTATTTTGTTCGATGTCAGCATCTAGCAAGTACAAAGGAATGCGGCCCACGCCAACTTTCCAAGCCTGAAGCCAAACCGTGCGTCCAGGGAAAGGAACTTCGATCTTGACTCTCTCGCCGGCTTTATCCACTACGGGAGTCATAGACATTTTGTCGAAATCATTGCGCTTGATATCGGCATGTTGCTGCCCAGATTCATCAAGACGCTGAGTGAAATAACCTTGGCGATAAGCCAAACCGATCGCGCATAGCGGCCATTGCAAATCACTAGCTGCTTTTAGATGATCTCCCGCCAACACTCCCAAGCCACCAGAGTAAAGTCTCAAACTTTGAGTCAAACCAAACTCCATACAGAAATAAGCCACATCATGAGCATTGCCTGTATCCGCAAGTTTGCGCAGACGAGTGGAAGATTCAGTGATGGTTTCACTAAGAGCTTTGTTCGCAGAGAGAGCTGTGACTTGTTCTGCAGATAAAGACTGAACAAAGTTCAAAGGACTAGCGTCTGATTTTCTCCAAAGAGTCGCATCGAAGCCTTCCAATCCGTTCAATAACTTTTGGTCCCAGCTCCAGCCGATATTCTCTTGGCAAAGTTTTGCAAAATCTTGCAAAAATGCAGGGGCTTTTGAATCGACTCCAAACTTAAAAACGTGGGCCTGTTTGGCTCCAGATTCAGAGGAAAGGAAGTTGAGAACTTGGGTTTCAGGACGCAATTCAGTCATAGCCCACAGTAGCTAACAGCAAACGGCCTCAAAAACAAAAGCAAAACGTGATTAGTGACGTGTTCTGTTAGATGCGATATCCCGCAGAAACTCCGACATTTCTGAGTCTGAAATCAGCTCTTCTAGAGAGCGATCACAGCGGCGTTTCCAGTTGGGCTTTTCCTTGTAGGTGCCTGGAGTATTCTGGGGCTCCGTTTCGGCCCAAAGATCCTCGAGTGTTACGAGCGCCATCCTTGATGCCCCCTGCATCATCCAGGAAAGGGCTGCTTTGAGACGAAGTTGCCAGTTCTGAGGCTTAACCCCAACACCAGCTGACAACAAACCTTTTTCTTCAAATAATTTTAGGCACTTAGTCCTGATTTCTTCGCGTATTTTGGCTTCTTTCGCAGCGCCTTTTTTGTCGAGCAGTCCTCGCTCGAGTCGATCGTCCAAATCCATAGATTCCCAATACGCCTGCCACATCGGCATATCATGGGTGTTGAGGCTTGCGACGGAGTGGATAGAAGGCACACCAAGAAAATCAGTATTTTCCGGATTGGCTTCATACTGCATAACGTAAAGACGTGAAAGTCGATGCTGAGCCATCTTTGCCACAACTTCTTTCGGAACCGTTCCCAAATCTTCTCCCACAATCACAGTTCCAGTTCTCTGGGCCTCCAATAGAAGCACCCCATAAAAAAGTTCTTCAGGATAGCTAATATACAAGCCCTCAGACGCTTCAAATCCGTGAGGAACGACGTAAATTCGGTGTAACCCCATAACATGATCAACTCTCAACAAGGCTGCATGAGAGACATGGTGCCTGATAATCTGGCGAAGATGAGAGAGCTTATCGCTCGTCAACGTACGAGGATTCAGAGGAGGAAAACCCCAATTTTGCCCTAAACTAAAAAACGGATCAGGAGGTGCGCCAGCACTAAGCTTTCTGATGTAAAGTTCAGAATTTTTGTAAACATCATAGCCATCGCCATGCACTCCCACCGGTAGATCGAGATAAAAACTCAATCCTTTTTCTTGGGCTGAACTTGCTACAGTCTCAATCTGTTCACACGCAAGCAATTGCATATAGAGATAAAGTTGCTCAAGCTCTTTTGTTTCAGCGCTTGGGGGTAGATCCCTGAGCCAAGCTTCGGGCCACGAAGACCAAGGCTTTGCCTGAACGTCACAGTAGGCCCGGAATCGTGCGTATTGAATAAGATCATGCTTTTCCTTCAGCAATGACTGGAGACGCCCTGGCTCGCCCTCTTCAAAATAATATTTGGCCATTGGTTTTAGAATTTTTTGCTTTAACTCAAAGGCCTTCAAGTAAGGAACATTTTCTTCGGCATTCAACTTAGCGATTTCAGCCTCAAGTGAAGCGAAAAGTTCCCTGGACTCCGGAACAAGATTCCATTCCGGCGCTTTTCGAGGATCAACATAAAACTCACTCCAAAACACACGGCTCACGGGAGAGTATGGACTTGGATCTTCCTTCCATTCTGACAAAAAAGTCGGAAGAAGAGGAAGGGTCGCAACTGTTTTTGCGCCGAGGCTAGCGGCATAATTCGTAAAGGCTGCGAAATCACTATAGTCCCCAGCTCCTATGGAATTTTTTGAATGAAGAGCATAAAGAGGAGCAAAAAATCCCCAAGCCTTTTCAGCGGGCAATTCTTTTCCTTTTCTTGGAGCCACAAGAATCAAACATTCTTTATCCATGTACTTCAGACGATGCACCCCCAAAGAAAGGGACTCATCAAGAATATAGTTTCCATCGAGCAACTTTAAAGAAGTAGAAAGTGATTTTCCAGATTCGAGCTCCAACTTTACGGATAATTCTTTAGAGGCAAAAGCCATAAGCTTGGAATCAAGAGATGGGTTCAACGGCAAACGGATCGACCCCGTTTGCGCATCTTCGGGAGTGAGAAGCAAATACTCCTTGAGCAAGCGTGTTGAACACTTCTTCTTTAAATGGTCCACCAGTTCTGCCATATCCAAGGCAGACTCAGATTCATCGAGCATAGAATTCACAATCGCTTGAAAATTTTTCTTTTCGGCGTAGATCGTCGCACCGAAGTTACTTTCATATTTTGTTTGAATTCCGAGTAGCAGAGCAAGCTCTTCTTCAAGGTCATTCAGCTGAGGAGATAGGCTACTTTTTTTGAAAGCTAACATCGTCAGCCTTGTTTGCTCGATGCTTAGAGGTTTCGCAAATGTTTTCTGCGTGGATCTTCAGGAATCGCAAGCAAAGCTTCTTTTTGATAGACGAGCTCTTCGCGAGACTCACCCACGATTTCCACTGATTGACTCATTTCGATGGCCTCAACCGGACAAGCTTCTTCACAGAAACCACAGTTGATGCACCTTCCAAAATCGATCTGGAAAACTTTTGGACGACGTTCTTTATAGGTAGGATCTGGATGCTCTTCAGCTTCGATGTAAATGGCAACTGGAGGACAAACGACTTCACAAAGCTTACAAGCCACGCAGCGCTCTTGATCCATTTTATCCGCGACTAGGCGAGGCACACCACGGTACCCTACTGGGAAAGTTTTCTTCTGCTCAGGATACTGAAGTGTGGATTTCTTACGAAAAATAAAGCGCATGGTCAGAGACAATCCTCGTAGGATTTCCGGAAGATACGCGCGTTGCCACAATGTCATTTTCAGCTTCGAAGACACACCCGTATGCTACGAAGAGCTTCGCTAAGCGTCAATCGAAATTCAAGAAAGCTGCATCCAATGATGCGCTGATTGCTTGGCGCTCCATAGCCAGCGCCGCCAATTCGGACGACCCCACTACTGCCGGTCGCGACGCATGGCTTTATCGAGCGAACGCTTTTGGTCTTTGTCTTTGAGGTCTTGGCGTTTGTCGCCCTTCTTCTTGCCCTTCGCCAGCCCCAATTCAACCTTGGCTTTGCCTTTAGAAAAATACACCCGCAAAGGAACCAAGGTGTAGGAATCTTGATCGACCAAAGCCTTGAGGTTTAAGATTTCTCGCTTATGCAAGAGAAGCTTTCGCTTGCGCGTGGGCTCATGGTTGAAGAAGGGCCCCCCCTGCTTGAACTCAGCAATGTGGGCCTTTACCAGATAGATCTCGCCGCCCTCAAAACTCGCGTAAGAATCCACAAGTTGAAGCTTGCCTTCCCTCAGAGACTTGACTTCGCTCCCCTTCAAAACCATTCCGGCTTCAATTTTTTTCTCAATATGAAAATCAAAACGAGCCTTACGGTTATCGGAAACCTGCCCAAAACCGCCGCCGACCTTAGGCCCTGCATCTTTCTTTTTAGTCTTCGCCACTGTCGTCATCCTCGCCTAGGGCCCCGCAGGATAAAATCAACTTCAAGGCTGCATCAACTGACATATCAGCCTTAGAGACTTGATCTTTTCTAAAATTCAAAACATACCCACTCGTAGGGTTGGGGGCCGTCGGAACAAAGACAAAACACTCCCCCGCTTCCGTTTCGCTAGCCACAAATGCCAAGCAGCGAGAGTCCTGATGAGGAAAGGGAATCCACACCACCTGCTTGAAGCCCGACGTCGGGGACTTGGAGAAAAAGACCGAGCCCAATTGCTTGGTGATCTTGTAGATGCTTCGAAGAATCGGGACTCGGCTGATAAAAAAATCAGACACCTTGTTGATAAAGCGCCCCGCTACCGTTCGTGTGAGGGTCCCCACCAGTAATAGCAAAAACAATGTGGCGAGAATCCCCAACCCAGGAAGACCAAACCCCAAACGAATCGGAAGCGCCCTCAAACTCGGAAACAAATCATACATCGTAGAATCGAGAGAACTCACAATCGAAAACAAAACCCAGAAGGTAATCACCAATGGAGCAAGAGTCAGGAGCCCCAAAACAAGTGTTTCTCGGAAGTGGCTCTTCCAGGTTTTTTTGGGGGTGACTACTTCTGGTGCTGACATACAGCTCATCCTAGTTCAAGTATGGACCGCGATCCAGCTCCAAGCTGCCATGATCATGATCGCCACCGGAAAACTATAGAAAAAGTTACAGAAGCAGGGCTTAAATCGAGTAAGCAACCCCAAGGCCACCCATAAGGTAATAGACCCCGCGATTCAGAAGATGGAATCTCACGTGAGACGACAGACTCCAGTCGCCGGCGAACTTACGCGAGTAAGCCACCGCAGCCTTTACCTGGTCACTATCATAATAGGTAGATATCTGTGAAAACGGACTTTCCTGATACCCAATAGAAAAGGCCCACTTCGTGTCCGGGCTTGATTTCCACAATACTGCCACCGTGGCATCCCACGCATCTTTCGCGCTACCATCAGGAGAAGCATCTACGATATTCAAGCTCGAGTTCGTCAGCTCAATGTAGGGTGTTGAAAATTTGGACCATTGAGAATAGCGCAACCTTGCCCCCCACAACCCAAAACCAGTATCACGACTATAAGAAACAGCGATCCTTCTAGGGTCGAAGGCATACGACGACTCTCCCTCAAAAACCAAGTCCAAAGACAGAATGGGAATGTTGCTTTCAAAAATGGCCGTAGTCTGGGCTGATGCTTTTTCCTTATAAGTGATGGAAAGCGTCGAACTTTTATCAAGCCGGTAGAGCCCACCGACGCCATAGCTCACTGCAGGTTTCAAATACAGTTTGGCTCTCGTGTTTACATCTGCCGTCGCTAAATTCGCCCGAACATCCGCTGTCGCATTGAAGTAAACGGGAAGCAACACCCCCAGACTCCACCTCTCCCAATGACGAGACAAATTTGCCGCGTAAGAAATCTGACGAGTCATATTCATCCAGGGAGAAGCTCGCTCGAGCTCGCTTCCTGTATCTAGAATGGGCTGACTTCCAGACGGGAAGACCGTAAAAGCCCCAAAACCCCAACGCCCTTTTCTCTCCTGATACATGAAGGAAATGAGATAATTGTTGTCCTCATTGGCAGCCTTGCCGTTCATATCGGCACCAACCCCCGTCACCCCCAGCGCAACGACAGAACTATTTGTTGCCCATGCAGGATTGCCTATAACTCGAAAAGGATCGTCGGAATCTTCATCAAAAATACTATCTTGAAGAGCTGGCCTCAAAGTCCCTAGGTGCAAATCGGAAAGGATGGTTGCGAAGCTCTGGTTGGAATTCAAAAGAAAGACAGATAAGACAAGACCCTTCACCCAAATACGACTGGTCAACTTTTCCGCACTGGTAAAAATTTTATTTAAAATCATTTCATCAGTTCCAATAAAACACTTCGCCCTACTTGAGTAGATCGTCTTGCCAGAGAGACCACCATTCTTCGGGGCTAAGGGCTTCCGGTCTTTTGGCACCCCACTCCGTGTCTTTGAGCGCAGGGAAGACTTTTCTTAGCATCTTTCTTCTGCTTTGAAATGCGAGTTTCACGCGCTTGTTGAAGGCAAAGTACTGAGTCTCGGGATGAAAAGGATCAAGTTCAGGAGACAAAAACTTCGCACGCCTTCTAAAAGTAAAGACTCCGCTTTGTACCTTGGGAGGCGGACTGAAACTCCCAGGCTGAACCCAAAAGTGATCTCCTATCGCACACACGAGTTGGAGCATGATACTTGGAACCCCGTAATCCTTTGTGCTTGGAACGGCCATAAAGCGTTGAACCACTTCCTTTTGAAGCATAAAGCAAAAGGCCTGAGCCTGCGGCGCATACTCCACAAGCTTGAAAACAATGGCGGTTCCTACATTGTATGGTAAATTTCCGCACACAACCCCCGCCTCCATCAAGGGAGATACGAGCCAATCGGCCTCGACAGCATCACCATGAATCACCTCAAAATTTTGGGCTTCAATGTCTTTTGAGTACTGAAGCTGCAGATGATCCACCATTCTCGTGTCGAGTTCAACTGCCAATAATTTTGTTGAAAGAGGGCGGGCTCTTGCGAGCAACTCCTTCGTTAGCGCCCCTGGTCCGGGACCAATTTCAACAATCGGTGCCTTCGCTCGTGCTTCTGGTAATTTTTCCTGGAGGCTCATCACACTCATCGCAATTCTATCGATGACCCCTTGGTTGCTTAGAAAATGCTGCCCGAACTGTTTGTCGGCCTTGGGAGAGTTAGACATTTTGGGGCGCCTTTGTCTGTTTGCCTTTTTTAAAATCCGTAGGCGAAAGAGGAATCCTGGCTTTGCAGTCGGAAAGAGAAAGCTCTGGATCTTGAACCCATGCTGCAGCTCCGATCATGGCAGCATTGTCAGTGCAATATTTGAGTGGGGGCAGAATGAGCTCAATACCTTGAGCCTGTGCCCACGAATCTAGTTTTCCTCGAAGATATTGATTTGCAGAAACGCCACCACAAAACACAAGCTTTTTGGAAGTCAGAAGACTTTTATGCTCCGTAATTGTGCGCTTCAACCCTCCCAGTAAACTTTCACATATGGCGTCTTGCACAGCCCAAGCAAATGCCGGATCGGATTTTAACTCGGAATTGGCCTCAAGCTTCAAGCGAATGGCCGTCTTCAAACCCGAAAAAGAAAAACCTGTTTGTGAGCGAGGTCTCGGCAACGATTTCGACAATGCTTTCGCCTTCTCAAGCATGGACTTATCATCGCCGATTTCTAGTGCTCGTCGCTCGATCATAGGGCCGCCGGGATATGGCATCCCCATCAACTTAGCACTTTTATCAAAACACTCGCCAGCAGCATCATCAGCCGTCGAAGCTAGGATTTCAGCATTGAGCCTGTCATCGCAATATAAAATTTGTGTATGCCCGCCGGAGACAAGCACCACCCAAGCAGGAAATATTGATTGGGAACGCTCTGCCAATGTTTTGCCCCCATCAGAATCAGCCAAAAGTACTGAAGCCAAATGACCACGCAAATGATGAATGCCTTCCAGTTTTTTTCCCATCGCAAAAGCCACACCTTCCGCACAGCTTGCCCCAACCAAGAGGGAGCCCATAAGGCCGGGGCCTTTGGTTGCGGCGACCTTTTCTATACTTAGCAAATCCTTTTGGGAATCTATAAATTGCAAAGCTTCCTCAAGGAGGCCGCCCATAGCATCTGAATGGAGGCGCGATGCCACCTCGGGCACAACTCCGCCGTATATTTTATGAACTTCGATTTGTGAAGAAAGATTTTGGAAGAGAACTTGGCCCGTCTCAGACACAACCGCAATGGCATTTTCGTCGCAGCTGCTCTCGAAAGCCAGTACACACGGCGTCTTCTCTTTCATGAGAACGGGTTAGCACGAGCGGAGGCTAGAATCTATATTATTGCTCAGCTGAGAATCCCTATAAGCAGGGAAAGACGCTTAATTTGTGAAATCTTCCCAATTGGGGACGTCTTCAAAGGGGTCCGAAGGAAGCCGCATGGTTTTGCGTTTTTTCATAGCAGCCAGCTTCTTATTGACCAAGCTACCCGGATACTTGCGATCCAGCTCACCCCAAAACAATTCCGCATCTTCCTTCTTACCAAGTTGATAAAAGGTCATTCCCTGAAAGTACCAAGGCAGTGAAACCCCCCGACTGCGTTTTGCCGTGAGGTCAATCGCTTCATTAAATCTCAAAGCAGCTTCTTTGTACTTTTTCATTCGATACTGGATCATGCCTGAAGTGATGGTTGCGCCCCAAACTCTCTTGGATTTTGGATAACTATCAATAATCGTATTCATAGCAACCAAAGCCTCACCATCCTTACCGGATTTAATAAGAGAAACGCCTTGCTGCCATAGAGATTCAACAACATTGCCACTATTCTTCGAAATTTTCGCGGCCGCGGGAACCTGCGCTCCCTGCTGAAGTTGGTTGAGAGCTTCCTTCAATCTTTCGTTTTCTTCACGAATGGATTTTGTATCTTCTTGATTGCGCAAATTTTGTTGCTGCAATTGATAGCGCAGGTTTTCGATCTCACCAACTGCGACAGCCAATTTCATCTGCAAATCCTGAACAGAAGCCTTACCGACATTGGTACTGTCCCCACCTTGATTGATTTCCGAAGCCGGAGGAGCATCCAATGTTTTGATTTCGTTCGGATCCAAAGCCTTATTGCTTCCTTTGTCTTTTTGAATGTCGCGCGATGTTTTACATGCGCTCAATCCTAAGCCAAGAAACAAGGTCATCCCGATAAGCAATTTGCTTGTCATTAGTAAAAGTCTCCTCCGCTAGTAGCCGTTCTCACTTCAGCATTGATCTCGGCCAATTCAGCATATCGCCTGGCCTCTGATGCGGCCTTCGCAGCTTCTTGCCAGCGCTTTTGTGCATACTTACTCTTTGCTTCCCACATGGCACTTTCAGCCTTACGGTAAGCATCAGGGTCTTTGCGTTCAGCCCCAGCCTTTTGAGCGGCCTTCAGAGCTGCACTTGCATAAATCATCAAGCGAGTTGGCTTTCCCTTCGTTGAAGAACAAGCAACAAAGCCCGTCCCCAGTAAAAAAACTAGGAACAGGCTTTTTAATTTTTTCATATTTAAAATATTACTAAGTCTTAAGATCCGCACATATTCTACTGTAGCGGATCTATTTCGTAATTTCTACTCAGCAAAACTACTACACTGAACTTACTGAGCTTACTTACCGAGCTTACTTACTGAGCAATGATGAATTCAGAACGACGGTTACGTGACCAAGTAGATTCGCTGCTTCCGCCGCTAACCGCTGGACGCTCTTCGCCGTAGCTGATTGTAGACAAACGAGCACCGTCGACGCCTTGGCGAACCAAGAAATCACGAACAGACGCTGCACGACGATCACCAAGAGCCAAGTTGTACTCAGTTGTACCGCGCTCGTCACAGTGACCTTCGACTTGAATGTTCAATCCTGGGTTGTTTTGTAACCATGCTGCGTGGCCCATCAAAGTAGATTCAGCAACGCTATCAAGGTTGAATGAATCGTATGCAAAGTAAATTGGCGGCATCTCTGGGACTGTAGAACCAGCTCCAAGATCCGTAACGTTCATGCTTTCGTCTGCAGCAGCTACATCTCCGTCAGCCCCGGCGTTCTTTTTAGAACAAGCTCCAAGACCTAGTGTTAAGGCTAGCAATGCAAGTACCCCTAGTTGATTGATTCGCTTCATGTTGAATATGCCTCCTAAAAATTTAGCTCTATTGTTTATGTGCCTAAATTTTGTCTGAATAAAAGTTATTAGACAATTTAAGCTGAGCTATTTCTTCAAACTTTCCTGTGAGTTAACTTATCAGAAATGCGCTCTTTCGTACCAATCATCTGTTTTCTCTTTATTTGGGGCACGACTCTGCGCGCAAATAACCAGGACCTTAGCCTCGAAATAAAGCACCGCAACAAAGTTATATCCGTGATCCTTGCGGCGCAGCTCAGACCCGAAGCGGAGAAAATAGCTCAGCTTACAGTTCTGGCTCTTTCAACGGCAGAATCAAAACTAGGCATACAACTTATAGACAACGCTGAAGTTTACTTCGACGCCTCCCCTCTTCATCACAACGGAATTACCACCGTCATCCCAAGAGATCGTATCCAGATTTACACCTCCGCCCCCCTCCTTAGCTCAAGCGTTGGGAAATACGACGACTATCTGCTTGAAACCCTAACCCACGAATGGGCCCACCTTCTCTCACTCCAACCTCGTCGTGGAGCCTTTCGAATCGCTTCTTGGCTTATTGGAAATACATCACGCCCCAACGCCTCTTGGCCCAGATGGACCCACGAAGGCTTGGCCGTTTGGACAGAGTCAGCCCTTGGGGCACGGCCTGACTCTGGCTGGATAGAGACTACCCGAAAAAAGTACGCGCAAAATTTTCAAGAAAACGGCAAACACCCATTAGAAACATGGGACCTAGATGGACATGAAGACATCCACGCACCCCATAGCCGTGTACGAGCCGGCGAGATCCCATACAGTTTTGGCTACGCCCTCATCGAAAAGCTTTTCCAAAAAGCCGGTGGAGCACAAAAGTTTATCGAGGCCTCATCTAGCAGCCTAGGCCTTTCCTTCCGAAAAACTTGGCAAAGTCTTGGAGTCGATGTGGATCAAATTTTTCTTGAACTAAGAGACGAATGGGCCGCTGCCCCAGCACAAAAACTCAAAGTTTCGCCCGCCATACATACTGGCAACGATCTTCGTGGCCCCTTCCAAAGCGAAAGAGGATACACCTGGATCAATTATCAATATTTTGAAGACACAAGAGAAAGCCATAGTGTCCTGACCGAATCCAATGAACTCCACGAACCGATTCACCAATTCAAATGGCCTTTCAAACTTTGGCGCCCCCTCAAGGCCTACCGCTTTGACGAAAACTCTTGGCTCGTTATGGTCGAAGCGCCCGATCATTGGTTCGAGCACAACTTTTCACACGCCAGAAGTCCGACACGCCGCAGACTTGCCATCATTCCCGACGATTCAGTTTCCGTTAACAATCTTTGTTTTTTAAACACGGGGGAAAGACTAAGAGAATTCGAATTCCACAAAGGCCAACTCATTTGGATTCGTGAAGGTGGTGACAACAAAATGCAAGTCCTCTCCGCCACTCCACAGGCGGAGTGCGGGCTTGAGAATCAAACTGTTTTACACACCTCAACCCGCGCCTTTGAGAGGCTCTCCTCTCCCAGTATTCAGATTCGAAAAGATGCGCCCCCAGAAGCCGTTTTCTCGAAGCATAATGGCCATCAATCCTACAGAGATCAGCTATTAAGCTCTTCAGGAAAAGAGTTCCAGCTGAACGCACAGATCCCCCCCCTTTCTCTCGGAGGCTATCAATTGTCTGCGAACGGGAATTTTGCGACAACCCAAGTCTACAATAAAAATTACTGGGGTCCGGCACTTCTAGATCTCAGAAACAAGAAGAAGATCACGGCCTTTAAGCTTCCCATAAGGACAGAAGGCGCAGAAGCGGTATTCAATCCGACTCAGGATCAAATCATCTACAAAGAACTACTTTGGGACAAGGACGAAATTCGCTCCGTTGCAATCCAAGAGCTTCTTAAGACGAAACCGATTTTTACAGCACAATGGGTTCCTTCAAAATCATCAATCAAGACGACAAAATCCGAGCCACCGCAAATGTCGCTTGAGGTGACTCAAAGTGACTACTCAGCCAGCTCCACACTCTGGCCTAAATTTTGGATTCCGAGCCTCATCAGCTCAAACAACGCCTTAGTCGTTGTCGGTCAAACTTTTTATTCAGACATTACAAGTCGCTGGGAAGGCTCAAGTGTCCTGGGATATAACTCACTAACGCAGAGACCATTGGCCACAACTTCCTTGCAATGGCACCCGCCCCAAGCCAAAAGATGGGGCCACCCTTCCCTTTACGTGGAATATAGCCCTATTGACACAAGCTACCTCGGCTTTAGCGATTCAAAAATACAAGAGCAAATCGCAACAGCCTACACACACACCTGGCCCTTTACCCTCCAAGCCAAATGGACCGGCGCTATAGCCACCGGAGTCGAATATCAATACCATTCCTCCATAGCAGATTTCGCCTCCACCAAAGACTGGATTCCCTCACTCCAGCTTCGCCTCGGTAGTTACGGCGCACTTCACCCGTATTACGCGACAGCCTCTCTCTCAGAACTCCAACCCTTCATCTACGTGACAGGCCAAATGAGATACTTAAAGGACCCGGAGTTAAAGGCTTCGCTTTTTGGTCTCCTAAAAAGTTCCACCTATTCAAGAGTTCTACTGGGCATTGAAGGAGCAGCGACAGAGATCTCCAATTTTCCGTCGAGCTACTTTGTTTGGGGAGGACTAGCTCCATTCACCCCTGCATCTACACATTATTTTCTGAACAGAGGCTTCCCGACTTCCAATTTTGCAGCAGAAGACCTCGTTCGTCTTTCTGGCGAATGGATTATCTCGCTAAGCAAAAAACCCAGTAGCCTTTCTTGGAACAGAGTACGGGTCAATTCGCTTGACCTTAGGTTCATCGGAGAAAGCATCACCTGGTCATCATTCTTCAGCCCAAAATTTAGAGTCGGACATCAATATGCTTCATCTCTTGGTTTCGAGCTCGATTTGGGGGGCTCGGCCATGCATTACGTCAATTATCGATTGAGCGTCGGCGCTTTCAAAGGATTTGGACTGAGAGAATCGTTTCAGGTCGTGACTCAATTGCGAACTGGCCTTAGTCTATAGACCTCCAATACTATGAAGTGTGCACGCAATAGTTTTTTAGGACCAGCAATCATTGGCTTTTTAGTCATTGGCTTCTTAGCCCCTGGGTGGACTGCGCCCGCTCATGCCGCAAAAGTTTTACAGCTTCAAGGTCGAGCCATTTCAACTCGAGACAAAGGAAGCGTGCCCCTGGCCAGAGGCGAAGAAAGCGATTCCTTCCGAAGTGTTCAACTTAGTCAATCCAGTAGAGTTCAAATTCAAACCGAAGACGATGCCTATATCGAAGCCCTAGGCCCCGCAGTTTTTGATGTTCACGATGAAGACTTTACACTCAGATATGGAGAGTACTTAATTGTTGATGGCGACGGCGGAGAGGATCTGATCGTTGCCGGTAGCGAACTCTCGCCGAGCGATGCGGTTTTTTATCTAAGAGTTCCGATGAGCCAAGAATTTGCAGAAGTTTTTTTGATTCGAGGGAGCCTCAAAGTCTCCGGTCAAGAGCTTGAGAAAGAAACTCTCTACCTATTAAGCCAAGGACAACTCCAAAAAAATCCCGTCGGAAAACAAAACCTCTATTCTCGCATTGACCAATTTGCCTACTCTAGACCTTATTTGAGAGAAAAAGCCAAAGACGAAGAGCTCATCACCTACCGCAAACAATTGGTGATCGGGCAGGATATCGGAATTCATAAATATCGCCCGGAAAGCAATGTCTCTGTCACCACAGACCACACGCTTGCTTTTGGTTTTCAGGGAGAGTTTATCTACAAAAGATATCTAGACTTTCCCACAATCCCCCAAAGACACCACTATCTTCGAGCGCCAGCACTTCGTTTAGGAACAGGAGTCGAATTCGAATCCGCGAAATCCAACATCAGCGGGACAGAGGCAACGCTCCGCTACAGCAGGTTAAGGGCCTTTGTGGGGCTTTCATGGCTGGGCTTTAGCGTTGATGCGACGGGTGGCTACCTTTTGTTCAACTACAGAGCCCTCAAATACACCCAGCCATACGGATATGGCGTGCGTGCCCAATATGAGTTTGACCTTCTTGAGCTCACAAAATCTAATCTTTTGTTTATCGCAGGATACAGCTACAGGATCAACAAAATGGAGGACGATGTTATAGGCGCTTATCAACGCGACATGCATGCCATCCACCTGGCATTGGCTTTTCTATTTTGACGCCTATAATATAGAGCTATGGACCTCAAATGCCCTTCGTGCGGAACTTCGCACCAAAGTGATGACTATCCCGGTGCTTTCGAGATTCAGTGTTCCTGCGGCTATTCTATTTTAGTCCCTGATGAAGACGCCCTCAATGCGCCTGCCCCAGACATGGACGAGCCCGATTACAGCGCCTCACCAATGGCGATGAGCGAGTATGATGATGCCCATAAAATTCAGATTGATGAGCATACCTCCCCACTACACTCCGTTGAAGTAGATGACTCGACTTCAGCTCTCAACATGACTCCTCCAGAAGAGTTGCCCGAGGGGATGCCCTACGATCCGTTTGAACTTCAAGATCCCACCTCCGCAAGTGGATCTGAGTCTGATGATCCAGCAAGCGAATTCATTCCCGAAGGATTTCCACACGAAGAGGTTCAAGACTTTGGAGATAGTGCAAAGTTCGAAGCCAATCTTGATTTTACTTCAAACTCCCCCGAAGAAACGGATAACGAGGATACTACGAGCGAAGACAATTCTGAGGAAAGTCCCGTCGCAGAAAAGCCTGTAGAGCCCGCTCCTGAAGTTCGCGCGCAAGATGTCGCCCACAAAGTCCAACTGGCATCATTAGGTTACTTGATTGGAAACAAATTCAACATTGAACTGTCGGAGGTTGTGGATGGAGAGCTTATGGCCAACATGCTCGATCGAATGGAAGACCAACTCGCACTTCATCCCTGGCTCAAAGAACACTTCAAACACAACCGTAAAGATTTTGAAAAAATTGTCGCCACAAAAACTCTCCCAAACATTCCAGAATTGATCGCACTAGAAATTTATTTATTTTGTTTGGAGCAAAATTTATCGTGCCGTATCCAGACTAGCACCTAATCCCTATGCCAAGACTAACCGACTACAAAAACTCTAGATATTTCTCCCGAGAATTGAGCTGGCTTTCCTTCAATGATCGCGTTTTGGAAGAAGCCGCAGACCTAAGCACGCCCCTACTAGAGCGCATCAAATATCTGGCTATCCTATCTTCAAATCTTGAAGAATTTTTTATGGTAAGAGTCGCGGCCTTGGTCCGGCTCATCAAAACGCCCAACATCAAAAAAAGTAAGCTGTGGAGAGATGGCTACTACGTCCCAGATCTACTCGCCAACATTCGCCTGAGAGCCATGGAACAAAAATTTCGACAGGCTCAAGTCTGGGAACAATTTTGCCTGGAGCTGGCTAGATCAGGGGTCTACATCGAGCAGAAGCAATCCGAACATGGCAAAGCCATTTTTGAAAAAGAAGTTTTGCCCCTGCTTAAACCAATACAAGTTAAGAAAAATGCAAAGATCCCCCTGCTTCGCGGTGGCCGCATTCACTTCCTGGCCAGACACAAAGACCACTTTTCGCTCATTGAACTTCCCGAAGAATTGCCCAGATTTTTCATACATGAAGAAGCCCATATCTGCCTAGTCGATCACCTCATTCTCGCCTTCCAAAATAGTATTTTTCCACAAGATGAAATTCTTGAAATGTTTGCCTTTAAAATCTCAAGAGATGCCGAGATTGACCTTGCGGGGGATGATGATGATTTCCTAGAAGCTTTCGAAGAAGGACTAGACGATCGCAACAAAGGAGCTGTTGTACGCCTTGAGGTCGACGCATCTTCCATTTCCCCAGGCGTAAAGTGGCTGGAGGAAAAACTCGAAATACATAGAGACGCGGTTTATCAAATCGACCTCCCACTTGACCTCAAAAGCCTAATGCCCCTCTCGGAAATCAAGACAAAGAAGAAGTTTCGATACAATTATTCAAAACCAAGACGACCTACCTCTCTGAAGTCGGGACTCAAAGCACATCGTTTCTTCAAACGCATTGAAGAAAACGATCAGCTACTGCACCATCCCTTCTCGAGCTATGATCCTATCGTCGACCTACTTCAGTTTGCTGCTCAAGACCCCAAAGTGAAACGCATCTGCCAAACTCTTTATCGCAGCTCCAAGGATAGCGCTGCCCTTGAGGCCCTCAGACAAGCCGCCAAGAATGGAAAGAATGTCGTTGCCCTTGTGGAGGTTAAAGCACGTTTTGATGAGAGAAATAATTTGAAGTGGGCACGAGCCCTCGAAAAAGCCGGAGCTAAAGTCATCTACGGAACCTCCGACCTAAAAATCCACGCGAAGATGACCTACATTGAAAGAGATGGGCGCAAAGCCGGAGATCCCTCCAGACATTATGTTCATGTAGGGACCGGGAACTATCATCCCATCACTGCAAAAATTTATACCGACCTCGGCGTCATGTCCTCTCGCAAAGAGTATTGGAAAGATGCCAAGAAGCTTTTCGAATACTTTGAGCTTATGGACGCCAATGAGGATTACGCACTTTTGAAAGAGCAGAGCTTCAAAGACAGCTTTAAAAATTGGGTGGTAGCCCCCGCTATGCTTAGAGAGAAAATCATCGAATGGATCGGCATTGAAGCGGAAAATGCGAAGAAAGGTAAGCCGGCCTACATCAGAGCCAAGATGAATGGCCTTGTTGAAAAAAGCACCATCGAAGCCTTATACGCGGCTAGTGCAGCTGGAGTAAAAATTGATCTTTTGGTTCGAGGAATGTGCTGCCTGAGACCTGGAGTTCCTGGTCTATCGGAAAATATTCGTGTGAGATCCATCATCGACAAATATCTAGAACACAGCCGTGTTTTTATCTTTGAGAATGCCGGAAAACCAAAGGTTTGGATATCATCAGCTGATTGGATGCCGAGGAACCTCTTCAGAAGAGTGGAACTAGCCGTACCCATCGTAGATCCTGCGATATCAGAATACATCTGTGAAACCTACTGGGGCATTTACAGCGCGGACAACATGAAATCTAGAGAGTGCCTACCTGACGGTCGCTACATTCGAGATTTTAGTCAGCGAGAAAAAAATATTCGTGCGCAATTTGTGTTTGAAGATCTGGAAGTTCCAAGCTTTCCTAAGCCTAGTACATTTCCAAAGCCCCAAAATGGCTGAGTAAATTTTCCAATGCCATACCTCGGCTACCCTTGAAGAGAAACAAGCCCGGCCATTCCGCGATTTCTTCCATCCCTACCTTGGCCTCTTCAAGTGTTTCATATGACTGAATATGCTTAGACCCAAGGTGCTTTGAAACTTTAAAAAACTCCGAACCAACGGTCAGAACCTTCTCTGGCTTCAACTCCAGCGATTCTCTTAGCAAATCTTCGTGAAACTTCTCGCTATCTTCGCCAAGCTCAAGCATATCCCCAAGGATCAAATACAAGGGCACAGTTTTGGATTTTAATTGTTCTTTCACGGTTACGAAGGCTGCCCGCAAAGACGCTGGATTGGAATTGTAGTGATCCAAGATCAAAGTCTGAGAAGGATTCACAACAACGATTCTTCCGCGCCCAGCAACTGGTTTGATCTTGGAAAGTGCTGATTCAATCGCCTGATCATCAATTCCGACTTCTTTCGCTACACGAATTGCAACGCAAAGATTCTGTATGGCAACAACGGGGAATGTCGTCACATCGACATGCTTGGCAAAGCCTCCTAGATCTGTTTTTACAAGCTCCAGATGCTCTGATTGATACTTCGCTAGATAGGCATCAGCCGCGGGAGCGAAGCATTTTCCACCTCGACCCGCGGTGACATCAAACAACTTTGTCTCCTCTTCAAAAACTGTCTGAACATTCTGCAAATACAAAAGGTGCTCTTCACCAATCGACGTCAATACACCAATATCAGGTTGCACAATGTTCATATGCCTCTGCATGTCACCCGGTGAATCAATTCCGACCTCAATGATGGCAAGCTCAATATCGTCTGACAACCCCTCAAGAGTTTTGGGAATCCCTTGGTCACCGTTCTGCGAGCCTTTTGTGACCAAACATTTTTTCGACGACTCACACAACATTTTCAAAAATTCTTTTGTGCTGGTTTTTCCGGCGCTACCACCGATGGCAACGAGCGTCCCCTTAAAGATGGAACGAAAATACTTTGAGATTAGGCGATGAGCCAGGTGGGTATCTGGCACCACAAGACATTTGCTCAATTGGGCGTCGCTAAATTCGGACTCATTTCGTCCCGCGACAATAGCACCCGCACAGTTGCCCGAATCAATGAGAGCAGCAACGTATTCATGCCCATCAGACTGAAGCCCTTGAAGAGCTACGAAAATTTTTGAAGAGTCACAGTTCCTGGAATCGGAAGTATACCCCGTAGCACGAGAAGCAAAATCAAAAACCAAGCTTTCGAGCTTGTCTAAATCCATCAATTCCATTTTTGCTGCATCCTTTCAGAGAATACTTTGCCGCGCTCCTCAAAGTTTTTGAACTCATCAAAACTCGTTCCCCCCGGACTAAGTAGAATCCAATCTTGGGGTGAGTAATCTTCTATCTTCAATGAACCTATCAGCTGATCAAGGGTCTGAAAACAAGGGCCCTCGATTTGACTTAGGTCTTTTGCTTTCGGCCCCACCTCTCCAAAAAATAGAAAGCGTATGCCCTTGGGTAACGATGCAAGATCTTGCCAAGGAAGATCCTTATCCTGACCTCCAATAAGCAGCGTGAGTCTCTCGAAATTCATATTCTCTTCTTCAGCCACACAAGCCAAAGCCACTTTGATCCCATCTATGCTCGTACACTTACTATCGTTAATAACCGTTGGAGCGCCTAGAGGGAGGGATATTTTTTGTAAACGATGTGGCAGCCCGGAATATGAAAGTAATGCAGCCTTTGCATCCTCACTCAGGCAGCCCAGCTCTTTCAACACTAAGGCCGCCGCCTCTAAGTTTTGTTTGTTATGAGCTCCGACCAGTCTTTTGGCCTTCCAATCCTTCTCATCAAAAACCAATGAGTCGTCTGGATTGTAGAACCTCAGCTTTTGAGGGTCGACTGACTTCAGGGTTTTCACCAGCTCAGTGCTTTGCTCATTCACAAAAACCATATTTTTAGTGCGACCTATCAATTCAAGCTTTTGCGCATAATAGGCTTCAAGCGAAGGATACCTCGACAGATGATTCGGAGAAAAGTTTGTCAAACAGGAGATATCGACATTGAGATCACCGCAGTTTTCAAGCTGATAACTAGAAAGCTCAAGTACAATGTACTTTGAATACTTTGCTTTCTCGTCGGATGTTGCCATCACGTAGTCCAAAAGAGGCTTCCCTATGTTTCCACTTAGCTCTGCCTTCTGATTTGCCGCAACTAAGCCAGCGTGAATCAAGCTTACAGTCGTACTTTTCCCAAGCGAACCGCTAACCCCCACAATAGTCTCGCCCGACTTGCGTTCTGCAATGAGCGCGTATGCGAGAGCTAGTTCACTCGTGACGCCTTGTTTGAAATGTTTGAGCTTGTGGAGCCATGGCTTAGATAGCGGATATCCTGGAGAAACAAAGAAGGTCTTAGCTTCTTGTAAACGCTCTTGTGCATCTTCGCCATCCTCGTCTTGGTAGACAAAAATATCTGCCTCGTTAAAGCCAGACGTTAGGAGATATTTTTGAACGGACAAATTCGACAGCCCCATGCCAATGAGTGCAATCGGAGCTTCGATTCTAGGATATTGCATGCTGTCTCATGCTAGAAGATTCTATTGTTTTTGAATAGGCCTAAAAACTCTCTCATAAAAGGTTCTTTGCACATCGCGAAGTCGCTCTTGTTTTTCACTTTTTGGGAAATCCGATTGAACGATAGATTCAACAGACGATCTCAAAGTCTGAAAGCTGTCTTCATTCAGAAGGATATTCCCCTCCCGAAATTGGAGAGCCTTCAGATAGCTGCTTGTGAAATACACATGTCTCTCTCCATCAATAGATTTTGCCTTGATTTCAAAGGGGACGTCTTTCGAGATTTCTTTTGAGTACGCAGAGATGCGATGGTGTTGATCTATGATCTGAATTCGTCCATCAGGGTACAGATCCCCCCAGAAAACCATATCTTTTAGTGTTTTATCATTTTGATATTTAACAACCGTATCCTGCCAGATCTTATCTTGGCCTGGTACAACCTTTTCAACGGGGATCAATACCACGATATCACCATTTTTCTTTTTGCTACGAACCACAAGACTAGACCCATCGGGCAGGATCAATCTATTTTCAACGACACGAGCCTCGAAGAGTTGACGATCATCTAGAATCCTCTGCAAGCTCGCCCTTGTTCTACGAAGGTCGATTTCTTGCAAAAGTTCACCCTCTTTGTCAGGGGCCAACCGAAGCATTTCATCCCAGCGTTTTTTAAAGGTTGGAATGACTTGCTCAGTATTGCCGCCAGATTGAATCCAAGCCCAATCGTAGATTTTCGAAAGACTGCTTGAAGGTCCATAGGCGGAGAAAGAACTCCCGTCCGCCAAATGTAGCAATCTTGAATTTAATTTTCGAGGAGTAATTGGTTTTGAGGCTTCATTCAGAAATAGTCGCTCGAAATCGGTCCAATCGATTTGCCTTGTGAGAAGATAAAGCGTCTGCGGCTCTAGCAGATTCGCCCCCAAATATTCAGCTTCCAGCCCAACAATAAAACTTCTCAATTTTATTTTTTGTGGCGATTCTGTATCGATGAAGCTATCTTGGCCCAATCCCAAAAGTCGTTTGAGGGCCCCCAGGCAAGAAGGGGCTTCTTTCATCAAGAGTGAAGCTGTTTGCCTGTCGACAGAATGGCTCGCGCAAGCCCCCATCATCAACACCAATCCAAGACTCGGTAAGAAACGTGACATCAATAGGCTCTATCGACAAAAATTAGCGCCAGCAGAAGGCTCTTCACTCAATCTTAACTATTGTTAATAATCGAAGCTAGGCTCAGCGAAAGCTTAGTTTTTCTTATCGCGTTCACGCTTGATAGCCCGAGCTATTCGCAGTCTTTGACCAATACGGTAAAGGATGACGTTTTCCTCTGCCTGGTCTGTAGGTATGGGCTGCCAATCTGTTACAAGATTGCCGTATTCTTCAAGTTGCTTCACGATCTGTACTCTTACTGCATTTTGCCCCGTTTGAGACACAAGGCCCTTGGAGAGTTTTACACTGAGTTTATTTCGAACTTGATCCAAGCGATCAACCTTATCGGGATCCACGTATAGCGCAGAACTGTACCATTCAGAAGAATAATCAGTTTTCAAAACACCCGACTCCCGGCTAGCTTCGATAATGGTATAGGTTTCCAAAACGTTTACCGTCGCATTCCAAACTTCATCATAACTAGCTGTGTAGACCCTTGAAAATGGCAAATCTAGCGGACGCGGAGGAGCTTTAGAAGACGCGCAAGCACTAAGACCCATCAGAACAACAAATACAGCGATTATTTTTATGCTTACTTTTTTCATCTACTAAACCCCTTTGAGACCGTTGACCTAGAGACCGTTAACCTACTTCAGATCGATAACTTGGAAAACCTCAGCCTTCGAAAGTTCTGGCTGATTCATCTCAGCGCCACCCAAATAAATCAAGGCGAGTGAATCATTGTTATCAAGCGGAGGGTTCAAAGATATTCGACCATTTTCAACTGGCACCCATTCCTGCATGGTTACGCGATCTTGAGATCCCTTAAAAAGATACCCAAAGCTTGGAAAATCAAAGGCGACCTCAAAGGGAGTCAAAAAGGATTGTTTGGCCTTATTCGCTTTTCTCTCGACATATAAAGTCACAAAACCGTCGAAACCATCTGGATTCCAAGTCACGGATTGTGTCCCGTTGAATCTCACATCATTCAACAACTCTGGAAGCCCGCGCAATGCTACAAGGGGAGCCACATCAGGAGTCCATGCTCGGAGTGAAACAAACTTATCGTTCGCTCCAAATTTCATGCGACCTGCCAAAAGTTTTTTTGACCGATCCCAATTTGTTGATCTCAAGGTCGTATTGACCTTCGGGTCAAAATTCATATCCGAAAAAATCCAGCGGTTCATTGGAGTTTCCTCAGCCTGAATGACAAGCTCACCTTCTCCCTGCGCCAGAGCATTCCTCGTCCAATTCAAACGAGTCGTATCTGGACGCCCATACCCAAGCTGCATTCCAAAAGGTTGTGATTCTCGGGACCAATCTCTAGCTGAAGCAAAACCAAAATCGTTAAAACTGATATCCTTTAAAATCTCATTTTTCGGCGCTTTTGCTCGCGCACGTTTAACCGTGTCGTTGAAGGGAGCCTGGAAGGCCATGGTGAACAGCTCATTGCGGCTTCTTGGCTCAAGCATCACTGAGAAACTGTCCTTCACAATCGTGAGTGGAATCCAGCCATAGCTCTCACGCTGTCTAGGCACGAAAGTATTGCCGGGGACATCCGCGCTCACTGGCCCAGCTGACATCTTTTCATTGGGCGCCATGATAGCCTCAAAGTCGAAACTCAAAATCTGCTCTTGAGTCAGAGACGGAAAGACCGCTGCCAAGTCCATCACATCGTCGTTTCTAAGGTTCCCGAAGCCTGAAACCGTCCCCTGATACTTCTGCGGCGCAGCAATCGCGGCACCTGCTCCTAGAATTCCAACCCAAACCAATAATTTCGATATAGTCATGATATCTCCCCCCGACTTGAAATTAATTGTATTACAAAGCTTGGTGCTTGCCCATTCTCTGACATTTTGATAGCACGGGGCGGTAATTAAGCGCCTGGGTAGCTCAGTTGGTGAGAGCGGTGGATTCATAACCCACAGGTCGGCAGTTCGACTCTGCCCTCAGGCACCATTCGTTGCGGCAAAGACTGCCCAAAGGCAGTCTTTGAAGCAATGAGGCCGTTATCGACAAGTGCAAAGCAAAGCGATGCACGCCAGTCGATAACCTGGAAGCAAAGCTTCCACTCTCGACTCGCTTTAGCTCGTCGACCTAGCCTTCGGCTGGTTGCTCTTTTCGCTTTTAAGCTCGAAAACATGGCCTGCGGCCCTTCACTTTCGGCGATTCCGCCAAATTTTTTGTATTTTTCGCGAAAGACGGTCAAAGAAAAATATTCACATGATCGAGTTCGACCCGTATGCCAATCTCTTCTCCTACGCAATGATTGTGATGACTAGGGACATAGGACAGAACTCTCGCTCCACTAGCAAGCTCAAGTGTATATAGATGCAAAGATCCTCGAAACCTCTTCTGAACGACTCGAGCCTTAGTGGTGGCATTGTCATCATGAATCACATCGTCCGGCCTCAGAAGCAATTGCCATTCATGTAACTCACCTTCCAAGCTCTTCAACTGATGAGCAGGCACCTTAAAAGTCCCTAGCTCCGTTTTCACCATCCCACTAGAATCAGTTTCCGCAGCAATGAACACACCTTTACCGACAAAGTTAGCTACGAACCTCGTATCGGGTTTGTGATAAAGATCAAATGGAGTGTCCCACTGCTGCATCTTCGACTCGTGCAGAACTCCCATTTTATCAGATAGATCAAAAGCATCTTCCTGATGATGGGTCACCAAGAGAGTTGTGATGCGAGTCTCTCTAAGTATACTTCCTAGTCCCTCTATCAATTCTTCTCTCAATTCCGGATCCAGCTGACTAAAAGGTTCATCCAGCAGAAGCAAAGAAGGCCCGGGTGCCAATGCCCTTGCGATCGCCACCCTTTGCTGCTGCCCACCAGATAGCTGGTGCGGATAACGATCGAGCAGATCTCCCAATCCCAGTAATTCGCTTAGAAATTTTAGACTTTTCTGAATCTCAGCACTTGGACGCCGATGCATTCCAAACACGATATTCTCTCGAATACAAAGATGTGGAAAGAGCGCAAAATCCTGAAAGACCAAACCCACTCCACGCTTTTGAGGATCGACAAAAGTTGAAGGCCTGGAGAGTCCGCCAGCGCCGCCAACCTCACACAACACTCGATCTCCCAGAGAGATCTTCCCCTCTTGAGGTCTTTCAAAACCAGCGATCAATCGCAAAAGCGTGGTTTTACCAGCCCCGCTCGGACCGATGAGCGATGCGATTTCTGAAGCTTTGAGGTCGAGATCCACTTTCTCAAGTATCTTCGTGTCTGGCCGAGCAAAGCAGAGGTTTTCTATTTTTAAAGACTGTGAGTGAATTTTCATTGCATTCTCTTTCTCAAAAACCACAAAGGCACAAGCGACACAGCGACAAGAACGAGCGAGGGGGCTGCCGCTTCCTCCCACATTCCGTCAGAAGTAAACTGATAGACTCTCACAGATAATGTGTCCCATCCGTAAGGTCTCATCAACAAGGTCATAGGCATTTCCTTCAAGGTATCAATAAACACAAAAAGAAAACCAATTCCAGCAGCGCGCGCAAGAAGGGGTTTGTGAATCTTAAGGAGGACTCTTCCCGTTGAGGCCCCTAGGCTTCGTGCGCTCTCCTCAATGGTCCAGGAGATACGCTCTGAAGAAGTCATTAAGGGTCTTTGAGCTAGTGAAAGAAATCGTGTCGCAAGCCCCAACGTCAAAGCCAAAAGAGCGACGTAGGGCAAATGATGGAACGATCCAAAGGCCACCGCCAAGGAGACCATCCATCCCACAGCAATCACGGTACCAGGAATGCCATAACCAATGACACTCAATCGGCTGACATAATTCTGAAAGCTGGTTTTCGAGTAACGTTGAGCCAAAGTTAAAATCATCGCAAAGAGCAAAGTCACCACTGCCGCAGCAGCGGCAATGATGAGACTATTGGAAATCCTCTCCAAGAGCCTCGCATCCACAAAAGCTCCTAAGTCCTTTACGCCCCACTGCACGAGCTGAAACAAAGGAAACAAAAAAGCGATGGACCATATAGAAAATACGAACAAACCCATTCCCAACGACTGAAAAGTCGAGCATTTCTTCAACAAAGCTCTTCGAGGAGCTCCAGAGTTCTTGTCCACCAAACGCCCCTTGGAGGTCAGTGAGGTCATAAAAACAAAGACGAGAAGCAAAAGAATATGCAGCATTGCCAGGAACGCAGCCGTCTCTAGTGATTGCAAGGAAAACCAGGACCGATAAACTAAAGTCGTAAACACAGAGAAGTTGAAGACCGAAACACTTCCAAAATCGGCCAAAGTCTCCATCCCCACCAAAGAGATTCCCGCCATGAGAGCGGGCAGAAGCATCGGCCTATATATTCTGCGAATCACATCCGCCCTCGTCACACCCAAGCTGCTCGCCACCTCGAGGTGATTCTGATCAATTCTCTCGAAACTCTCCAAGACAATGAGGTAAATGTAGGGAAACAAGCAAAATGAAAGAATCAAGCTCAGTTGCATCAAAGGCATCGACTGGCCAAAATTCGCTAGCCAAACAAAGGACACCACATAAGCGGGCAATGCAAGCGGCAACAAAAGAGCCCACCTAAAAAACGAGCGTCCCACAAACTGAAAACGACTAATGATCCATGCCAAAAGCGTTCCCCAAATGGAACTCAGAAGCAGCACCGAAATCAGAAGTAGAATCGTATTCCGCAGACTCTCCCACAAGAGATACTTTTCCACATGTATCAAAAGTTCGGAGGAGATTTGGAAAGACTTCCAAAGTAGAAAGCCCAGAGGAAGCAAAAGCAACCCTCCAGGCACACAGGAAAATACTCGTAATAGAATCTTAGCGGTAGCCAACACGATCCATTAGCTGTACAGCAGCTTGTTGCTTCTCTCCAGCTTTAAACAGGGGCATTTTGTCCGCGTTGAACTTGCCCCAAGCCGCGACAAGAGGATCCACGTCAGCGGCCTGATTGACAGGGTACTCGAAGTTCATGGAAGCAAATAGCTTTTGAGCTTTCGGTGTCGTGGCCCACTCTAAGAACCTCACAGCCTCTTTCTTATTGGAGGAATTTTTCACAACTCCGCCGCCCATCACGTTCACATGAACGCCATCCGTGGGCCAAAAAACTTTAACACCAAAATCTGGATTTTCTTTGAGGATACGTGCGTAGTAATAGGAGTTGGCAATTCCCACTTCACATTTTCCATCTTCAATAGCCTTCAACAACAAAGTGTCACTCGTGAAAACATCAGTAGCAAGATTGCCCACCCAACCTTTCACCATGGACTCCGTTTCTTTAGCTCCTTTGTTTTCGATAAAACTTGCTACCAACGACTGATTGTAGACGTTGTTGCTAGTGCGTAGACAAAGACGCTTGTGCCATTTCTTAGAGGCCAGATCCTGGTAGTTTTTTAACTCGGTCTCTTTTACCTTTTTGGGGTTATAAAACAAAGTACGAGCCCGTATCGACAAGCCTACCCACTCGTTGCTCGGCTCGCGGTATTGGCTGGGAATATTTTTCTCTATGACACTACTTTTCGTCGGAGCGAGCAGCCCCGCCTGAGAGGCGAGCCACAAATTGCCCACATCCACCGTCATAAAAACATCTGCTGAGCTTTTCTCACCTTCTGCTTTGAGTTTTTCAATAAGTACCGGCCCCTTGTCAGAAATGAAGTTAACTTTGACCCCTGTTTCTTTTGTGAACTCTTCAAATATCGGGCGAATGAAGGTCTCATTTGAGGAAGTGTAGATTGTGATAGCTTTCGCATCTTGAGCAACAGAAACAGCCGAAGCTAGCACCATCGCACCGAAAAAGAGGGTTTGGGTGGTTTTTATAAGATTTCTCATATTGATAATGATTCTCAAATTCATTATTGTTTGACAAGCTCCTTTTGGGTCAATGTTGTAAAATTTCGAAATAAGATGAAGGAATCGCCCAAAACCAACGCTAAAAGTTGTGATCCCCCCTTCTCAGAAGCGTGGTAGAATCGTCTTAACATGAGCCTAAAATTTCATAGCATCTGGAAGCGTAAAGCTTTTGACCTGGCCGTTGACCTTGGGACCAGCAATATCATAGTTGCCTCTTCGGAGGGGATTCAAGTCAATGAACCATGCGTGATTGCCCTTCAAGAAGACCAAGGAGGCCATAAGAAGATTTTTAGTATTGGCAGACATGCGGCTTCTATGGAGGGGAAAGAACCTTCTGGCGTGACGGTGTTGAGACCCCTCAGCCAAGGAGTGATTTCTGAATTTAGCATGACAACAAACCTGCTGAAGGCCCTGATCAAGCGAGCGTATACGAAGCAAAAAACTTGGTTCAGACCAAGCCTTCTCCTCACTCTCCCCAAAGACGTCACTCCTGTGGAAGAAAAAGCTTTTCGCGAAGCGGGTTTTAGTGCCGGAGCACGAGAAGTTAAACTTCTTCCAGAACCTGTCGCCGCAGCCATTGGAGTGGGAATAGACATCTTTAACCCGAACGGAGAAATGATCATCGACGTCGGTGGTGGCATCACAGAAATTTCTTTGTTTTGTCTAGGAGATATTGTCTTCAATCAATCCATTAGAACTGGTGGAGATGACTTAAACGAAACGATCAAACAATTTGTCCGCAAAAAATATAACTTTGAAATTGGCAACAGCACCGCAGAAAAGCTCAAGCAAGCTTTGTCATTCTCAGGAAATTTCAACGAACTCGATTCTCTTCGAATAAAAGGGATAAACAGAGTTTCGGGATTTCCCTCTACCTTAGATATCAAAAAGGGCGAGGTCATAGAGGTCCTTAAGCCGAGACTAGAACTCATTAGTCAGAGCGTGATACAGGCTCTTGAAAATGCGCCTGAAGAACTTTCTGCGGACCTCGTAAAATCAGGCATCAATCTCGTGGGAGGCGGTGCACTCACCCATGGCCTCAAGGCTCTGATCGAAAAATCTACAGGATTGCCCGTTAAGCTTTTCAATGCCCCCCTATTGGCCGTGGCCAAGGGTGAGGTCAGTATTTTGCAGAGCAAATTCTTGTCCACTGAGCTTCGTCCACTTTACTAGGTATATGTATTAGAAGCTTACGCTACCAGCCGAAGCCCCTGCTTTGACCGTCACTCAATACCATTGACTCAGCGCACGCAAATCACTATTTTGCCCCCAATGCGAATCCCCAAACAAAGCCTAAACCATTTAATTACTTTAGTTTTTGCGTTTGTCAGCCTGCTTTCCCAAGCACAAATCATCAGCCCCAAGGGTGAAGAGGCTGAATTGTTTTATTCCGCACGATTCATACTCCCAAATAAGCAAATCGACAATCTCTTAGAAGCTGCCACGGAACACTCCAACTACCTCATGGGCGTGATCAAGGGAGAAAATTTTGTTGAAAGCCTCGGAGTCGACTTTGCTTCCTCGGAAGGCATTGGAGCCCCCCGACTCCCTCTAAAAATCACTGCCCTCAAAACGAAAACCTTGAACGACGGAAGAACAGAACTTTCATACAACTACCGCGCCAAAGCGATTCTCCACAAGAATGCTCTTCGCAAAATTTTGCGCGATGGATCCTTCGACGTCGTTCTACCTTATGACTACGACAAAGTTTACGACAAGAAGTGTACTGATGAGCACTACGATGGCTTCGATGACTACTGGTACTTCTGGGATCCCTACCGCAGCGGCTGTGAAAAACTCCTCAAAGCTCCAGCGACACTCGTTATCTCCGTAAAAGTTAAGAAGCTCAGCTACTCTCGAATCGACGAAAAATCGGGCTTCGACAAACTTCGTGGCAACAATGGCAATGGCAACCTCTTTCAGATCGACTTGATTACGGGATTTGACGAAAGCACCCAGCACTCAGACCAGGGATGGAAAATTTTCAAGATCTTGAATCGCAGCCTAGAAAAAGAATTCGGCTTGAGTCTCATAAAAAAATCAGGAACCAGCAAAAGACCTTTGTATATTTATGAGATGAAATCAGATAGTGGAATCTTGGTGCGAGTGCGCCACCTCTTAGTCGACACCGCCATCGACTCACGCTCTAAAGCCTTCGCCAAATTCTTCAAGGAAAGTGTGGAGATTTCAGACGCGGTGATCTACTCGGGCCACTCGGGCTTGGGAGGCAACCTAGACATTCCTTCACTCGAAGAAAAAGCTGGTGAGTTCAACTTCGACCCGAAAAAGAGACAGTTGTTTTATTTCAACAGTTGCTCCTCATACAGCTACTATCTGGAGCCTTTCCGCTCGGAAAAAACCAAATCAAAGATCGACATTCTTAGCAACGCATTAGCTGCCTACATGGACGATGAATCAGCAGAGACGACGGCACTTCTTAGAATTTTGCTCGATGAGTCCCGATCTCCTGATTGGATGGAGGTACTTCTCGAGATGGAAGCAGCCAACACCTTCGATATGACTTACCTACTCAATGTAGGCGGCGTTTAAGCTCACCCTACCCTCAGCAAGGCCGCCATTGGCCTTGAAACTTCCTACTTGAAGCCATATAAACCTCTAGATGCTCAAACGCTTCACCCGTATCGTGATGCTTTTTCTCCTCGGAGCCATTCTTGGTATTTCGATCCTAT
Source organism: uncultured Bacteriovorax sp. (assembly GCA_964640545.1). Taxonomy (GTDB): domain Bacteria; phylum Bdellovibrionota; class UBA2428; order UBA2428; family UBA2428; genus JBGSZX01. The sequence goes on along the minus strand of CAZXHL010000020.1, from coordinate 1,897 downwards.
ACTTCTATCAAGAACGTATCTTGTTCTTTCCAAGCACCTTAGAAAAAAACCATGTATTCAACTTTTCAACACCTTACTCCGAAGCTTTTTTGCAACTAGAAGATGGGCGAAACATCCACTACCTCACTTTCGAGGCACAGGACGCGGAAGGCGTTATTCTATATTTTCATGGCAATGCCGGAAACCTTTCTGATTGGGGGACCGTTGCTTCAGAGCTCGCGGAGAAAACAAATTGGTCGGTTTGGATCATGGACTATCCTGGTTTTGGCAAAAGCGACGGCCCCCTCCCCAAGAACGAGAAAGTCCTACTAGAAATCGGAGTTGGCCTTAGCCGGCAACTCAAACTACAACATCCAAACAAGCCAATAGTTTTATTCGGCCGGAGCGTGGGCTCTGGAATTTCAACCTTGGTAGCCACCATCACCAAACCCAGTGCGCTCATCCTAGAAACCCCCTATATCAGCATCGCCAAGCTGGGCCATGAAATTTACCCCATCCTCCCCGAATCCTTTGCCCGCTTTGACCTGGACAACGAAAGCAATCTAAAACACTTGGAATCTACCCCGACCTTAATTTTACACGGAAGCTCCGATCAGGTGATCCCCTTTTCCCATGGGGAATACTTAACAAAAAGTCATAACAATATTGAGTTCATCCCTTTTAAAGATGGTGGACACAACAATCTCTCAAGACAAGCCCAGTACTGGGACTCACTAACGAAGTTTCTTGAGAGCTTTGAGCGATAACTCAGTTAATTTCCCTTGATCATGCCATGACATAGTCCTATGAAGGCTCGTATGAAAAAGTTACTTTTCAGCATTCAATCAATTTTTGCTTACGCCCTATTTTTCGTAGCTTATTCGGCGGTACTAGTCTCAGTCTCAGCCACCGCCCAGGTGAATGAAGATGCTCCTATCACCTTCCGTGCTTTTGCTCGAAGCTATAGCCCCAACAACTGTAGCTATTACAGCAACATCGACGCCGAAGTCGTCCTTCAAACGACTCAAAAGAAAATGATCGGTAGTCTCGTCGCCACCGCTGAAGTTCACGCAAGTTACGCACGAAACCAACCCAATAGCTGGTACAGTATAGACGAAGCTCTAGAGTTTAAAGCCTACCTCACTCACGAGAGAAATTACCTCTATACGGTATCACGTAACTTCACGCTAAATTCGAGAGGATCTTTCAATTACGACAAAATGCGATTCAAGGTGGAGCGCAATGACGACGGAAAAGTTTCAGCTCTACCCTCAATTGATCCTCGCAATTTTTATGTGATCGACATTTCAGGACTCAATCCATCCTGTGATCGTCATGACGACAACTTCGTTGAAGTGCCTGTTCAGGTGAAATGCATGGACATTGAAGGCCTTGAGCCCTGCGAAACTGGAGCACTGTAAAGAATGAACTTCACCGTTCGTGAAGCCCAGCCACCTGACCAACACTCCATAGTCAAAGCTCAATTAGCAATGGCAATGGAGAGCGAAGAGTTAAAGCTCAATGAGAGCACTCTAGCCAAAGGTGTAGAAGCCGTCTTTTCCGACCCCACTAAGGGAGAGTACTGGATCGCAGAGACAGACAGCAATGAGATCGCAGGTTGCCTACTGTGTGTTCCCGAGTGGAGTGATTGGCGCAACGCTACCGTGCTATGGATTCATTCCGTCTACACCTGGCCAACCTTCAGAAAGCAGGGCGTTTACAAGAAGCTATACTCACACCTCAAAGCCAAAGTTGAAGGTGATTCAAAATATGCTGGTCTTCGGCTCTATGTGGAAAAGCAAAACCTGTCAGCCGAAACTGTTTACCAAAAACTCGGGATGTCATCTGAGCACTACAATCTCTATGAATGGCTAAAGCCTAGTTGAATGGCTAAAGCTTAGTTGAATGACTAAAGCCC
>CAZXHL010000019.1:0-34247 GCA_964640545.1 uncultured Bacteriovorax sp. | reverse complement strand
TTTTGCTTCAAGCAGAGAGTGTCTATAACTATTACACGAGCTATGACAGCCCCAAGCTGAAAGCGGAATTTCAATCGCTTTGCCCGGCCCCAATAACCGAGAATGACATCTCTGGCGTTAGCCAACAAACAGAATGGAAAAATGTAGGGGTAATTGTGCAGCTGGACCCCTTTAACAGGCCTAAAAAATTGATAGGAATCCTATGCCAAAATGCCGGAAATCTGCTAGGTTCCCCCCTCGTCAGGATCGAAGAAAAAGTAAACTCACTTGAAGTCTCCATACCATAGCGAAAGACTACAAGTTTAAAAGTTTAAACAGAATAAAGAAGGAAAGAAAAAATGATCAAAAAAATATTTATGTTGTTCACAGTTTGTATGATGGGAGCATCGTTAGACGCTGATGCGATTTCATTAAAGTTCAAGTTCAAAGTCTATAGCTCTGGACCAAACATTTACGCTTGTAATGCCGGTATCCGCCACCAAGCGACAAGCAAACAAGTTTGTTACCTAGAGGGAACTACTGAATCTTGCTCTAAGTCTTCTTGTAATGGCAATCCTGATTGCGAAAGTCGTTGTGTTTGCACCAACAACAACGGTGGTGAATATCTCATGGACTATATGAAAGTTACAACTGCTGATTGGAAAGACAATGGCGACACCACTCCAGATACCAACGTTGAGAACATCACGAAAGCAGCAGGACAAGCGACTTTTAATTCAGCCATCAATGGCGAGCAAGCTGCCTACGCGAAACGAATCAAAGACCTTAGCTTCAATCTTGGTTCTGAGCTTTACGGCGCAGAGTACTTTGTTGACATCTGCTACCGTGGCCCGCAAATTGAGTACTGGGCAGATAATGTATTTGCCAACTTCTCGTTGCTTGCGCAAGCCAGTGCAACTGATTTTTTCCAAACAGCTCCAGACAACGGAACAAACGATGACACTGGTCTCACGATTCCTGGATCTGTTGATGGCAAAAAATACACTGAACTTTCCAACTTAAAAGTATCTGCATACTACACTTGTGACCTTCAGGGTGAAGGAACTTACAAGTTCGCGCACAACGGAAGTGGCGTTAACTCTGGAGCTTACAACACTACAGACACTGAAGCTCTTTTCGAGAACGCCAACAAGCTTCCTACTGGTGGCGGAGACGAGTTCGACTCCAATGCTACTGGAACTTTGGTAAGTGCTTCTGCTCTTGAACTTGTGAACACAACTCTTCCTGGTGCAAACCAAGGAAAAGCTCCTCGTTTTTGCAAAGTGCGCTACGTGTTCAGTGAAACTGACGCATCTCTTGCAGCTCCAAACTTTCGCAAGTGGCAACGTCACGGCGCTGAAGTTTGTACTTACACAAAAATTGAAGAGTCTCTATAATACCTAAAGAAATTCATCGAAAAGGTGGAGCCCACGAGGCTCCGCCTCTTCGATACTTTTTCGAAAACGATTCCTGAGTCCATATATGAAAGCAAATACAAAAATTTTAATCAGTAGAATTTCCCTGCCTGCGGTCATTTTATTTACATGCTTTTTTGGAATCCAATCTGCCAATGCTTGCCGAATGACGAGCAGCCCAAAATTCAATTATTACTTTGATGTCGATCGCAATTACTCTGGACTTTTCACTGGGCTCATCCCCAAAACAAGTCGTGGACCTGACGTCATAGATCGCTGCCAAACCTCTCTCGGACAATTTCTCATGTTCTCCACTGGCATTAAGATGCCCAAAGTTGTCTCTGAAGTAAAAGACTTCAGTTTCACAGGTGAACTTCGGGACGATGGATGCCGCATTGACAACTCCCTCCTCAGCAAATCTTTCTCTTTCGAACATCGAAAGAGTACTTTAGAATCTCAATTCAAAACTCTCAGAACTTGTGTAGAACTTGAAGTCGTAGAACTCGATGGCAACCCCATTCGATTCCCTGAAAATCAGCTTGGATGCCAGATTAATATTATTGCCCCAAACCATATTCGTATGGTGGGAGATTTTTGCTTCATATCCCCGAATCCGAGAAGTCGATATTCCTTGGCCGTTGCCCTAAAGAAGGACTGTAGAAATCCTGAGTATCTTGTGGAAAACGGACTTCAGCCTAGGGATCTAGAGTTTGTGCTAAATGCGTACCTCACAGGAGACACAACTGGTCTACAGGGTAGTGTTGACCCAATCGGGTCTAGCTCGGGCCGGCTTATGATATCGCCGCTTGCATCCAATACAGAGCTAACGGAAGACCTTGGAGATCGAAGACCAAGATGGAACTCAACATGGGCTCCTGATATTGAACTGGGAAACATTGAGGTGACTCCAAGAGGACAAAGAACTTCAATCGACCTCTCAATTCTTATAGACCAAAGATCAGCAGAGCCCTGCGTGGGCAAGCTTTGCTCTAGCGATCGAGACTTCTCTGTTCCCGTCTCGGGGGAAGTCACCCTATCTAAAATTAAGACGAATGGAAAAAAAGAATTCCTTGATTATTGGATTTATGGTGCTGTATCTCCAGCTCAATACGTAGGACTCCTCAGTGCCCCCAGGCACATGATCAACTTCCCCATCTATGCTGAGAATACCGACTACGAGCTTGAGATTCTCATGGTTGACCCACATGATGACTTTCAGATGTTTCAATCCGGGATCGCACAAATGCTTATCAACATCAAAGATGCATGGGGCTCTCCTGGACTTGATGATCTGAAACCACTTCAGATTGTAGACTCGCTTTTGCCTCTAGGCAGCTTCTCCGGTCTTGGAGCCTTGTCCGGGGCAGATGTTACAGAACAACTAGAACGAGCTCTAGCCGTTTTTCAAAACTTTGATCAGGGTAAGGACTGGCCCCCTTATTATGAGAAAGTATGTGATGGCGATAAATGCATGAAAGCGGGTAGTCGAAAATACTCTCATAAACTTCAAGCAAAGTTCAAGCTTCGTCAGGTTGAAGGACAAAGGAATCTAGAAGCCTACGATATTCGCTACAATAGAAGCTCAGGAAGTGGCTCCAGTCGCTCAAGGGTCCTTGAGGCATTCCCCAGTATTAAATGTGGAGCCTGATTCCAATGAAACGTTTTCAATCTCTGCCTTTATCTAGCATCGTAATTTTAGCTTTTTCGATCGGTCTGGACTCCAGAGCAGAAAGCACCCCCATCCGCAGCCTCGAGCTAGGAGCGCAAAGCTATGTCTGTAATGCCGGCATTAAACACGAAGCAAACTCTCAAGAGCTTTGTTTTGACGAAAAAAGGCAGAGCTGTCTACAGGGCGAAGAAAACTGCGTGTGTGCCCCCACGAACCCAAGCTCAAGTCTTATTGGAGCAACCTACAAAGCAGGATCGGACAATAGCTCTGCACCGTCGAAGACTATTGCCGCAATGGCCTCAGGAAAAAAAGACTACTCACTTCTCTTCAAAGAAAACAAAGATAGCTGGAAACACCAAATTGAAACACTAAAAATTGATCTGGGCTCATCCAATCTAGCTTCAAAATTTTTTATCGATGTATGCTACCTTGGACCAGAATACGTTCCTTCCAACCCTGAAAAGCCCCAAGAAGGTTACGACCTCTCAGAAGGCTTCTACTCTTTTAACCTCCTCAGCTTTGTAGAAGCCCTTAGCTCCGAATCGAATGAACGAAGCTACCTTGAAATCTCGAACTTAAAAGTTTCCCTGGAAATTGTGTGCGATTTGCGATCAATTGGACGTGACAAAAATGCACGCAAGAAAAACGAGATACCGAAAGATCTGGAAGAAGATTTCTATCAAGATTTCCCGCTACTTCCACAGCTTAGCTCGGGGGTACAGTTCGAGGGCGTTATCAACCAAACACCTCGTAACGTCCCGCGCTTTTGTAAGGTTCGACACTTCTACGAAGAAAACAGCCCAGAGCAGTTACGTGAATGGACTCAACCACCTGGCAATTTCCGTTTTGATCTGAATCTTTTTAAGAATTAGAGTCACTCCGACAAAAGCAACTCAACTCTTTCCTGTCATGAATAGTCTAATGCCCACAAAAAAGCTGATGACTGCCGGCAGCAGAAATCCATAGAACTTAATCTTTGGAAACACATAAGCTGCAACTAGACTACCCACAACAAACGACAAAATGAGATCGATACGAATCTTGTTGATTCGATCTTCCTCTTTGTCTTTTGAAACAAAATACTTAGCCAAACCAATTCCCAGATCAGTCGTTAGGCCTGTAAGATGCGTTGTTCTTATAATGGATTTTGAATAGTGAGTAAAAATGGCGTTCTGGGAGCCACAAGAAAAAGCTAGTAGTGACAACAACACGAAGTCTCGAAAGTTTGCGAACGGCTCTCCAAATTCTCCGAAAAATCCACCAACCCCTAGAATAGACACAAGCAAAAACAATAAGCTCAGCACGCTTAAAATATGAATATAAACAGGTGGCTTTTGGTTCTTCTTTCTAACTTCTGTAAAAATCGAACTGAAGAAAGCCCCAAGTAAAAAGAAGAAAGGAACGAGCACAAAGTAGAGGGCCTTCATAAAATCACCATCCACAATCTGAGTGCTAAAGTGAGCGGAGAAGCCTGTGATATGGGATACGAAAATATGGACGGTGAGCAAGCCTGCGACGTTAATGTATCCACCCTGAAAAGCGAGCATCGCCCAAGTGAATCTGTTTTTGGGCTGAAGAATGATGTCAGTCATAATAAAACTATATACCAAAAACTTGTGAACCGATGCCGTGGGCTCCCCTGATGAATACAAAAAAGATAAAAGTCTAAAGGCTTCTTGCCAATCTTAAGACGTATCCCTACTATCAGGAGGATGAAATTTCCGAAAGCCTTCCCATCGTCTCCATTATTTACTTTTTGTTTAGTTGTTGCGACTCTGATTTCACCCACAGCCAAAACCAAGTCTATCGACTACAAATCCGGGAAAGAAAGCTACGAAGGCTATGTTGTTAACAAGGGCAAGAAAGCCCCCACAATTTTTCTGATTCACGATTGGGATGGATTGACTGAATATGAAGTCAAACGATCGGAAATGCTTGGTGAATTAGGCTACTCAGTTTTTGCGATCGATTTGTTTGGAAAAGGTGTTCGTCCTGAAAAAATAGAAGACCGACGTCAACACACCGGCGAGCTTTATAAAGATAGAGTGAAAATGAGGAAGCTTATGAACGATGCTCTCGTCAGGGCCAAGTCCGAAGGACTTAATGTCAAAAATGCGATGGCTATAGGCTACTGTTTCGGTGGAGCAGCAGCCCTCGAATGGGCGCGCTCTGGAGCGAAGCTCAAAGGCTTTGCCACTTTTCACGGGGGACTAGAAACCCCCGAAGGACAAAGCTACAAAGACACCAAAGCAAAATTGCTCGTATATCACGGTGGCGCAGACACCGCGATCACCATGGATCAATTCGCAACGCTCGCTAATGAACTAGAAAAAAACAAAGTTCCTAACGAAATGATGAGCTTTGGTGGAGCGCCTCACGCTTTCACAGTCTATGGATCGGATCGCTACCAAGAAAACGCTGACAAGAAGTCGTGGGCACATTTCACCTCTGCGGCTCAAGAGATTCTGAAGTAGCCACTTGGTAGGCTGCCTTAACGTCAAGCTCGCAGCTGACAGTCTCTAGGTTCATATACAAGCTACTAAGGCAGACTCCAAGCATCGCAAACTCAGAGGGCACTTTGCCTTTATTGGAATGTATGAACTGAAAAATCTTTGTGAAAGATTGGAGTAGCTGCGAGAATTCAAATTTCATCTTGCCACTTGAACCTTGATCGAAGTGAGCCTCAAAAATATTTTCTAGACCGTGCTCCTGCTCTGCACTCCAGTGATCAGGAACAAGATTCATCTTCTTTAGACTCGGAAGCAGAGAAGCTCCGGGCTCGGTATAGAAAATACGATAAGTCTCCATCAACGCATCGACTGTATCCACATCAAAAGCATGGGCCAAAGTTTGCCCCTTGAAGCGCCAGCATTTATCATATTGAAACCTTGATCGCCTGAGATCCAGGCTAATACTTTGGTGCAGTCTTAGTTGATAGAAATATAACCTAAGTGCGAATTGTGCCTGGTCTTCCTCGGCTTCAAGAAGGCCCTCCGACAGATGGGTCATAAGCTCATCAGACAATGTCGGAGCCATGGAAGTCCAAGCGTTTTTGGCCAGCCTCAAAATCTCCATCTTATTAAAAGCAGCGAGGCTCCTGGGATTAAGCCAGACTCCAAACTCTTTCATTTCTTTTGGCAATCCGATCATCTCTTTTTCTCCATATACGCACCGAACCTATGCATGACCCAAAGGTGGATCTTGGCCTGTGTAAAGCGGTAAACATACCAAGGAAGTGCGGGGACGAAATCGTGAATCGCAGCCAGCACATACTTCCGATTTAAAATCGTTCGAAACTCTAACCGCCCGCGATCATTTTGCTTCACCAGTAACCCGCCACCGACATACATCAGCTGCCGATCGTCGGAACTTCTCTCCGGACTCACACGAAGCTCCAGCAAAGGAAACCTTGTCGTCAAAAGAGAAAAGCTCACAATGTCTTCCTTAATTCGAACCTTGATAAAAGGACGCATAAATCTCGGAAGCCATTGCACATAACGTTTTCTAACCCACAAAGAATCTTTCCCTTCGGGAAGAGGGAGTCGTTGCACCGAGCGAACGGTTTTGCGAGCCTGAGTCCTGGATGAAGACTTGGAGTAAACCTTTGATGACTTGTGTATCTTGATCTCTAAGCCCGCAAGAAGTTCCTTGTAACTATCGTATACTTTTAAATGAGGATATAGGTGACTAGAGCGAGCTGTCATCTTGTGCTTCAAAGAATCAATCAAAGGATAGACCAGCTCTTTGGGAGAATTCGTAATGAGACTCACCCACAAGCGGGATAGCGTCGGAGTAAAAAATGGCACCGGAACAAACCAACGCTTCCTTCCCATCCGTTGAGCGGTTTGTTTCATCATGTCTGCATAGGTAAGAGAGGGGCATCCAGCCAAGTCATAGACTTTAGATTGGTGTTCTGGCTTTAGAATCGAATCCGCCAAAGCCTCTGCCACGGCCGGCAAGTCGACGGGAGTCGTGTGGGTCTGTGTCCAGCCCGGACAAAGCATGACGGGCAGTCTTTCAACGAGCTTAAAAAGCATCTGCGCCGACGACCCTTCTTCTCCAAGAATCAGCCCTGCCCTAAAACAAGTGAGCTTTAGTTCGCGTTCATGGAAAACTTCTTCAACCTCATGGCGGCTTTTCAAATGTAGAGAAAGTTCAGCAGTCTCAGGCATCAAGCCTCCGAGATATACTAACTGCTGACACTTACGCTCTTTCAAAACCTTGGCGAAATTATCAGCCAGGATCAGATCGTAATCCGCAAAATTTCCTTGATCGAGTTTTGCCGTTGGCGCCATCGAATGAACCAGATATACGGCTGCATCGACTCTTTCAGGCAGTGCATTCTCAATGGATTTTAGAGAGAAGAGATCACAGCCCCTCCATATCAGGTGTGGATCAGAGCTTTCTTTTGATGCGCGGGACAAACAAAATATTTTTGCCTCTGGCCACTTTTCTTTAATCCTTGGAATGAGTGCACGACCAATATACCCACTCGCACCAGCAATCACTATGTTGGGAGCTGTCGTCATCTACCACTAATCTATTGAGAGCTGAGCGCCTGTCCAGCCGTATTTATCCTTTTACATAAGAAATTCTTAAATAAAACTTTGGAAATTAGTATGTTTATAGGGGTTGAAGAATTTATGCTCCGCCCCTACCCTCGGGGCCATGAAAAAGAACTGCCTCCTCCCCTCACTTGCCGTTTTCTTCTTTTTATTGACTGGACCTACTGCCCTCTCAAAAACAGACGTGCTTTTCTCTCCCAATGGTGGCGTGGCGGACCGAATTTCATCAGAAATCAATAGCGCTCAGTCTCGTCTCGACATTGCGATGTATAGCCTGTCCCACCCCACGATCATCAAAGACATCAAGTCCCTCTCCGCACAAGGCGTCCGTATCAGACTCATTCTCAACAAAGCCAATGGCCAGAAAGAGAAATCCGACGAATTAGAGAAGCACGGCATCGATGTGCGTTACACCAATGTCATCATGCACCACAAGTTTGGTATCATTGATGGTCCCGAATCAGAAACGGCAAATGTGGAGGCTTCAACTTTGCTTACAGGCAGTCAGAATTGGTCGATCTCCGCTGATAGTCGATATGATGAAGACTTTCTGGTCTTTAAAGGCGAAGCTAATCGCATTAAGTCCTTCCAGGCCGAATTCAACTATCTCTGGAATCACTCCAAGGACTATCTGGGCCCCGCAAGTGTCGGCGAAACCGCTCCCGTTCTCGTAAGAGGTGGCGTGGACACGGTCTTCACCTCTGAAAATTTTATCGTTAAACCCTATCGAGGTGATTGGTCTTTTCGCACCAATGTTGATCTTGATGATGGAGTCGCAGGCAATGCCATCATTGCAGCTATTGATCAAGCCCAAGCAAGCATCCAAATCGCCAATGCACACTTTAGAAGACGAGATATTTACTTCGCACTAAAGAAGGCCCTAGATCGCGGCGTCCAAATCGACATGGTGCTTGATGTGCAAGAATACGACTGGAAGCTCCCCTCTCCCCTGCCATCTGACGACACGGAACATCTCGACGAAGATCTTGCAAAGCGCGGCGCTAACGTTCAATACAAAGTCTATTCAAGATACTGGAACTACCAAACAGCCAAACAACTCCACACGAAATATATGATCATTGATGGAATAAAGGTTCTTACAGGTAGCTTCAACTGGTCAGAAAATTCAGAACTTAATACTCTCGAAAATCTTATGACTCTCGGAGGCGAAGAAGCCCAAGAGTATCAAGAACATTTCTCAAAAGTTAGCTTATACGGCCAAGGTCAGTTCAATTCTTTACTCAAGAAGATCGAAGCCTCAAATGGCTATGGCCCGTGCCACTTTGATCCCATTACACTTGATGGAACCCAAATCGACCGCCTTCGGAAGCAGTATTCCAGAGGCGCTTGCCGCTGATCCCTAGCTTATCTATTTAGAATCATACAGATAAGTGACTGAGCCTTCACTCCTAAAGGCCAGGTGTCAAAATTCCGACAAGTAGTATGTGGAAGCCATTAGAGACCTGCAAAGCTATTTCGAGAAACGCTTCGCAGATCTATTTCTCCCTCTCATTTCATCCCGCCTAAGCTGCCTCTCAATCATGGGCTCTCTTTTAATTTCTATATCTTGGTCCTCACAATCCGCTTATGCTGCAGAACGATGGAGCCCTTACGATCTCAATCTGGCGACTCAAACGGCTCTTTCTGATTTTCGAGAATATTATTACGACTTTGAAACTTGGAAACAAATTCGATCTTATTATGTGATCAACACTCCCTATGGAGCTCAAGTAAAAATCACTTACAATCAAAATGAAAGATTGATAAGCACTGATTTTACTTGCCGATATTTGCTCGATCACAATCAAAAACGAATGTCCTGTAGAGAACATTAGAAGAAGTATTTCTTCTAATTCTGGGTCGTATATTCAATCTATTATTTCCAAAAACTTGAAAGCTTTTTAGCGATATTTGAATTTTCTCTTTTGATGTCAAAAACTTTTTAAAAGAATTTTTCTTTTTTTGTAGACTTTTATTTCAGTTCGGATATTTTGAAGACATCTTCCTGAAAGGAGAACGAAAGATATGACACTAAAAATTAAATTCAGCTCAAACGATGCAATTGACAGCCTCACAGCCGATATTGCTTTGAATAGTGTGATGATTGATACAGCTTTGTTCTCCGAAGTCTCCTACGTGAAACCGTTTGGAGATCACTCAGGGGTATCGCTTCGAAGTTGACAATATGAGTTCTAAACCGGGTACCAAATTCAACGTGAATTGATTTGGAAACCACTTAGAGATTGCAACCTCACCCAATCAGATCATTCCAAATAAATACGAAAAAGATCCATTCGATAGCTTTCAGCCATTTGCGCATAGATTTTATGCACGATTTGAGTGAAATTTTAGTCGGGACTTAAAAAACGACCATAAACACATGGAGCTCCCCTCCTTGTAGTCAGACGTTTTTTCATACCCATGATCAAAACTATTGAATGAATCGACACCTAACTAGTGTTGCGAGTTGATATCGCGCTTTTTCCGTTTTCATTTGGTCTCATCACCCTCACAAACCCGAAACAAGAACCGGTCTTTAGGGGCCATAGCTCGCTAATTCAAATCACTGAAACCAAACCTTGTGCACAAAGGTCCTGCTCAGAGATTTACGGCGATTTGGAGACTTTATGAAAGAACTAAAATATCACCAACAATATTTTCGGTGGCGATGGCGGTGGAAATTCCAATTGAAAAGCTGGTTGAAGAAGTATTCTTCGATTCAGCTCCGCAGTCACATCTTGAAAAATAACGGTCAACAGCACCTTGTGGAAAACATACGAACACATGGCTTCCACGAGTCGACCGTCAACACACTAGAGAGGAACATCTAATGAGAAAACTAAAGGACAAAAAAGATGATCAGGTGTGGGAGTGGACAAAGCAAGTAGGCATTTGTCCACTCCACATTAGAAAAGAATTGGAAAGTGCTCTGAACGGTCCCGCAAGAGTTTATGCTTATGCGGACCTTTCAGAGACATGGATCGCAGTTCACGAAAAAAGGATAGCGAGTGTAAAGGTGAATTCGGATGGCAGCTTAGAAGCCGTTGAAGTCATCTCTACCTCCAAGTCTTTGAACATCGAAGAAGAAACACATTTGAGCTCTAGCACACTAAAGGTTGAGGACAAGCTTCAAAAGAAGCCCCTACTCTGCCTTCGCTACACTCACTTGCAGCGCCATGCAATGAACCATGTGGTTTACACATGCGAGGAGATTCTAAAGAATCAGGCGAGCGATATTTTGGGATGGAACGAAACTGATCCCTTGAAAATCTCAGCTCATGCCGATGATCTTTATTCTGAAGCCATGCTTAAGCCTCTTTTACAGGCTCAAGCTTCGGCAAAGAATAAAGGTAAGTCGGTACTCCTAAGACTCCTCAAATACCTTCTTCCTTACAAGAAGCAGGTCACATGGGGCATCATTGGAGCGATGGGATTCACAGCAGCGTCTTTGATTCCGTCTTACATCACAGGGCGATTGATCGACGATGTCATCAAGCCCTTTGAAGATGGAAAGATGGGAACAGAGTCTGCAGCAAAGCTATTGATGATTCTTACGATTGGCGTGGGTGCAACCTTCGCAATGAAAGAATTCTTCGCTTGGTTGAGATTAAGGTTCATGTCATGTCTCGGGGAGTATGTAGCGAGTGATTTGCGCAAAGAGATCTACGCTCACATGCACACTCTGAGCATGGACTTCTTTGGAGCTAGAAACTCAGGAAGCCTTGTGAGCCGGGTCACATCCGATACGGATAGACTTTGGGACTTCATCGCCTTCGGTGTTGTGGAAGTCTTTGTGTCTTCGATGATGCTTGTCGGTATCGGTACGGTTTTAGTGAGCATGGATTTGAAGCTCGGACTTATCATGTGTCTACCAGTTCCACTGCTTCTTGGAGCGATCTACTGGCACGGTGAACGCATGCAAAGACTCTTTCTTCGTTGCTGGAGAAAATGGTCCAAGATGACGGGACTTGTTTCCGACATCTTGCCAGCTATGAAAGTCGTTAAGGCTTTCAACTGCGAGAAGGAAGAGGAGGAGCGCTTTGTGAAATCAAACAATGAATTCCTTGGTGAAACCGAACGAATTCATGCCGCTTGGACTTTATTCTGGCCGAGCCTGATGTTTGCGATTCACGCACTCGTCTTAGGCGTGTGGGTCTTTGGTGGACCAAGACTTTTGGATGCGCAATCTAGCTTAAGCCCGGGAACATTTATTTCCTTTGTACTTTACGCGGGATTGTTCGTTCAGCCTGTAGAGGTCATAGGACAGATGTCTCGCATGATGAATCGAGCCGTGAGTTCTGCCAATAGAGTTTTCGAGATTCTCGATGCTCAGCCAAAGATCAAAGAGATTGAAGATCCCGAAAGGATCGAAGATCTCCAGGGTTCGGTGGAGTTTGACAACGTTAGCTTCTCTTACGATGGACTTCGGTCTGTTGTGAAGAATGTGAGTTTTCAGATCAAGCCAGGCGAGATGGTCGGACTTGTAGGCTCAAGTGGCGGCGGGAAAAGCACTTTGACTCAGTTGATCGCAAGATTCTGGGACGTTTCAAGAGGACGAGTCCTAATTGACGGTTACGACATCAGATCGATTGATCTGAGTTGTTACCGACAACAAGTGGGGATGGTTCTCCAAGATCCCCATCTGTTCCACGGAAGCATCTTAGACAACATTCGCTACGGCCAGAAAACTGCTAGTCTTGCGGAAGTAGTTGATGCAGCAAAAGCGGCAAAAGTTCACGAATTCGTTCGCAAGTTGCCTAATGGCTACGACACGATCGTTGGTGAAAGAGGCCACACCTTGTCTGGCGGTGAGAGGCAACGAGTCTCCATCGCTAGGGCGCTTTTGCAGGATCCGAAGCTACTGATTCTGGACGAGGCAACAAGTGCAGTCGACACAGAAACTGAGCACAAGATCCAAGAAGCTCTTGATGTGCTTGTCAAAGGACGCACGACCATTGCGATTGCTCACAGACTCTCTACCCTAAGAAATGCGGATAGGCTGCTTGTAATCAAAGACGGTGAAATTGCTGAAATTGGAACGCACGATGAATTGTTAGAAAAAGAAAATGGAATCTACAAGAAGCTCTACAAGCTTCAAAGCGAACGCGATGTAGAGATCCAAGCTTAAGGAAAGGATAGAAAATGAAAAAAGAATTGATAGATTCTAGTAAAGAATTCCAACTGCATTGGGTTCATGGGCAGTTCCTTGAACTTTCTCAAAAATCCGTGAGAGTCCAAGTGAAAGCTATTTCCAACTTTCCTTGGTCCCATCCAGAAAGTTTTATTTCGATCTGCGATAAGGAAGGCGAAGAGCTTGTACACATTCAAGAACTGAATGAACTGGGGGCCTCATCCAAGAAAGCTCTTAAGTGCGCTTTGGGCGAGGCTCGTTTCCTACTCGAGGTTAAGGCGATTCACTCTGTGACGGAAGAAGCCGATCTGAGAGTTTGGAAAGCCTCGACTCAGGTTGGTGAAAGGCAGTTCGTCACAAAGCTCGACGCGTGGCCACAAGCTCTTGATAATAGTCGTGTCCTCATTACTGACGTGTCGGGAGATCTCTACGAGATCAAAGACATTGAGCTGATGGACAAGAAAAGTCAGAAGCTCCTCTGGGCTCTCGTCGATTGGGAATAGTCCCCTGGAAATAAAGTGGACAAGAAGAATGTAACAATAAAGGTGGTTAGGTGCAAATCGGATCTAGCCACCCATCTAAACGATCGAAAGACTACCAAAACATATTCATATGAACGCCAAAGCTATTGGCATCAAGCTTCACGCTGAAAGCTTTCTGGGTATAATTCTGCATGGTATATCTCAGACCAAGTAGAACCTTTTTTACCCCCAGCACATAGTTTTTCCGTTTGTCAAAAACATAGTCTACCTGGAAAAATGCGCCAAGACTCGGATCAATTTCTGTCGAAAGAGATTCCAATACTCCCTTAGCATTTACCGAGTTCGAGAAGTGGTAAGTCAAGCCAGCTCCGGCCATCATAGACCATGGCTCTACTGGATAAAACTGACTGACTTCGACAAACCACCTGAAGAAATCATAACTACCATTGCCTGCAGTCACACCGGCGGCCTTAAATCCCAACATCCCTCGTACCTGCCAAGGCAACTCCAATAAAGTATAATTATGAACGCCGCCCCCACTAAGCAGAGCCAAGTTTCCCGCACTGAAAGAGCGAGTTTTACCGGTGTCGAGCTCACCGCTAAACACTTTGTCACCCCCAACCTCTATGGCAAAATCCATTGCGGGGCGGATCGCATAAATACTGAAGGAAAAAAACAATCCAAATATAACTAAAAGTCTTTTAAAAGCTATCAAACAACACCTATTCCCAGCTCAATTTACCAGGTTCAGTCCCCAATCATAATCAAGATATTTAATGGACGCTTCTTTTATTTTTGCAGAAGTTTCCGCACCCTGACCATTGTTGAGGTGCTTGGCAATAAACGTTTTCAATGCCTGCTCATCACCAAAGTCACTTCCGTACCATTTAAAAATAGAGGAAAGATGAAGAACATTCGCCTTAGCATCGTAACGATTAAAAACTGGACTTCCAACAAAGGCTCGGGCCGCGCGCTCAAGTTGTTCATCCAAGGTTCTTCCTTCGAAGGGCACAGCCTGCAAAGGAGGACACCCCAGGGAAGCACAATTCACTGCAAAATGTACTCTGGGTTCCTTGTAATTCTTTCGAAGCCATTCATGCTCTACCTGATCCAGATAAGTTTTTTTACCAAACAACTCAAAGAACTCTTTCTTCCATGGGCTCGAGAAAAAGCTTCCAATATCCTTTATAGACTCGACTGGATAATGATCAACAATGAGCTGAATCGTGAAGGAATTGTAGGCATTCATCAGAAAAGCCATTTGATCCTTCTCACCCCAGGAATTAAACTCTGTCTTAGAAACGGCAGAAAACTGCTGATTTACGGCATCAAGAACTTCTCGCTTCTCCTTGATAGCCTTGTAGCGAACTTTCGATTCAACCCCATCCTTCACAACAAAAACCTTTAGCAGGGACGCATAGCCAGCGTAGTCAAATGCGGCTGATACTGATGGCGTGATTAGGAAAACAGAACAAAGGAGAGATAGATTGTGCAGACGACGAATAGACATGCCCTTGTTTATAATTTAAAAATTACATGTGAAGCAAGGTCGAAACTACTTTAAACTCATTCTCCTACTTATTGTTATTGGAGCCTTCTTCGCAGCCAGAAAGGCCGGACTAGATCATTACCTATCCTTGACCTACCTTAAGGAAAACCTATCCCAACTACAAGAGTTCGTATCCGCCAATAGGCTCCTAAGCTCTTCTTACTACTTGTTTGGATATATTCTTGCCACTGCCCTCTCAATTCCAGGAGCGACACTTATCACCTTAGCAGGAGGAGCCCTTTTTGGATTGTGGCACGGACTGATCCTCGTTTCGTTCGCGAGCACCATTGGAGCTACTGTTGCCTTTTTGCTTTCTAGATTTTTCCTTCGCGAGTGGGTTAGCAAAAAGTTTTCATCACGCATTGAGAGCATAGAGTCAGGCATCAAGAAAGATGGGGCCTTTTACTTGCTTTCCCTACGCTTAGTTCCGGTTGTCCCGTTTTTCTTAATCAACTTAGTCATGGGCATCACGCCCATCAAAACCTTTACTTTCTACTGGGTCAGTCAGCTTGGCATGCTCGCAGGCACCTTTGTCTACGTGAATGCCGGAACTCAACTTTCTCAGATTGAGAACGTCAAAGACATTGCATCCCCATCACTTCTACTGGCCTTTGCTTTGTTAGGAATACTTCCTTGGATTTCTAGGTGGATCTTGAATGCCCTAAAAAATCGAAAGATCTATCGAGATTATAAGCGTCCCAAAAAATATGATTACAATCTTCTCGTAATTGGCGCCGGATCTGCTGGACTAGTCTCCTCATATATTGCAGCTGCGGTCAAAGCCAAAGTTGGCCTCATTGAAAGACACAAAATGGGAGGCGACTGCCTCAACACAGGTTGTGTACCAAGCAAAGCTCTTATCAAAAGTGCGAAAGTAGTTCATACGACATCTAAGCTTTCGCAATACGGTCTTGACGGCGAGTCAGCCAAGGTTGATTTTGCGAAGGTAATGGACCGCGTTCAAAATGTGATTCAGAAAATTGAACCGCACGACTCCATTGAGCGCTACTCCAATCTTGGAGTTGAGTGCATTCAAGGCCAAGCTGAAATCCTTGACCCTTTTCACATCAAGGTGAATGATAAAGTACTAAGCACAAAAAACATCATCATCGCTACCGGTGCTCGGCCTCTGGTTCCCCCTATTCCAGGCCTTGACCAAGTCCCACACTACACAAGTGATACGATTTGGAATTTAAGAGAGCAGCCTAAGAAACTTCTCGTCCTTGGGGGCGGTCCTATCGGATGTGAACTAGCGCAGTCATTTGGTAGATTAGGAAGCGAAGTCATTCTTGTAGAGATGGCACCGAGACTCATGTTCCGAGAAGACCCGGATGTTTCAACGCACATTGAAAGTGTCTTCAAAGCTGAAGGCATGAAAATCCAGACAGGACATAAAGCTACTAAATTCTATTCTGAAAAAGGCAAAAACTTTCTGGATTGTGAATTCAAGGGAGCGAGTGTAACCATTGAATTCGATGCCGCCCTCTTAGCCCTGGGGAGGAAGCCCAATATCACTGGCTTCGGCCTGGAGAAAATGGGAATTGAAATTTCAAAACGTGGAACCGTTGAGCACGACGCCTTTCTTCGAACCAAGTTCCCAAACATTCTCGTGTGTGGAGATGTGGCGGGCCCCTATCAATTCACTCATACCGCTGCCCACCAGGCATGGTATGCAGCCGTTAACAGCCTCTTTGCTCCACTCGCAAACTTCAAGGTCGATTACTCAGTGATCCCCTGGTGTACGTTTTGTGATCCGGAAGTGGCAAGAGTAGGCATTTCGGAAACTGAAGCGAAAGAGCAAAACATTGAATATGATGTCACCAACTACGGCATTGACGACTTAGATCGAGCGATCGCTGATTCCGAAGACCAGGGTTTTGTGCGGGTTATTAGCGCAAAAGGTGGAGACAAGATCCTCGGCGCCACTATCGTCGGAAGCCATGCCGGCGACATGATCACTGAATTTGTGTCTGCAATGAAACACAAGATTGGCCTCAATAAAATCTTAGGCACGATTCACATCTACCCTACCCATTCTGAAGCCAACAAATTCGTAGCGGGCCAGTGGAAGCAGAAAAACAAACCTGAAGGACTCCTAAAAAAAGTAGAAGCTTTCCACAAATGGAGGCGATCGTAGTATTCTAGCAAACGATGATCGACAATTCTTTTCGAAAACAATTGGAGAATTTTTCTAGGCCACTCATCGAGCTTTTCGTCCTTTTAAAACTCACACCAAATGTGGTCACTATTGTATCTTGTTTAACTGGACTAGCTGCCGCGCTTCTCATCACCAAAGGCTTGTTTATCACAGCTCTGTTCGTATGGTGGGCCGGCAGATTACTCGATGGACTCGACGGCATACTCGCACGCCGCCTTGGCAAAAGCTCGTCCTTAGGCGCTTTTCTCGACATCAACGCAGACATGCTTGCTTATTCAGCCGTGATCATGGCGTTTAATTTCATCAGACCCGACCTTGGGATTGTTTGGTGCTCAATCCTACTCTTATACGTTATGTGCATTTCAGGAGCGCTATCCCTCGGATCGATTCAACCCGAACTCCCCAACGAACAGAATCGTAAGCAAGCCCTCGCAAGCGGTCTTGCGGAAGGTGGAGAGACGGGTATTTACTATTCACTTTGCCTTTTGCTACCTCAACACATCAAAGAACTGAGCTACATTTGGATTGCGATACTGATCACAACCGTCTTTTCTAGATTTATTCTGGCCCGCAGAGTTCTAAGCGAGCGAGGACCCCTCATCTCATGACCGGTACCTTAATCCTGTTTGCAGTTTCAATTGTATTTCTCTACGCTGCTCAATATTTTTTTCCCATAAGAAAGTTTTCGCCGAGCGCACAAAGATCTCACTTATTTTTTCATATTGGGATGCTTGTGGTCGTTGTCGTTGAGGTCTATTACGCGAGCTCTCTGGGATTCATTGAGCAGCTAGTGGAATGGCTTCCGTTTCTAAAGATGGCCAATCACAACGAATGGTCCACCCACCGGCCCCCTATCATTAAATTTCTAACTGTAATTTTGGGCTTAGATCTATTTTCTTATTTCTGGCATCGAGCTAATCACAAACTCAATTTCCTCTGGAAGTGGCACAAGTTCCACCACCAAACCGAGGTCATGGATCCGCTAGCGGCCTACCGCTTTCATCCTATTGAGATATTTCTTGGGTATAAATTGCGGGCATTAGTTATTTTGATGTTTGGATTTAGTGTTGAGACGGTAACTGTTTTCATCACAACCTACGGCCTTTTTAACATCTATCAGCATTCCAACTTCAAGACCCCAAAGCTCTTTGATGAAGTTTATTCTTTGATTTTTGTCTCTCCCTCGCGGCACCATGTGCACCACCTGAGAGACAGGCAATTGCAGAACTCCAACTACGCTACGATATTCATTTTTTGGGATCGACTCTTTGGAAGCTATGAAGCTCCCAGACCGATCCATGATAATGATATAGGTCTGGAGTAAGTTTTAAATCGATGGCTTCAATTGCTTCATAAATTATTCCCTTCAACCAAACCTTAAAATTTAAGAAGCAATTTTCCAAAGGCCTGCGCAAAAGCGAGAGAAGAATTGGATGCCGCCCTAACGTAGCGGCCCTCTGCACCAAGCAATACATTTTTGGAGAAGGGAATGGCCACGCCCGCCTGCCCGCCAAAGACAGCGTCTGAACCAACGTCAGTCACGCCATTGATCGATGCCTTCAAAACTCCGCCGTGAGCTCCCAGGTAAAATGAGGGCGACACCCAGTAGTTCAATGTGCCTCCATAGATCATATATTTTGCCGTAAGCAATGAAGATCCCGTGTTGATCTTTTGAAAGTCTAGATATCCACCGAGGGTGATTTTTCGAAAAATCCTAAACTCTAAAGTTCCGCCGTAATTAAGTTCTAAATCCAATCCATCAGCGACACCAAAACCATATCCACTATAGCCGCCCAACATAACACCAGCCGTAGCCTGACTGGACATCGCCAAGATGCCACACAAACCCAATGTCGCCACTAACCGCTTCCCAAAGTTCATAAAGTTTCCCCCGAGCCACAAACCGCTAAGTGCTCGTATACAAGTCTATTGGGCACGGGAGCCAATGCAACCCATGCCAGAATAGACCCTTATGAAACTTAGCTATTGACGCAGCGCAGCATATTCAGGCATAACGTCCGTCGATGACAAAATACTCAAAACTAATCCGCCCTGCGCTATTAACTTTTCTCGTGTTTTCTGGAGCCAGCCACGCCAAAAAGCCAGCCAAAGGCGTAAGCATTGAAACATGGGCTGCTCAATATGGCGTGAATCTAAATCAAGACCTCAGCAACGATCTTGATAAGGACGGCCTCAGCCTCCTCCAAGAATATTCACTTCTAGTTGACCCAGCTGTGAACAGCTCAGGGCTCCCTAAGCTTAAGATCGAACGAATCAAAAACAACGAGAAGATTGAACTTAGCTTCGCGATCCACGATATGAGCCAAGTTCACTATTATATTGAGAGCTCCACTGACCTCGTAAACTGGAGCGAGATCGAGGGCACCTACTCATTGAAAAATGGTGTTGGAGGCCTGAAGTCCGTTTTATTCAAGTCTAGAGATAAATTTCGCAATGAAGACAGGCGCTTCTTCCGCGTGGTCTACAATATCGACTAGTTTTTAGACACTCTGTCCGCGTGAAGTGTTCTGCTGTGCCTTGAGCCATGGAATGAGCTTCAAGGCATATCCATATGTATTTGAAATTAATCAGCTTTTTACGCACCCAGCCCCTGCCAAATCCTGGCACAACACCTGCTTTTACATAAAGTAGAAAGAAAAGGATGGAAGCTAAATGTCTGCATATCTCGACCAAGACCAAGTTGTAAAATTCTACTACGGAAACGCTATGATTGATCTCGAGGCTTTTTTGCCATCAGAAGATCCGGTCGTAGTTCTAGAGGCTCAACGTCTCGTCAATGCCGATGGCCAACCTGAGCCTTCACAAACTACGAATCACTTTACTCCTCCACCTCAGTTACATGCTTTGGAAGATTCTCTATCCGAAATCGAAGGCGCGATGAAAGATCTCATGGCCACACGACAAGAACTTGCGTTTTTAATGACTGATTTGAGTCGCCTCCTAGGCAGCAAGAAATAATTTTCTCTACTAGTTAAAAAGTATCAAGGGGCTTATCCGTTAAAGGATAAGCCCTTTTTCTATTTGCAAAGACCGCTCCCCACTTGCAGCATCAAGCACAAAGCCAATCCTCACAATTTCCCCAAACGAAAGCACCCTGAGAAGTTCTGGGTTCTGCTTCCAGTAATCCGTAAAGATCTCTGGCCATTCTAGGAGACAAAGCTCAAAGTCCTCATACGACTCCAGTGAAAGCTTGGCGCAATCCTCAAAATCTTCCATTCGGTATGCATCAATGTGCAGACACAATCCCAGCTTAGGAACATCGTATTCCAAGAGCTTCAAGAAGGTCGGACTTTGAATCTCGTCGGGAGAGAGGCCGTAAGACGAGAGCAATTCTTTCGTGAAGGTGGTCTTACCTACCCCCAAATCACCATCTAACAATACAAGTAACGGTCGATTTTTTTTGGAGCCAAGTAGATCTCGAATGAGCTCTGTCTCTTTAGGATAAAACTTAGCCACGCGATAGTTCTTTCGAAAAAAATCTAAACCTTGAGCTGAGTGGCGATAACGTCGCACAACTCAGTAGCAAGGCTATGAATCAAAGTTTCGTCTTCGCCCTCAATCATCACGCGGCAAAGAGGTTCTGTTCCGGAGTATCGCACGAGTAATCGACCCTTTTCACCAAGCTTAGTGGTGATGCTATCCATACTTTTCTGAATGGCAGGAACATCTTCGAGAGGCTTCTTATTTTTCACAACAATGTTCTTCAACACCTGCGGGTAGGTCGTCATAACATTTCTGAGGTCTGACAAGTTCTTATCCTTTCGTTTCATCACACCCAAGACTCTAAGGGCAGCGACGATCCCGTCACCTGTATTGGCATTGTCCAAATAAATGATATGACCAGACTGCTCACCGCCTAAATTAAATCCATCTTTACGCATACGATCTACAATGAAACGATCTCCCACTGGAGCACGCACTAGTTCAATGCCATGCTTTTTCAAGGCAATTTCTAATCCCATGTTGCTCATAGGAGTGGCGACTAAAGTATCTTTCAAAAGCTTGCCTGATTCTTTCAAATCAATCGCAAGAATCGCCATCACTTGGTCGCCATCCACAACAGCACCAGAATCATCAACGAGGATCAATCTGTCAGCATCGCCGTCAAGTGCGATTCCAAGATCCGCTCGGTATTTCACAACGGATTCCCTTAAGGCGCGTGTGTGAGTGGCTCCACACTCTTTGTTGATGTTCACTCCGTTCGGCTCAACACCAATAAGCATAACTTCAGCACCAAGTTCTTCAAAAATAACTGGTGCGACTTTGTAAGCAGCACCATTTGCGCAATCCAATACAATGCGCATCCCGCGCAAGTTCAGATCCGTAGGAAATGCAGATTTCACATGAACGACGTATCTTCCCATGGCATCATCAATTCGTCTCGCCCGACCAAGGGCCGATCCCGTAGGAAGACTTTCCTCGAGATCAGAACTAAGGATCATTCGCTCAATATCAGCTTCGATATCGTCATCCAGCTTAAAACCGTCTGGTCCAAAAATCTTAATGCCGTTGTATTCGTAAGTGTTGTGAGACGCGCTCACCATAATCCCAGCATCAGCACGCATGTTCTGAGTAAGGAAAGCCACACCAGGAGTCGGCATTGGACCAACCAGAAGTGCATAGGCTCCCATGCTAGTCACACCAGCGGCTAGCGCTTGTTCGATCATGTAAGAACTTCTTCGGGTATCTTTTCCGATAAGGACAATCGACTTATTGTCGACACGTAGACTTTTGCCTTTGTAGTAGGCGGCAACCGCTCTACCCGTTTTGAGAGCGACTTCCGCTGTCATCGGATACCTGTTTGCAATGCCTCTAATTCCGTCTGTTCCAAATAATTTTTCGCTCATGTCTTCTCTCTTTACACTTTAACTTTGGTAGGAATTGGCAAAACCCAACAGCGTTTACACTAACAGAGAGCCAGATGGAGCGCAGTAGTTTTATCGCCGCGGAATCTCGAGTTCAACCCAGTCTGTACTGCGTTTCACAACCCGAACCTTCGGAGGCAAACCCCAATCAAGTCTAACTCTTTGAATTCCTTCTTTCAACTCAGACACTTCAGCCCAGACATCAATGTCTCCACGCCTCAAGGTCTTCATGACATCAGCAGGTCCCTCAAACATAAAGTTCACTTTTGAAGGAGTCACATTGATGCCTGTTTTGCGAAGATTTACTGTTCTAGCTCCCGCCCCACCAACAACTCTTACTCTAACAGGAATGTCGGTGATCGAACTTCTAGCTAGAGAACCTTCAATTTGAACCGTCACATGCACCACAGAGTTTTGCTCATCCAAGATCACACCTGGATAATCCTTGAGTCCTAATTTCACATCAAATTCCTGGACCAAAGAATCGCTCGCAAGAACGATACCCTCGGTTGCTAGTGTATCAATGCTACGCAAACGAGACTCTGGACCACGAATCTCCAAAGTACTTGGACTTAAAGTAATGTTGGTGACCCTGAATCCTTCAGGCAACTTATTCTCAAAAACAGCACGAATAGGAACTCGCTTCCAAGCAGCCCTGCCAAGCTTCACAACGATCTTTTCTTGTGGAGCCGAAATCAGATGCAATCCTAAAGGAAGATCCAAAAGCTCCTCTGAAATACTAACTTCATATTCGCCTTGCTGTGCTTTCGTGAGGTCAATTGATCTCGTGATCTTTCTGGTTTCAAAGTCTTTGATGAAGGCTTGTGGGCCAGAAACTCTGAAAGACATCTCCCTAGGTGCAGCATTCGCGATCATCAAGTGCTCAGGCAGTTGATAATCAAAACTAAAATTCTTAGTCACTTCCACTTGTTCTCCACCGAGAACAGCCATCCACAAAATAATAGAAATAACCAAAGCCACAGCCCGCACAAGCCAAACGTCGCGACGCGTGCGCCTGAGAGCCTTAATTGCTTTACCTGCACTAGATGCATCAAAAGTCATGACTTCGGTCCCTCCGACGTAGACTCGGCTTTTGCAGCCGGCAAAACTTCTTCCGATGGCACGTCAACTTCTTCAACAAGATCGAACGCTGCGTATAGCTTTTCTTTCAAATCTTTCACACTCAAATTGCGAGTGATATCTCCATACTCGACAATTGAGATTTCTCCACGCTCTTCACTACAAACCACAACAACGGCATCCGTTTCTTCAGAGATGGCAAGAGCCGCCCTATGCCTGGTTCCAAAATTACGATCCACCTCAGTTTCGATATTCAGAGGAAAGAACACGCCAGCAGACAAAATCTTATTGCCCTGAATGATCACCGCGCCATCATGGATGGGCGACGCCGTGTTGAAAATTGAGATGAGTAGTTCAGCTGATACCTTGGCATCAATTTCACTGGCACCTTCAGAATAGTTTTTAAGACCATGCTGCCTCTCGAGCACGATCAGCGCACCAACACGTTTAGCAGCTAAAAGCTTTGAAGCTTTCGCTACTTCGTCCAGAACAGCGAAAGCTCTCTCTTGAGCGGAAGGACCCGACAAAAATGGGTTACGCCCAACATTCGCCAGCGCACGACGGATCTCATCCTGAAAGAGAATGATCACAATAAGGAAGAGATAATCAAAGAACTGCTGCAACAAATAGTTGAAAACATAAAGTTTGAGATAATCACTAACAAGAAAAGAGACAGAAACAATACCTAATCCTGTGAGAATTTGTACTGCGCGAGTCCCGCGAATCAGAAGAAGAAGTCTGTAGACGATCAAATAAACAAGCAGGATATCAATGATATCCTGCCATCGAAGCTGCGTAAGCAGTTGGTTGAGAACGCTCAGAACATTCATGAAAAGTTATGCTTTGACTGGATCGCTAGGGTCAATGGCCTTGCCCGCTATATCGGACGATCCCTTCTCGCTTTCCTTCTTTTCTTCTTCATCTCTAGAATCAGAGTAGCTCTTAGGCTGAATCGTCGGAACAAACTCTGGAAGAGCTTTGCGTTCCATCAACAACTTGATGTCAGCCATATCAATGGTTTCTCTTTCAATAAGAGCGAGAGACATCGCTTCCAAAATATCTTTATTTTCTTCCAAAACCTTACGCGCGCGATCGTAATTTTGTTTTACGAGCTGCTGGATTTCAGAGTCTATCAGTCTTCCAGTTTCAACTCCGTAGTCAGGTGCAGAGCCCATTTCACGGCCAAGGAAAACATGGTCATTGTGATGACCAAAGTTTAGCGGCCCAAGCTTCTCGCTCATCCCCCACTCCGTCACCATCTTACGAGCAATCTGAGTCGCTCGTTCAATATCATTTGAAGCTCCGCTGGTGAGATGTCCAAAAGTAATCTCTTCTGCGATTCTTCCGCCCATCAAGAAACTAATCATGGCTTCGCATTTAGCCTTAGTCATTGTGTAGCTATCTTCCTCAGGCAAAGTCATTGTAAGACCCAAAGCTTGTCCGCGAGGAATGATCGTGACCTTGTGAACAGGGTCATTTCCTTCAATCAAACGACCAACGATGGCATGTCCCGCCTCGTGGTAAGCCGTGTGTTTCTTTTCTTTTTCAGAGATGCTCATGCTTCTTCTCGCAGAGCCCATCATGACCTTATCTTTTGCCGATTCAAAATCTTCATTGTGAACGGAGTCTTGATCACGTCTTGCCGCATGAAGAGCCGCCTCATTCACCAAGTTTTCCAAGTCCGCTCCCGCAAACCCTGGAGTTCCTCTAGCGATCAAACTAAGGTCCACATCTCCGGCAAGAGGCGTTTTACGAGTGTGCACTTCAAGGATGGCTTGGCGCCCACGAACGTCTGGCTTGTTCACATGAATACGACGGTCGAAACGTCCTGGTCTCAGCAAGGCTGGATCCAATACGTCAACACGGTTTGTAGCCGCTAGCAAAATCACACCTTCTGTACCCTCGAATCCATCCATCTCCACAAGAAGCTGGTTCAAAGTCTGTTCTCTTTCATCATGTCCACCGCCGAGGCCAGCCCCGCGATGACGTCCAACAGCATCGATCTCATCAATAAAAATCAAACAAGGCGCAGATTTTTTCGCGCTCTCGAAAAGTGAACGAACGCGGCTTGCACCAACACCCACAAACATCTCCACGAAGTCAGACCCTGAAATCGAATGAAAAGGTGCACCTGCTTCCCCGGCAATGGCTTTAGCAAGGAGTGTCTTCCCTGTTCCAGGAGG
The DNA here is from genome assembly GCA_964640545.1 of uncultured Bacteriovorax sp. Classification (GTDB taxonomy): domain Bacteria; phylum Bdellovibrionota; class UBA2428; order UBA2428; family UBA2428; genus JBGSZX01. The sequence continues at coordinate 9,150 of CAZXHL010000019.1, read as the reverse complement.
CCCCACCAAAAGAACACCTCTTGGAATACGGCCACCAAGTTTTGTAAATTTCTTAGGGTTTTTTAGGAACTCAACAATCTCAACAAGCTCTTCTTTGGCTTCTTCAATCCCCGCTACGTCTTTGAAACGAACATTGGTATGAGAGCCATTGTAAACTTTTGCTTTGCTTTGTCCAAAACTCATCGCTTTGGAAGACCCAGATTGAAGCTGCCTCATAAACAAGAAGAAGATAAATAAAATTAAAAAAGTAGGGACCCAAGAGATCAAGGCTGTTTCCAAGAAACTTGGCTTAGGCTCTTTTTCCCAATTTGGAGTGATGCCTTTTTCTTCCAGCTTCTTCAGGTAGAATTCACTGGAGGTGTCACCAACAGTAGTGAACATGCTTCCACTTTTGAAATCGGGCTTATACTTTCCGATAATTTCATCCGAGCCGCGATAGGTAACAGATTCAATTCGATCCGCATCCACGCTTTGCATGAATTCACTAAAGCTCACCTCAATGGGCTTCTTGGGGCCAACTTGCATCTGACTTGCCACAAACAGGACGGAGGCGATCATCAAAGCAATAACAAAAAACGAACGAAAACTACTCGATCTCATCGGGTCGAGCTTAGAACACAATTCGAGGGCTAGCAATCAATGTGCAGGAGTGTTTAATTGTCGTAAAAATGGTGGATAGCCACAGCGCGTTCATCGCCAACTGCAGCATAAGGCTCAAGCACCTTGAGACCAAAAATCGCAATCACCTCTTGTTCACGTTCTTGATTCACAAGCACAGGCCATTTGCTTCGATACGGCTTTGGGATTCTAAAGGCGTCGAACACCGAAGTGAACCTTTGAAGTTCCGTGGCTGTAATGCAACGAATATTCATAGGCCACGGAGCTCGATCCCATGAGAACAAAAGACTAGCTGCACCATATCTCTGGCCAGGACGTGTAAAGCCCGCAAGAATCGACAATGGGAGCGGAGTGCTTCTCTCAGGAGCAGAAGGAAGGAAGCTCCACGCTAGTGAAGATCCCAATGAGAGCCTACGAGAAAACTCAAGCCCCTTCGGAGTCTGCCATTCTTCTGAGAAGTCATTTTCTTTGCTGAAAACCAACATATCAGAGCGACGCAAGAAGCTGCCTGCTGGATGGATGAGCTCATCTCCGCGAAGCAAAGCTTCCATCAAATGTGGGCTTGGCGTCAACCCAAGCTCCCTAAGCCAATAGCGCATCACTCTTCTTTGAAGTGGTGCAGGCCACCTCTCAAGCCACGCAATCGACAAGGTTTCTTTAGGTCCCTGCATTTGACCAGCAAACCACTCTTCCCAATCGCTTTCCTCTTCCTGAACCCTCTCAGCAATCTTAGCTAAATTGCGAATGGATCCCTGTCTCGCCTGCTCGACCTGAGGCAATAAAATATTTCGAATATGATTTCTGAGGTAAGTGCTTCGAAGGTTCGAAGGATCCTCAACCCAGGCGAGACGATGGTCCCTTGCATAAGTTTCGAGTTGGGATCGGCTTGACCAAAGCAAAGGCTTTGCCCAGATACCGTCTCTTGGCTGCATGCCCGCAAGCGCGCTAACCCCTGTGCCAGACATCACTCTCATCAAAAAAGTTTCAGCATTGTCATCCGCGTGATGTGCGGTTGCAATCACAGAGCATTGCAAATCATCAGCGAGCTCAGTGAGAGCCTGGCGCCGAAGATTTCGGAGTTCTTCTTGGTTGGATTTAAGAGGAGCAGCGACTTGGACAGCGTGAAGCTTGAGGTTGAGACGTTCAACAAGCACCTTCACCCAAACAGATTCGCGTTCAGAAGCCTGCCCCCTAGTGCGATGATCGACGTGGGCCACTTCCAACTGGATGCCTAACAATCGCGACATGCGTGACAAGCTATGAAGCAAAACGGAGCTATCAAGCCCACCAGAAACAGCGACCAAAACTCGCTCTCCTTCACGCAATACTCGCTTAGCCCGAACATAGGCCAGCGACTCTTGAATGAATTGGCTCTGTTTAGAGCTGAGAACTTGTTTTTCTTCTAACATCTTTGTTCCTTTACACTTGAACTCATCCGAGAGTTCAATTCCACTTCGAATTAATAATCTTCGCCCCGAAATTCATCGACAACAGCATCTTCTGCTCCTTGAAATTCTTCAGGAGGAGGCATCATCTCACCCGGAGGCAAGTCTAGACCTTCGAGGCTGTCTGGTTCCCAACCCGCATCATCTCTTTCACTGGCTAGCCCCCGATCATTGGCTTCGTCACGATCATCGCTCCGGTCGTCATACGAATCTCGATCTCGAACGGCGCTCTCCCCCCTTACCATTGCTGGATTGGAAGTCGCTGCCGGAGCTGGCCGAGAGGCGACGGGATCAGGGCGTTTCGTGGGAGCCAAGCGAGGTGCAGGTCGTTCCGTTGGCATTAACTTCTCGACTCGTTGATTGGCTACTTCTTCTTTTTTCGGTTGAGATAGAATGACACTTTTCTTAACTTTATGGGCATCGGTTTTGACACCGCTGTTCTGGGCCGAATTCGCAGGAATTCGTTTCGGCCGTGCTGTGTTGCCAATATAATTGTCATAACCCCACATCCCCACAATCACAGCCACACAGAAACTTGCCACTTTTCCAAATGTCATACTTGAAGTCAGAGAATCCAAATCAGAAACCACTTCATGATTGGCATTATTGTAGGATATCGAATCTTGCTGAGAGGCGACCGAACTAGAATCGCCGGTCTTGCTCTCTAGTGATCTTGGCGCTTCAACGGGAGCTCCGTTTGGTTTCTCAAGTCCATTTTTAAAATCAGTAACATCAAGCAAAACCATGACCTTTTTGTAGACCAAATTGCCTTGCTTATAATCAGAACTTTCAATGACGTAATCATCAGGACTAATATGCCCAGAAGCAGCCATGGCCTTAAGCTCTTCTACTTTTAAAGGTCCCTCAACCCGATGCTTGCGCAATAAATACCAGTTTTTCCCCACCACAAAACTACTCTAACTGTTCTTGCTTCGCATCAAAACAAAAAAGTGCACCAAGAAGGGTCAAAAAGACGACTCATCGAAGAGATTTTTAATCTTATCTTCTCCTAGAGACTTCAACTTCTGAATGCGACCCCATTGACGCTCCAGGTCAACAAACTTCTTGCGTTCTTTGGCCTGAGCGGCCAAGGCTTCAACCATCAGTTTGCGAGAGTCTTGATACAAACGAGGTGCGATTTGAACGAGATGTCCGTGAAGCTCATTTGATGTCGGAGCTATGACAAAACGAAATGCTGGAGAAGATCTCTTGGCTTTTTCGATACCCTCGAAGTTACATAGTTGCGCGATGATGAGTCGATCGATGGGACTCTCTTCACCGATGTTGGGGAAGATGTTACGCATTCTTTCTCGTAGCGAAAGAACCGCAAACAAGTCAGTTAGTCTCTCTTGGGAATTCGACTCCCCTGCCGCCATAACAAGCAAAGTTGCATGGTAAAATTGGATAAAATCTGGAGCCTCCCGATAAGGGCTGCCGCAGGACTCAGGCATGACAATCTCCTCAACTCGCTCTCGTAGATAGCGTCCCTCGAAATCACTAGAGTCGCTAGCGAACGCTAGAACTGATGCAAAAAGCAATGCACCGCAAAACAAAGCTGGAAGATTCATATTTTTAAAGACTTTCATCATTTCACCCTCACATTGACACTCAGAAATTTACGAGTATCCATATGTAGTATATGTCGCGCAAGAACCCATTCAAAGGTGCCATCGTTTTGACCATTGTCGCAGCCCTCACGGTCGGGCTTTATTTCGTCCTGGACCCCTATTTTGAGTCTAGTGAGCAAGCAAAAGAGGAAGCGACGCTTCTTTTTAGTGGATTGGATCGAAGTGAGATCTTCGAAATCAAGATCCAAAACGGCACCCAGACCTTCTGGATCAAAAAAAGAGCTGATGCCAAAGACTCTTGGACTGTCTCCGACTCGCCCGATGAAAACTACGATGCCGACTCAAACTCAATCAATGGCATCATTTCCACGTTACTTGCGGCCCGAAAAGAAAGCACCGTTAATGGGTTAAAAGTCCAAGACGTCCAACTTTCCCCTCCAAAATTCATTGTTGAGATTTCTCACGGCAAAGATGCCAAAAAAGAAATGCTTAGCCTGGGCAAAGACACACCGGTTGATTATCTCGTATATGCTCGCTGGAACGACAACCCCGACATTTTCCTCACCTCTCGATCACTAAGATTTGGAGTGGATAAAACCCTCAAGGAACTTCGCAATAAAAAGATTTTCAACTTCAATCTCGCTGAGTTCAAAAAGCTTCACGTCGAAGCCATTGCCAAGAAAGAGTTCGAAAGTTTAGATGATCTAGACTTCACCAAGGATGAAAAAGGCAACTGGAGCTCAAAAGTAGGGAACAAAGAAATCGCCCTTAAAAGCAGCGACCTCGCCAATTTCGTTAACTCCATCAAGAAACTAAGTGTTCAAGATTTTGTTTCTGAAGATGGAGATCCTCAGAACGAATTCAGACTCAAATCACCGATCATGCGATTTAGCTTCGTCAAAGAAGGCAATCCTGAGCTTAGTGAAACTTGGAATCTCTCCATGATCAACAAAGACCAAAAGAAAACTTTCTACCTTGGGAAAAAAGACGGAAAGTCAGTCTATGAGGTTGCAGCCTCCTTCAAAGATACTTTTGATGTCGGATTGATCAAATTCCGCGAAACCAAAATTACTGACATCGCTCAGGCTGACATTAAGAATATTAACATCCAAATTCCAAATGTTTTTGACTTGAGGTTCAAAAAGGACGCGAGCCAGAAATGGTCTGCAGAATGGACCTTGGCCAAAGATAAATCTGAAACTTTACACAAAGGCGACGTCAAAACGGCGAAGCTTGATGAAATTCTAAAAAGCATGTCTCAACTTCGAGCCGTTGATTTCTTTGACACAGAAAGCGCCAAAAGCCTAGGCCTTAGCAGCCCGGGCTATATTGTTGAATTAGGCGAAACAGACCAAACAAAAACACTATTTTTCGGTCGAAAAAGAAACTCTGGTCCAAACTCCGGGCTATGGCCCGTAAACGCAGAATTCCTAAATTCTCCAGCATCTGTAAAAATAGACCTTGCCACAATTCTCCCTACTGATATCAAGGAGTACATCGAAAAAACTGAAACCGAAGATGTTGTGGCTGAATCTAACACCGAATCCGATGCTAAGAACAACGGAAAGACTCCAGCCGCCAAGAAAGGCAATAAAGTGAAATTAGAACCAACCGTAAAAGACCCTAAAGAAATCCGTAAACTTCCAGCTCCAATCACTAAAGCTGGCCACAAATACACAGCCGTGCTCAAGCTCAGCAACGAGATGACTCTCGAGTTTGAATTTGATGCTGCAAAAGCTCCTTATACTGTAAGTAATTTCTTGCACCTCGCTCGTAACAATTTTTACAATGACGTTGTCTACCACCGTGTGATTCCTGACTTTGTGATTCAAGGTGGAGATCCAACTGGAACAGGTTCTGGCGGCCCAGGCTACAAATTCGACAACGAAGACAATGACCTCAAACACCTTCGGGGTTCATTGTCTATGGCCCACGCTGGACGCAACACCAATGGATCACAATACTTCATCGTATTGGCTCCTCAGCCACACCTTGACGGTGTCCACACTGTCTTTGGAAAAGTTACAAAAGGCGTTGATCAACTCGACAACATTCCACAAGGCACAAAAATGGTGACTGTGGAAGTCTTTGAAGAAGCCCTTTAGGCCCTAAAAAAAGCAAGAACAAGCATCAGAGAAGGTGTTTCTTCCCTGATGCTAATCTGGTGCTAATTTAGTAATTTGATGCTTATCTAGTAATTTCATGCTTATCATTGAAAAATCATTTGTCGTGCTCTTATGGCTCAGTAGTATTCTGCTGAGCCTAAGCTTTTTTGGGGCCATCTGGTTTTGGCAGGACGTTCAAACCCACATTGTTTTCGCAAGCATTGCGACACTTCTTGCTCTCTTTGCGCACGTCTCAACGATATTTTACTTTGTAGGCACAGGCATATGGATCAAAGATCGCGCTGAGGAAGTCCTAAGCAAGGACAAAGACAAAGCCTTCCGTATCTGGGAGATCTATCGTAAAGCCAACTGGCTCAAATCCTATTCCATGCCCTTCCCAACTCTCGCGATCTTTATGGGCCTATTTGGCTTTATTTTTGGAGGCGCACTGCAAGTTGGGGCCATAGATAAGTGGATTCACGTGACCGTAGCGTCACTTTTTGTACTTTTTAGCTGGATCGGCCTGATCTTGGCTTTGATTGCGCTGAAAAAGAATATAGAATACTTAAACTTAACAAGCCAAGAACTAGAAAAAAACTAGCTAGATGGTGCTTGACTATATGGCCATAAGAATAGGAACAAGTAGATATGTCTGACCCTACAGAAAAACAACCTGAGAACGTAAGTGGAAAATGGTACGTGGACGTCAATTGCATCGATTGCGACGTTTGCCGTGAGACAGCTCCCAACAACTTCACACAAGAAACCAGCAAAGGTTACAGCTACGTCTACAAGCAACCCGACAGCCCTGAAGAGCTCGAGCAATGCAAAGAAGCTCTCGAGTCTTGTCCTGTTGAAGCCATTGGCGAGGACGGCTAAGCCGCAATGTCGCCCCATCTTTCTCAGGCTGACTGGATAGTCGTCTGTGATTTCGATGGCACAATCACATCCAAAGATATTGGAAACGAACTCCATCAATCTCTGAAGCCAAACGAATTCACACAACTCCAATCAGATTATCGTGCGGGAAAAATCTCGCTCAAAGAACTACAGGCCCTGATGTGGAATCATTTCCCCATGGGCCAAGTACAGATGAAAACTGAAGCGCTCAAATGGAGCGGACTAAGGCCTGGCTGTAATGATTTTTTTGAATATTGCGCCAAGCTTCGCATTCCAGTGTTTATTGCGAGCTGCGGAATCGAAACCTATATCGAATCCGTCATTGATCACGAGCTAAGCACATTAGCTAGAAGCGCGATCTTCGCTATCGAATCCAACAGAGCTCAATTTAAAGGTGAGACGATTGAAGCGCTTTCGCCGCCCTGGAGCCCCGCAGACTCTCCCTACCCTATGGACAAAGGAGCTTGGTCTATGAAGATGAAAGACGAACATGCGCCCAACGCTCGCATACTTGCCATCGGGAATGGATCTAGCGATAGAAGCTTTGCCGGCAAAGTCGACAAAATTGCAGCCACTGATGGCTTTCAAAAATGGTGCGAGACCAACTCTGTCGAGCATTTAAGCTTCGACCACTTTCAAGAAATCACTCAGTCCAAATTGCTGGAGACCAAATGAAAAGGTGCCGGGTCACTTTTACCGCTTGCCTTGTACCCTTGGGGCGCTTTCTTACGATGTTGTGTTTTGTTTTCGCAACGATGCTTGCGCCGGCTACTCAGGCCGCAAAAGTATATTCACCGGAGACACTCCCTAGTCAGATCCGTAGAGCCGTTAACTTTGAAATCTTCTTAAGTAAAAATAATATTCGCAACGAGCTAGACGGTCGCGCCTTCGGATCTCTTGAAGGTGAGATTCAGCTTGAGACAGCTCCCGGGTTCAATCTCTACAAAGACAAGTTCACCATAACAGCACCCGATGGCTGGAGTTTAGGAATCATAAAAGAACCCACAAGCATTCGCTTCTTAGATCCGATCACCAAAACTCTAAAGGAAGGCTATCGTGGCCAAGTCCTATTTCAGTTTGTGGCAAAACTCCCCAGCCAAGGACTCGCCAAACTAGCAACAGAATCAAAAATTCCCATCAAGGTTGGCTTCCAAGCCTGTGACAAAGAACTTTGCTTGTTGCCCGCTTACATCGAACTCCCATTGCCCCTAGTCAAACATGAACTCAAAGCTGGTACCAACCAACTACCACAAAGTCCCAGTTGGCTCGACAGGCAAACCCAAAATTTTTCGAACACTCTAGCCTCAGAGGGCTTAGGTCTTTCCACTCTTTTCCTTCTTTTGCTAGCAGGACTCCTCACAGCATTCACTCCTTGCGTGTATCCGCTATACCCCATTACGATTGGAATTTTCAGCAAGTGGGGCTCTGATTCCAAAGGCAGAACATTGGTACTAAGCCTCGTCTATTGCCTTGGCCTCACAGCTAGCTACGCTTTTGTAGGTTTGATCACCGCTTCTACGGGAGCCGTATTCGGAAGCCTCACACAAACTCCCACCTTCCTCATTGGCATTGGTGTTTTGATTCTCATTTCTGCCGTTTTCTTTTCGGGATTTCTCCCTTTTCAGGCTCCGCAATTTTTACAAAAAATATTTAGTGGGCCTACGGGGATGGAATCTCTTCCGTTCTCAAAACGACTCACTCAAGCTTTTGGTATGGGCGCGGGACTCGGAGTGGTTGCAGCTCCGTGCGTGGGACCAATGATCATTGCCCTCATGGCCTGGCTCAGCGGAGCCCTTGCCACATCCAGCTCCGCCTATACACAAGGCGCCCTTGCCTTGGCTTTTTTTGGTTTTGGAATGAGTCTGCCCTTCTTCGTATTGGCGAATTTGCTCGTTGGCCTCAATAGCCAACCTAGACTGGGCCGATTCACTCCATATTTCAAACATGTGGGCACAGTGTTGATGCTTGTAGGTTCACTGTTCTTCCTTGTTCCTGGAGTGAAATTACTTTTGAAAACACCGACCGAGGCACATCTCTCATTTCCTGTTTACTCGTTGGCAACCGCCCCAGAGAACACTTGGAGTGTTATCGATTTTCGGGCAGATTGGTGCGCAGCTTGCTATGAGTTAGAGGCAGAAACTTTTTCATCGGCGATGATCTCTCCTTACTTCTTGGAAGAGAACTGGTCTTTTGTTCAACACGACCTCACGGAAGTCAACCCCGCCAACGAAGCTGTGATTGACGAATACAACATCATCGGACTTCCAACAGTGCTGATTCAGAACCCAGCAGGTGAAATTTGCAAAGGACTTGAGCTATTTGGTTTCGAAAACGCCCAAGCCTTTAAAACTCGCCTCGAGAAAGCAAAAGTTGAGTGTGAGTGATGGGATTTTGGTCAGATTTTGTCCGCCTTCTTAGAGTGGGTCGCAAGTCCCCTTTAGTCCCGTTAGTCTTCTTATTTGTTGGGGATTTGTATCGAAAACAACATCTCTCTCTTCCCCACGTTGTCATTGC
>CAZXHL010000018.1:17557-34600 GCA_964640545.1 uncultured Bacteriovorax sp. | reverse complement strand
TCCTTGCGCATGTCTTTGACCATGCTTTCGGCCCCTACGCGCAAAAGATATCTGTGGAAATAAGTCACAAGGCCTTCGATGAAGAAATACACCACGAAGGCTATGCATATTGAGATGAGTTCTTTGCCATCTTTGGGGAGAACACCTTGGTCAAAGAATTTTTTAGCCAAAGTGTTTTGTAGAATTTGAATCGTGACGATCAAACCCGCAAATATGAGGGAAGCAAAGATCCATTTGCGCTGCAGCCATAGCCTAGACTTAATAAAAGTCGAGACTTCTTTCGAGGTGGGCTCGCCACTAAGGGCCGCTGCTTCAATATTTGGATTTTCCGTCTTTTGCATGATTTTCAATCTACTCGCACTAGGGTAGTCTAAAACCGCTATGGCATCTAGTGCGATTGTGATTTCTCGTTGCGACAAATTAGGGGATTTGATCCTCTCGCTTCCGGCCGTCGCCCATCTCAAACGCAATGTGAAAGTGCCCGTTTACCTGCACCTCTCCGAATACGCCTCGGCGATAGGGGAAATGGCCGTCGAAAACGGGCTCTGTGATGCTTATTTCTACACCGACCATGGGTTTTTGAAGGGGCATTCTTCTAGCTTTCCTGAAGATGGTTTTCGAAAAGTGAATTCGCTCATCAGTCTTTTCCATTGTGATGAACTGAGCTGGTTTTTGTCTAAGGCTCAAAGGCAGCCCCAAGTCTCGTTTCCCTATACCTTGGGGCCTCGAAGCCGAATCTCTTCCCTCTGGACCTACAAATGGTCCATCACTCAGAATCGCAGCCGCGTCGTAAAGAGTGAGATGCTCTACAATGTCGACCTTGTGGATGCCTACCTCAAGCGCCTTATGGCTAGTGAAAGTGCGGACGCGACTTCTATGCTGGCAGCTTCTGCTGTTCCATTTCAGGGGCTCTCGCCTTTGCGACTACCCGAAGGGTGGGGCGGTGCTTTCGCAAATGAGGGTTGCGATGTCTTGATGGTGGTCTCAAACGGCAACTCCGCCGCGAATTGGTCTATGATTCGTTATATTGAAGAAGCCGAAAAGCTCTTGGAGCAAGGCCTTCGAGTCGACCTCCTCTTGCATGGCCATGACTCCGAAGAGCGCGGCCGTGAACTCGCCACATCTCGTATCGCCAATCACCCCAATCTAAAAATCATCGAGACCTTTGCCGACCTCAAAGATCTCATCGTTCACATCTCAAGATCAAAGAAGATCATCGCCTCAAGTACTGGCCCTTTGCACATTGCCCACGCCCTCGGTAAACCTGTCAAGGCCATCTACCCACTCACCCCCAAAGTCCAAAGCTTCGAGCGCTGGCGCCCCCACGGCTACTGGCATGATGCGCCTGTGGAATGGGTGCATGTTTAGTGGAGTGTTTTTGCATTCCCACCAAAGTATCCCGCGCCTTTTTAAGGTTTATGTTGTCGAGGTAGCGAATTAATCTCTTCATCGGTTCAGTTGGATTCCTTCTGCCAGTTTCCCACTGGGAAATTAAGAGGCTGTTTTTGACGCCTAGATAGAATGATAAATCTTCCTGTGACATCATTAGGCCCTTACGTAAAGATAGTAACTCGCGAAATGCCATCAACACTTCCTATACAAAAGATATGCCAGGCCCCAAAGCTCACGAATATTTTTGCTAGGTATAGCATTGCTATACCTAGCAAAAATCAAATGTTTTATGCTGGATTAAACAGCCTAGATTCAATCGTGTCGCGAATTCCATTTTCATCAGGCGACGGGGTTTCGTATGAAGTTACGAGCGCTGCAGCTCTTTGAAATGGACCAACTTGTCCTTCAGTCTTTGCGAGTAGGTGATGAGGTGGAAGATGGTCGCGGCATCTTTTCGGTCGGGTTCCGACATGATTTTGAGGAGAGTCTTATTGTGTTTTACTAAATCAGCTTGGAACTCTAGAAGTTTCTTCTTGAACTCTTGTTCTTCCGACGTTTGGAGCGTATCTTTCGAAACCTGGTCAAAGATCGACAAGGTTTCGCTTGAGATCTCTCTAACAATCATCAAGATATCACTTTTTAAGTCGATATAATGCTCATCAATGGAGTCTTTAATGCCTGTGATGTCTTTAACAGAATCATGGATTTGAAATAGGTATTCATATCTATTCATGATCTCAATCATCTTCTCCATTTCTTTGTCATGACTTCGCTCGCCAATAAACGAAGAAAAGAAACCCAAAAGTTCTCCTCTAAAAAACTCAAAGTATTCAATTCTTTTTCTAGCGGCCTCATGAATGCTTTTGTAGTTTGTCTCCAAGCTAAGTGTGACGAGATTGTAGGTTTCTTGGATGAAGGTAAAAGCGTAGTGCTGATTCTCCGCAAGCTTTTTTTCAATGGCTGTAAAATCGCTTTTGGCATTAATGGAGCTGAGATCGAACCTCTGGAAGTCCATTTTTCCTTCGCCCATAATTTTTTCAATGAGGGCAACAAACGGCTTTAAAGCTAATAGAAAAGCCAGGCTTGAAACAAGGTTAAATATAAGGTGAAAATTTGCAAGAGCAATGGCCGGGTCGTCTGATAGTTCTGAGAATTTATACCCCCATAAAACAACTATGGGCAGGAAAATTACAACTCCTCCGAGGTTGAATAGAAAATGCGCAAGCGCTGTCTTCTTGGCGGCAATATCCATGTTTATGATGGGGATCAATGCTGTGACCGTTGTTCCGATGTTTGCACCCATTAGGATGGGAATGGCGTTTTCTAAGCTCAAAATCCCTTGCTGGGTAAAAATAATGGCAAGACCGGTGGTGACAGAGCTAGACTGCACAACCGCTGTGATAATAGCTCCGGTTAAAACGGCTAAGAACGCGTTTTGGGGCTGCATTAGAAATTGCACTAGCCGCTCATCGTTTTGCAGCGGAGCCAAAGTTGCGGAGATAAGGTTAAGTGTGAAAAATACAAAGCCGAAATAGAAAAGTGACTTAGCAAAAATGGAATATTTTGACTTAATAAAAGATAGGAGAAACCCAAGAATAATGAAGACAGGAGCAAAGGCTGTGAGCTTAAACGCTACTAGCTGGGCCGTTATGGTTGTGCCGATATTGGCTCCAAATATAATTCCGACACTATTTTTGAAGGAAAGGACTCCAGCATTCACCAGGCTAATCGCGATGACAGAGGTGGCAGAGCTGGATTGAATGAAGGCAGTAACAACCGCTCCGATAAGAAGCCCTACTCCTGAGAACCTAGTCGCGCGTGCCAAGAATTTTCGAAATTTTTCTCCAGTGATTCTCTGGACTTCTTTTGAGAAGTTTTCAAGACCAAAAACAAACAAGATGATGCTTGTGATTGCGGCCAAAATAACTTGAAAGTCTTCCATCGTTTTTCCCTCCAAACCAATTCAATACTTCTTCAACGAAGCGTAATTCTTAAACTCACCCACGCGAATATCCGTCAGGACTTCGAGCCAATCGTCGGCGCGTAGGCGAAGGTGCTTTTTTTCGAAGGGGATGGGGCGCAAAAAGAAAGGAGTCGAGTCTCCCGCAACAGCTTCGAAGCGACTGAGGCGTGGCATGATGAGTTGGGGGTGGGAGCGTTGGAATTCTTTCATTCCAAAGATATGTGGAAAGACATTGTCGGCTGTAACGAGTCCGTCTTTCGCATTCCCGTGCCAATAGCGGTGAAGCTCTTCGGCCTTTGAGGCCATTTGCTGAGGCGCTTTCACCCAGCCGTAGTGAAAATATCTTCCACGAGACAATGCAGCTGCTGGCTTTGCCCATCGACCACTTTTGGGGTCAATAACGTCAAGATCACGAATGCTAGAGAAATCCGAAGCAACCGAAGCTCCTTTCTCATCCAGCAAAATTCGAAAACCCTGCGCATCGCTAAAACTTCGCATCCCGTGCGAGCGCTTCACAGCGCGCATCTCTCTGCGATACCACTCTTTGGAATAGACCACCGTATGAAAATCTCCGTAGAAATGCACCCAATGAAACGCAAGCCCTGAAACACTGTCGTCCTCTTCGAAGCGCACTAAATCCATAATGAAATAGTCGTAGTCTTCTTCATGAATGACTTCGTCGGCTTGAATGTAAACGCAAACATCGTGTTGGCACGCCTCTAGTGCCACATTCGTCTGCACCGAAAGCTCAAGGCCACCGCGATTCTGGCTGAGATTCCAAGGCGAATCGATGATGCGTAGAGGGCAGGGCCAGGTGGCCGAGGCTTCGATCAGCCGCTCACGAGTATTGTCCTCACAATCACCAACCGCAATGACCATTTCATCCACAAGTGGTGCTAGCGAGGCATAGGCCTCCAGATAGGGGTATCCCATCTTTTCGCCGTTCTTAATGGTGCTAAAGCCGCTCCGCATGAGTTATTAGCAATAGCAGCCCTAGGCCTTGGAGAAAAGCGCGGAATTCATGCTTTCGGAGTAGCTTTCAATCAACCGGCTTATTTTACCGGTAGCAAAAACTTCAAGGGGTTCTTGAGGAACCTCTTAAGTAGGAGCCAGAGCAAGGCTCTGTGATTGGCAAATGAAACGTTTCTTGATTTCAAAACAAGGAGAAAAGTGACGCCAAAACTAACCAGTAGGTTAACGAGGCCAATGAGGACAACGCCCACGATGGAATAGATCCAGATATCTTGTGAAAGCTCAAAGTTGAAATGAGCTAGAGCACTCCCTAGCTGAGCACTTGCGAAAGTAATGTGTCTGACGTCGAGAGGGAGGCCAAAGATAAAGCCTACAACGGCGAGGCAGCCGAGCATCACACCGAGGCTGACATTGGCTGCAATGCTGGCAGTGTTTTTTTCAGTCCAATTCGAAATACGATTCGATACCTGGGCGCCAAAATACTTTTGCATTCGGCTTCGAATTCGATTTTGTAAGTTGTGATAGATAAACCAGTTCTTGCTAGCACCAGCGATGATGCCACTAAGGCTTAGGCAGATCCCCGTAAGCGCGGCATAGTAGAGAGACAAAGATTCCCAAGGATGTAGACTCGAAATAAAGTAGTTAGCGGTTTCGTCGGTTGTGCTCATGCCCCATTTTGAGATCAGCCAATACACTCCCACGGCGAATGGAAAAGCGATGAGAGTGTTTGCCATGAGTGCGATACTTTGTGTTCGAAAGGTGAATCTGAGAAGTTCCGACAATTCCCAAAGGTAGTTGTCTTTCGTTTCAATCTGGTCGATTTCCTGTGCAATTTTGGATGCAGTCATTGCGGGTTGCTTTGTGGCGAGGACTCCGCCGGCCGCAAAGATCAACAGAAATATCGACGCGTATACTCCGCTGACCAGAATGGCTTCGACAGCAGGAGCTTTGCCTAGTCTTAAGACAAAGTCTTTGGTGATGGATAGCAGGCCCACGATGAGTCCGCCGATGGCACCTTTCCAAGCCATTTTCCAATAGCCTGAGCTCCGAGGTTGAATGTAGGTCTCACCCGCTTGGCCAGTATGTTCTGTGATTTCATAAAACACCAGCTCGAGCTGAGTGAAGAAAAGTTTGGAGATTTGTGCTGCATTGATCTCAGCACTCAGAATCTCCTTTAGAAGAATGGCAACTTTGTCGGATATCTTTTGCTGCGTAGACAGGCTCACATATATCCCTCCCACCTTTCTTATTCTTGAGCATAAACTCTTGATCATAAGAAGCTTGTAAGTCAGGTCGATAGAGATGCCTTTTGAGGAGTTGAGTTTTCTAACCTCCGAACAAGCTTTGTAGCAGGCGTCTAACTTGAGCTTTAGTTCCTCAAAGTTAGAGAGTGAGGGCTCTCGAACATAGTCTGTGATGAGAGTTTCTGCTGAGAGAAAGCTTTCTACTAGGGCGGAGTTATCCTTGAGTCTCTCCCGAATCGGCCAGTAGCTGCCGTGATGGGCTAGTTGGATTCCCAATAGTCGTAAGGGCTCCTTGAGTTTATGTTGGACTCGTTGCCTTAGCTCATGGCTAGACGGCGACATCCACTCAATAAAGGCCTCGATAAGTGGGAGGGGTATTTGCCGAATCGTGCCAGCGCAGTGGATACTTTCTGTTCTCCATTGGTTCACAATGAATCGAAAATCGTTGCTTGGGTATTGGGGGGGGAGAAAATGTAGTCCCAGTCTGTGGAAGAGCTCTTTGCTGAAATGGGGTTCGGACAAAATTCCAGAGCGAATTAGGGCTGGGGCAAAATCGCACTCCAGAATGAAGTCTGTCAGCGCTTGCGCAAAATCCTGACGTAGTGACTCAGGAGCTTCGTCGATAAAGTGTCTGAGGCGTTCTTTGGGGGCAGGCTCGATATGGTTTAAGAGCTCGGTAATTTTGTTTAAGAATCCCTTTGAGTTTTGAACTCTGGCTAGGGAGGAGTTCTCTGAAGTTGTCATCTCCAGCTCTATTCTAGCATGCAAAAAAAAAATTAGTGCTTTGATAGTTTGAGAAAAGCGCGGATCTCTCCTATTTTATCGGAATGGTCGCCCAAGATATCAAAGAAGAGCTCAAGTCCTTTCTCGAAAAATCTCGTGAACGCGTGGGCTTTGGCATTCTAGGTGATTTCTGCTTGGACCGTTTTATCTTCGGGGCTGTAGAGAGAATTTCGCCCGAAGCGCCGGTTCCGGTATTGCTGCAGGAAAAAATCGAAGACCGCCTCGGTTGCGCGGCCAACGTGGCCCTCAATATCGCCGCTCTTTCAGAAGCTTTAAAAATTGATCAACATGTCTTCAGTGTCGTCGGGCAAGATGCGCTTGGCGAAGAATTGCATCGCCATTTGCAGGCGCTTGAAGGATCTCTTCGAATCAATCTCATCCAAGATCCCGACAGACCAACGACTTTAAAAACGAGATTTCTCGCGGGCAGCCATCATCAGCTCCTGAGGGTCGACACCGAAAGCAACGCTCCCCTAAGTGAAAAAATTGAATCGCTCGTTCTTGCAGCTCTAGAATCAAGAATGCCCAAGATCAAAACTTTGATCATTCAGGATTATGCAAAAGGTTTGATGACGCCAAGAGTTCTCAAGGAATCGCTAAAACTCGCTAAGGAAAACGGAGTTTTTAGCATCGTCGATCCACATCGCAGAACGCCTGCGGAATATTATAAAGGCGCGAGCATGATCAAGCCAAATGTTGCCGAGGCCGAAATCTTGCTGAAGTCTTTGACCGGTAAACACCACGATCTAAAGCGCGGACAGAATGCTGACCTCATCACAAAAGCGGCTGAAGAACTCAAGCAGCACCTCGAAGTTGAGCATGTTCTGATCACGAGAAGTTCTCATGGAATGACGTGGCTCAATGACAAAGGTCAAGCGAAGCATTTCCCCGCTCTCGCAAGAAGTGTCTACGATGTGACTGGTGCGGGCGATACAACGATCGCTGTTTTGGGAGCCTTCGTCGCCGCCGGAGCACCGATCGAACTCGCGTGCGCCTTATCTGTCGCAGCTTCTAGTGTCGTTGTGGCCAAGGTTGGAACAGCCGCAGCAAGCATCGCCGAGATTCAAGCCGAACTTTCGCATATTTAGCAGCTTTCATTTCCTAGCTTCATCAAATCTTCATCATCCAATCCTGGCCACTGGACGACTTAATGCGTCATAATGATTCTTGGGGTGGTATGGGGCCACTTCTTTTTAAGTTCTCCCATGGGAGAGCCGATAGGAATTAACGATGCTGAAGTCAGAAAATAGCTCAAATAAATTCTTAGGAATATTGGGCTTATCTTTGTTTTCAGTTGTCATTGTCGGCGTGGTTGCGGCTGGAGTGACTAGCGGTTTCTTTTCGGCGAAAGATGCTTCCCAAACAGTCTATTCAGAACTCGAAACCGTCAAAGCTATCGGACAAGAAGCTTTCAACGCTGATGGCACGCTGTCCTCATCGAGCAGGCAAGTTTCACTAACACATGCCTTTTTGAAGTTTCATGAGCTCAAGCGAGTGGGGCGCCATGCAGAGGCGCGTGAATTGCTTTTTAATATGGTTCAACTAGATCAAAGTTCTGCAAAGCTTTTAAGCATGCTTGCGGAAGAATATGCAACAATTGGTGACCACACGTCGGCTTTGAGTTTTATCGCTCAAGCACAGAAACTCGAGCCCAAAAATGAAGACATCCAACTGCAATACGCGGTGCTTTTGGATTTTTCGAAGCAAAGCTCCGAAGCATTGCTGCTTCTTCAAAATATTTTAAAGAAAAATCCGGTCCACGAAGAAGCTTTGTCACATGCGGTCAACATTGATGTAGCGAGGGATGACTATTGGGTGGCGATTCGCCGGCTTGATAATGCTTTGAAGGTCAATCCAAATTTAGAATATGCCCATTTCAAAAAAGGTCGAGTCTATTCTGATATGGGCAAACTCTTAGAGGCAGAAGTCGAATTTGAAAAAGCCTTGAAGATTGATCCTAACTACTACCAGGCGATGACATTCTTGGCCTTGATTTCGGAAGAGATTGGAAAAGTAGAGCGAGCCATTAAGTTGTACGCTCGCCTTGCCTCGGAAACCGGGAACTTGATTTACCACCGCAAGCTAGGTCAGCTGGCTTTGACTCACGAGAAGTATGATATGGCTCAAAGAGCCTATGAGAATGTGCTGCAAAATGATCCACTCGACCTCATCGCTCACAATAAGCTCTTGTCGGTCTACATGAAGACAGACAAATGGTCGTCGGTCGAAGCAAGTCTTAAGCAGATCCTTTCGATTGAACCGCAAAACGCTTGGGCTAGGGTAAACTACGCACTAACTCTAGAGGGGCATCGTCGGCTTGAAGAATCTCTTCATCATCTTAGTCTGATTGATTCGAATTCTGACTTCTATAAAGAGCATTGGCTCAAGATCACTCGCACAAAATTGCGGTTGCTTTCAGCGCTACAGCTGGACGATCAGCTTCCAGCATTGCTCAAGGAAATTTCGACTTTCATCAAAGACCAAAAAGATCCGGAAACAAAGATTGGTCTTTATCAGGCCTTGGTTCGTGCTCAACTCTCTCTTTCTGATTACAATGAGGCTTCAAATGTTCTTGGGGAAGCTCTGACAGACTTTCCGAAAGAAATTTCTTTGATGTTTTTGCAGGGAATGGTTTTGGAGAAGCAGAAAAAATTCGATGAGGGCATTGCCGTGATGAGTGAGATCATCGCGCAGAATCCAGATCACGCAGGTGCCTTGAATTATGTGGGTTACACGTGGGCCGATAAAGGCAAAAATTTGGACGAAGCTGAGAAGTTCATAAAAAGAGCACTTGAGCTACAACCTGAAGACCCGTACATCTTGGATTCTTTAGGATGGGTTTACTATAGGCAAGGTCGCTACACCGAGTCCTATGAGCATTTGGTTTCATCCTTTCTGAAAGCGCCAAATGAGTTTGTGGTTTTGACGCATCTTGGAGATGTTCTTGTCAAACTAGGGAGAGTGAGCGAAGCTCGTGACTATTATGTTAGGGCATCACATCTCAAGCCAGATCATCCAGAAGATCTTGAGGATCTCAAAGGGAAGATCGCCAAAATCAAAGAAGACTCGCCTGAGTTGTTTCAAGTCTTCAAGATTGAGAACCCCTGTTTTGGCCGTTTCAATCAGCGCTGTGTGTCTCATAATGAGCGGATGCGCCTCAACGACCACTCCCCAGGCCGGGCGACCGCGTCGAGCTCCCGATAAAATTGTAACGAAATGTTCCGAAATCTTTGAGTCCCTCGTTGGACGAGAACAGTTTTTTATCGCGCTTAGGGGGCGAGCCCAGTTAACACTACCAAACGCCAATCCAGAGAAGGTTGATCTCAGCTTGGCTGTTGCAACGCCAATTTTTCTAAGAGCTGAGGTCAATGGTCCTCTCGGAATTCGAATGGGGCTCCTTCAAATCAATCAGGATTGGGTTTACTTTTTTGATACGAGGAAGAAGTCGGTCAAGCGCCTTCCAGTGAAGGAATTCGCGAGGGCGGGGCTGCGTCGTCAAGCTTTCTTGCGTGATTTGCCCGTCTCGTTGCCTGACCCTTTTGTGATTGATGCCGTTCTTAGTCGCACGGGCTTGATTCGAGATGCTAAGCTGGATGGTGGAGTGGAGCAGCAACATTGCCCGTTCTTAAAAGACTCGATGGCCTACGAATTGATCTACAAAGAATCGGCCGAAATTGAGGGGCATGAAAGATGGCATCGTGTTTTGGTCGATGCTCGAGACTACTTCCCGATCAGGCATCAAACGCGCCTCGCACCAAATTCAAAAAGACCTGCAAGCCGTTTGAATAAAGACTTTTGGCGGCAAGCCCCCGAATGGGATTTGACCTACGATCATTTCGTTGGCGAGGGAATGGCAACTTTGCCTCGCAAGATCGATCTAAGTAATCGCAAACAGAGGGTCTTCACCTTTGAATGGAGGGAGGCTGAGCCAGTTCCAGACCGCGATGACCGTCTTTTTGGCTGGCGACCCTCTGCGTCATTGAAAGTACAAGATTATTAAGAATTTGCGCAATTGACACACTCAGTAGCAACGTGTTTTTTTCCCTTCCTATGTCTATTAATCACCACATCAAAAAAACCATGAATTTCTTTGCCGTTTTTGTTCTGGCCATCGCATTTGCGGGCTGTACTGGAGGCAAAAGTGACAAAGGCGTTTTAAAATTGCCAATGGGCACGGACGCCAAAACTCTCGATCCTCAGCTTGTTGATGACCTTTATTCGTTTGAAGCGACGTCATTGATCTACGAAGGTCTACTTGAATACGAATACTTGAAACGTCCACATGAGCTTAAGCCGTTACTTGCTGCGGAACTCCCCAAAGTTTCCGAGGATGGCATGAAATACACCTTCAAAATCAAGAAAGGCGTCATGTTTCAAGACTCTGAGCACTTCCCTGGTGGCAAAGGTCGCGAACTCAAAGCGCAGGATTTTGTTTACACATTCCACCGTGTCGCTGACCCTAAACTTAACTCGGGTGGATTTTGGATCTTTGATGGAAAAATCAAAGGTTTGAATGAGTGGAGAGAAGCTAACAAAGATAAAGAGACGGTCGATTACGACAAAACCTCTGAAGGTTTCAAGGCGATCGACGATTACACTTTGGAAATCAATCTTACGACGAAATACCCTCAGTTGATGTACGTTCTTGCGATGTCCTATACTTTGGTTGTTCCAAGGGAAGTTGTCGAAAAACTCGGACAAGATTTTGCTAACAATCCCGTGGGAACTGGCCCTTACGTTCTTGAAAAGTGGATGCGTGAAGCTAAGATTTCTTACACCAAGAATCCTAACTATCATGGCACGAACTACCCAACTGAATCTGAAGCAGGCGATGCAGCTGAGCTTCTTGCTGACAGTGGCAAAAAACTTCCATTTATGGACCGAGTTGAATTGCTTATTTTCATCGAAAGTCAGCCCATGTGGCTTAACTTCATGGCGGGTAATCTTGATAGAGCAGGGATCCCTAAAGATAACTTCTCTTCAGTCATTGATCCTGCGACCAATAAGTTGAAGTCAGAGTTTAGTGAAAAAGGTGTACGCCTTACAATTTCGCCTTCTCCAGACGTGACTTACACGGCCTTCAATATGGTTGACCCTTTCATCAAGAAAGCTGGGCCTAAATTCCGTCAAGCAATTTCACTTGCTCTCGACGAGGAAGAGAGCATCCGAATTTTCGCTAACGGGCGCGGAATTCCTGCGCACACTCCAGTGCCACCAAACATTCCTGGTTACGATAAGGACTACGTAAACCCTTATCAAAGGTACGACGTTGAAGCTGCTAAGAAGCTCTTGGCAGAAGCTGGCTTCCCAGGTGGTAAAGGTGTTCCTGAGCTTGAGTACGAAATCGGCAAAAGCACCGACGCTCGTCAATCAGCAGAAAATACAAAACGTAAATTAGCTGCCATTGGCATCAACATCAAAATCAACGTCAACCAGTTCTCAGAGCTCTTGACGAAGGTCAACGAGCGCAAAGCTCAAATGTGGGGTATTGCATGGGGAGCGGATTATCCAGATGCAGAAAACTTCCTACAGCTTTTATACGGACCAAACCAAACTCCAGGTCCAAACGGAGCTAACTTCCAAAACGCGGCTTATGACAAATTGTTTGAGCAAATGCGTTTCACGTATGACTCTCCTGAGCGTCGTGAAATCATCAACAAGATGAAAGACATTTTTGTCCAAGAGATGCCGTGGATTCCAGGAAGTCACCGTATTGGATACGGCTTGGAGCACAAGTGGCTCAAAAACTACAAGCCTGGATACATGGGCGGAAACGTAGCTAAGTTTTTGCGTGTTGATGAAGAGATTCGCGCAAAAGGCGTTAAGTAATAGATAAATACCGCCTTGAATCGACTTGGGGCGCTTCGGCGCCTGAGTCGTTTCTGGTGGAGAGAAATAAGGTGTAAGTCAGATGTTTGCCTATATTGTCAGAAGAGCGCTTTATGCGATTCCAATCATGCTGGGAACAACATTTTTGTTGTTTCTATTGTACAACTTTGTTGGTGGTGATCCTGCACTTGTGAAGGCTGGTAAACACGCCACTGCTGAGACTATTGCAACGATTCGGGCCGAGATGGGCCTCGATCAACCTTGGTATCTCCAGTACTGGGACCTTCTCATGCAGGTTCTAAAGTTTGATTTTGGTCGTAGTTGGTCTACGAATCTCAAGATTACTGACATGGTTGCGGACGGAGCGGGGACGAGTTTTTCTCTGACTTTCCCAGTTTTTGTGATGTCCACTTGTTTGTCGTTGCTCTTGGGGATCTTTGTGGCGGTCAAACGCGGAAGCTTCATCGATAAAGGTTTGGTAACTCTAGCTGTTGGTGCTCAAAGTATCAGTGTTCTTGTATACATTTTGGCGGGCCAATATTTCTTAGCTTACAAAATGGGCTGGTTCCCTATTAGTGGGTATGAGCCTGGATTGACTGAGCGTTGGGCTTACTTCGCCTTGCCATGGCTTATTTATATTCTGATCGCTGTGGCACCAGAGATGAGATTCTATAGAACGATTTTCCTTGATGAGCTTTACCAGGACTACGTGAGAACGGCCAAGTCGAAGGGCTTGGATTCCAACACGATCCTATTCAAGCACGTCTTGAGAAATGCCTTAATTCCGATTCTCACGAACCTCATCATTAGTCTTCCTTTTTTGATTTTGGGCTCTCTACTACTTGAGAGTTTCTTCGGGATTCCGGGGCTTGGCGGTTTGATCGTAAAAGCGATCGGCAATGAAGATCGTCCTGTGATCTATGCACTTACGGTTGTGGGCACGATTGCCTACGTTATCTTCAATCTGATCTCAGACATTTTGTATGCTGTTGTAGATCCAAGGGTTCAACTCAAATGAAGTATTTAGCAAGTAAGGTAAAAGGCAATTCTTTGTGGAGTGATGCTCTTCGTAGGCTCCTCTCGGATAATTTGGCAGTGTTTAGCTTTTTGGTCATCGCGGCCTATATTGTCACGGCATTACTCGCGAGTTCCAACCTCATTGCCGTTAATTGGCAGGATTCCATCGGAGCTAGTCAGGCGGCTCCAAGTTTTGTTGATGGCTTCTCTCATTGGATGGGCCTCGACATCTTCGGCCGCTCAGTATTGCAGAAGACGGTTCAAGGCGCGTACACGGCTTTGTATGTGGGCCTAGTCAGTTCGCTAATCTCTATTCCTATTGGTGTCCTCATGGGGGCACTTGCTGGTTATTTTGGAGGATGGGTCGATGATCTGATTACTTGGATCTACACAACGATTAGTAATATTCCTGAGATTCTTTTGCTTGTTTCGATCGCTTTTGCTTTGGGCAAAGGGATTGAGACTATGTGTATCGCTCTCGGAATGACGAGTTGGGTGGGCCTTGCTCGTTTGATTCGCGCTGAGTTCATCAAACACAAGAACCGTGAATATGTGGCTGCGGCTCAAGCCTTGGGCGCGAGTCACTCTCGTAGGATCTTTAAGCACATTTTCCCGAACGTTCTTCACATTGTCATCATTGGTTTTAGTTTGCGTTTTGTTGTGGCGATCAAATCCGAAGTCGTTCTGACTTATCTTGGTCTTGGTATTGAAATCGGAGAAGGATCCAGCTGGGGTCTTATGATTAGTGACGCCGCAGGTGAACTAGTTCAAGGAATCTGGTGGGGATTGGCAAGTGCGACACTTGCGATGTTCCCAATTGTATTGGCGTTTAGTTTGTTTACTGACGCGTTGAGGGATGCCTTTGATCCCAAACTTCGGACATAATGGTTGAGTCCGAAAAGGAAGAGATAGAATAAAATGGCTGATAACGAAATTTTACTTAGCATCAAAGACCTCTGCGTTGATTTCTCAACCAAAGAAGGAGTGGTGCACGCTCTTAAAAATGTTTCTTTTGATATCCCAAAGGGTAAGACCATTGGTTTGGTTGGCGAGTCTGGCTCTGGAAAGTCTGTTACATCGCTTGCGACTATGGGCTTGATTCCTAATCCTCCAGGTCAGGTGACAAACGGTCAGATCCTATACAAAGGAAAAGACTTGTTGAAATACTCCGAGTCGGAAATGCGAAAAATTCGTGGGAACGATATCTCGATGATCTTCCAAGAACCTATGACGAGCTTGAACCCAGTCTTTACAGTCGGGTTCCAGATCGCTGAAGTTTTGAGACTTCACCAAGGAATGAGCCAGAAAGAAGCTCGTGAGCGAACATTAGATCTATTGAATCAAGTAGGTATCCCAACTCCTCATCAGAAGATCGACGCTTATCCGCATGAGCTCTCTGGTGGACAGAAGCAACGTATTATGATCGCTATGGCGATTGGTTGTGAGCCAGATCTTTTGATCTGTGACGAGCCGACGACAGCACTTGACGTTACGATTCAAAAACAAGTTTTGGATCTCATGCTCGATCTTCAAACACAATACGACATGAGCATGCTTTTCATCACTCATGACTTGGGTGTGATTGCAGACATTGCCGACGAAGTTGTTGTTATGTACCGTGGTGATATTGTTGAGAAGAATACAACTGAGGAAATCTTTTTGAGACCTCAGCACCCGTACACGAAGGGCCTTTTGGCTTGTCGTCCAGCACTTGATAAACACCCTAAGCGTCTTGTGACGGTTAGTGATTACATGGATGTCGACGGCAAAGAAAAAACGCCTCCCAAAGTCGAGTTTGTTAACCCGACACGTCCTATTTCCGAAACTGAAAATCCAGTGATTCTCGATATCAAAGGTCTCAAAAAATACTTCCCTATTCGTGGCGGAATCTTTGGAACTGTAAAAGATCATTTCAAAGCTGTTGATGGTGTTGATTTTCAGGTTCGCAAAGGACGAACTTTTGGACTCGTGGGTGAATCTGGGTGTGGGAAAACAACTCTTGGTAGGACTATCCTTCGTTTGATTGAGCCTACTGAAGGTCAAATCATCTGGAAGGGCAAGGACATCGTTGGTCTAGGGGCTGATGAAATGCGCGCACTTCGTCGTGACATGCAAATCATCTTCCAGGATCCCTATGCCTCACTTAACCCTCGTATGACGATTGGTGCGGCCATTATTGAACCGATGGAAATCCACAATATCGGAGCCAACAAGCAAGAGCGTTTAGAAAAAGCTGCAACACTTCTTGAGCGTTGTGGATTACCAGGAAACGTGTTGAATCGTTACCCACATGAGTTCTCGGGTGGACAGAGACAAAGGGTTTGTATCGCTCGTGCTTTGGCCGTTGATCCAGAATTCATTATTTGTGATGAATCTGTTTCAGCTCTCGACGTTTCTATCCAGGCTCAGATCTTGAATCTTTTGATGGATCTTCAAGATGAGCTCGATCTAACCTACATTTTCATCTCGCATGACCTTGCTGTCGTGAAATTCATCTCGGATGAAGTGATGGTTATGAACGAAGGTAAGATCGTTGAAATGGCCGATGCTGAAACGATCTACTTGAACCCGAAGATGGATTACACGAAGAGATTGCTTAGTGCGATTCCGAAGGGAATTCCTAAGACTTTGCTCGACAAAGGCATCACGACTTCTGACCTTGGGCAGTAGGCTATCTTTAGTCTTCTGATTTGGGGACAAGACCCCGAAACATTAAGGCTTTGTGCATCTGCATGAAGTCTTAATGTTTTTTAGGGGACATAGCCTGTTATACTGGAGAGGTTCGTTAGCCCTTCACCTGTAAGCTCTAGGGCAAAACTCAAGATCATTATTATCATCAGGGAGGCGTGTTTTGCAAAACACTCTAAAGGGCTTAGTCCTATTCAAATCTATTTTTCTTTTCAGCGCAGTCGCGATAACGAGTGGGTGTGTCGTGAGCGAGGAGTTCGTTGAAACGGCGGGCACAAGGACAAAAGTCACAAAGGTGCTGATTCAAGATTCTTTTGAGCGAGACAACATTTCTGCCGCCGGAAATGCCATTCACTGGAGAGGCTTTATTTGGGACTGGGGGAGTCCTGTAGTGGGTAGTTCGGGGAGAAACGTTGCAGCCGTTATTGTAGGGCCAGATGTGCTTGGTGAAGCTTCTGATGGTGAGAAGGCTTTATATTTTTACGGCCGAGAGGGACACTCTATTCATGAGATTTATCTGATCACACAGACCTTTGATCTGACTGAGGCGAGCGAAGTTGAGCTCAGCTTCGACTATCTCACTTTTATGCTTAATGACGCTCAAGATGTTGTTGATGGGGTGGATGAGTATCTAAAGGTTGAGGTTTGTTCTGGGGAGAAGTCTGAGTGCGGTGTGGGCGAAACGCTCAATGCTACCAATCTTAAGGGCGGTCCTTGGCAGGCGGTCTTCAATAGCGATGGATCAGAAATGCCCAGCGGTTTGAACGGAAAAAATCATAGGTCCAATGATTGGCAACGTGCCAACATCAGTTTGGATATCTCACAATTTACTCACAAGTCTCACTTCACGTTTCGTGTGACGGCTAAAATGCGTGATGGCTTCAAGGACAACAAAATGAGTAAAGCCATGGAAGATGGCGCTGCGATTGATAACATCTCGGCTGTCGGAGTGCGCTACGAAATTGTGGGTGGACCTGAGAATCCCAATGATCCAAATGAAGGTCCCAATGTTGATGATCCCACATGTGATGAGACCCTTCCGTTCACAAACCCAGGTTCGTGCGACTACATTCCCGTGGTGGAAATCGATGTTTGATACTTGGTCGAGACCAGAGACTTTAGTCTAGTCCACCGACTGAGGATCAGTCCAATCCA